>NZ_JAVRMB020000206.1:0-14510 GCF_031844845.1 Endozoicomonas sp.
ATAACACCGCCTTTCGCAGTACCGTCCAGTTTGGTCAGTGCCAGACCGGTCAGCTGAACTGTTTCATGAAATAGACGAGCCTGGCTCAGGGCGTTCTGACCTGTACCAGCATCCAGCACCAGCAACACTTCGTGAGGAGCATCAGGGTCCAGCTTACCCAAAACCCGTTTGACTTTTTTCAGCTCCTCCATCAGGTAATCCTTATTATGGAGGCGACCTGCGGTATCAGCGATTAACACATCAACATTACGGGCCCTGGCAGCTTCAAAGGCATCAAAGATAACCGAGGCGCTGTCCGAACCGGTCTGCTGGGCAATCACCGGAATCTCATTCCGCTCACCCCAGACCTGCAATTGCTCAACGGCTGCGGCACGGAAAGTGTCACCAGCAGCAAGCATAACCTTGTGGCCTTCAGACTGGAGTTTACGGGCCAGCTTGCCAATGGTGGTGGTTTTACCGACACCATTGACACCCACAACCAGAATAACGAATGGGGTATCCTGCTTCGGTATTACCAGAGGCTGGTCAGCGGGTTCCAGAATTACTGCAAGTTCGTGTTGCAGTGCTGACATCAGCGCATCAGCGTCATCCAGCTCTTTGTATTTCACTTTCTTCGTGAGTTTTTCAATAATTCCTGTGGTCGCTTCAACGCCAACATCCGCTACCAGCAACTGTGTTTCCAGCTCATCCAGAAGATCATCATCGATTTCTTTTTTACCGATGAAAAGTTCTGCAACACCTTCAACCAACACACTCCGGGTTTTGCTCAGTCCCTGACGCATCCGGGCAAAAAAGCCCGTCTTTGCTTCAGGTTTTTCCTCTGGCAGAGACTCTGGCTGAATATCTGGTTGTGGAGAAGGTTCCGCTTCTTCCTGTGCTAATGGAGCTACAGGCTCAACAATACTTTTTTCTTCACGTGCAGTTTCTTCAGAAGCAGCTTCTTCACGAGCAGTAATCTCATTAAGATTTTCAGCAACTTCAGGCTCAACTGCCACAACGGAAGGGGCTTCAGCCTGCAGAGGCTGTGATAAAGTCTCATTCTCCGAAGATTGAGTGTCTAAACTTGTCTCAGCGACAATTTCAGTCACCACTTCCGGAGCAGGTTGTTCTTTGGAAGGAACAGCCTCAACAGCAACAGGTTCATCCTGTTGTTCAGCCTGTTCTTCAGAAGCTTCATCCTGGGTACGTCGACCCCAGGGCCAAAAGCTGCGTTTAGCTTTTTTCTCACCGTCTTTGCGCGAACCGAACATAGACTACTTCAATGACCTTGGTGGGAGAGCCTGATGAGCGTGATGATCGCCATACCTGAAACCAGGTCCGGAGCGCTCTTCATAAAAAGCGAACCGTAAAAAGCGAATTTAAAAACAATAACAATCAATCATGCAGGCTATGAATAATCGCATATCCTATCTTAATTCAGGCTGACACGAAATGAACTTTATCTGGTAAAAAAGTCCAACTCTGATGAACCCGAATGAACCGATCCATAATAAGCGACTGCTACTCTGGGCGACCGGCGGGCTGGCTCTTATCTTTCTGGTCTATGTCATGACCTGAAGCGATGAAAAGAGTATCCTTACGCCCCCAATTTTTCTCGACTCAGCTGGTGCCTGTTAATGCCCCGTAAATCAAGAAACCAAAAGCACTCAGAACCCCGCCCTCAAACCGGCTCAATACATGCCGGCGGTGGACAGCTGCGGATTATTGCGGGGGAGTGGAGAAGCCGTAAGCTACCCGTTGCCAATGTCCCCGGATTGCGCCCAACATCAGACCGGGTACGGGAAACGGTTTTTAACTGGCTGGCAATGATAACGCCGGGGGCAAAGGTGCTGGATGCGTTCAGTGGTACCGGCGCACTTTCCATGGAAGCACTATCTCGTGGTGCATCCTCAGCCATTTTGCTGGAGAAGAGCCCGGTTGCCGCACGAACTCTGAAGAGCAACCTCGCTCTATTAAAAGCTGAACGCGCACGAGTTATTGAAACGGACAGCCTCAATTGGTTAAACCAGCCCGCTGAAACCACCTTTGATCTTGTTTTCCTGGATCCACCTTTTCGGATGAACCTGCTGGAGCCGGCATGCCTGCTACTTGAAAGCAACGGCTACCTGCATGAAAACAGTCAAATCTATATTGAGGTAGAAAAAGAACTGGTACCACTGCCCGTTCCGGAAAACTGGCAGCTGGAAAAAAGAAAAATCGCCGGACAGGTCAATTTCAGTCTGTTCACACGCTTCGGATAAATTAGTAACAACGGTATAGCGTGCTACCTTTATCAACACCCTTTATTACAATGATTGAGGCTGGCACGATGAAGTATGTCCGATTTCGCTACACCCTGATGATTCCCTTATTTTTCCTGACACTGACCATCTTTTCCCAAAGCACCCTTGCTCATGATAATGGTGCGGTCGGTGACCGCGATCACGTCAATGCCGCTGATTATGAATCGGGCTCCAGAGGTGACCTGCCACCGGAAGCCGATGAATTAAATCATCAGCGCTATGAGATTCTCGGAGAAAAAGACGGCCTTAAAGCCTGGCTGATACGTTATGACGAGCATTTTTACCGGGGCGGTGAACTGAAGAGCATTGACGGAGCCCGGAGCCTTGCAAAGCTTGGCATCAAAACCGTAGTCGCCATGACTTCAGCGGATAAAGAGCGTGAATGGCTGGCAAGCCAGGGCATTAATACCGTAGATCTGTCCTTTACCAAAAATGCAGAGCTTGGCAAACAGCAACTCAGGCAAATTGCTGAAATGATGAGTTCGCTGCCTTCACCGTTCTATATCCACTGTGTTGGTGGCACCCAGCGTGCTGGCATACTGGGAATCATTTACCGCCTCTCTCAAGGCTGGGACCCTGACCAGGCGCTCCTGGAGTTTGCGTATCTTGGCGGATCCCTCAAGGCAAATGACAAAACCATTAAGTCTGTACTACAGGCTTTTGCATCTGCCCCAGAATAACTTGCTTTTTTTACCACAGAGTCACAGAGACCACAGAGAAAAACCTTGCTTTATACCTCTGTGACTCTGTGGTGAACAAAACGGGGAAATTATTACCGGACAATTACTTATCTTCCGATCCTCACACACTGGACAGGGAGATTGAATGCCAGCGGTCCCGTGATTGCCCCACAGAGTTAAACGAAAAACATCAATAAACACCACCCGGTATATGGACTTACCGCAATGATATCAGTAATCTGTGCGCGACTGATCTCTATCAAATAAACAGTGCGTCTGATCACTGTAATATTCCTAATCTAAGAATGAACCTCAAAACTCTAAGGAGCAGTTTCCCATGAAACAACCCGTACGAATTGCGGTCACAGGTGCAGCTGGCAACATCAGCTACTCTCTGCTGTTCAAAATCGCTGCCGGTGAAATGCTGGGACCTGATCAGCCTGTTATCCTGCAGTTGGTTGAGATTCCCCAGGCGATGGACAAACTTCGTGGCGTTGCCATGGAGCTGGAAGACTGCGCCTTCCCACTGGTTCACGGCATCAGCCTGCACGACAATCCTTTTGATGGTTTCCGTGGCATTCACTACGCCATGCTGGTTGGCGCTCGCCCACGCTCAAAAGGCATGGAACGTGCTGATCTTCTGCAAGCCAATGCCGTTATCTTTGCCGAGCAGGGCAAGGCTCTGAACGATGTGGCCAACCGCGATGTTAAAGCTCTGGTTGTCGGCAACCCGGCGAACACTAACTGTCTGATTCTTTCCCGTAATGCTCCAGACCTGGCGCCATCCCAGTTCTGTGCCATGACTCGTCTTGACCACAACCGTGCCCAGGGAATTCTGGGTAACAAGCTGGGCATAAACCCTTCTGATATCGAAGGTGTATGCGTATGGGGTAACCACTCACCCACCATGTACCCTGACCTGCATCATGCCCAGGTACTGGGTGATGAAGCGGCCATCGATATGATCGATGAGAAGTGGTACAAGGAAGAATATACGCCTCGCATCCAGAAGCGTGGTGCTGAAATTATTGAATGGCGTGGCCTGTCCAGTGCCGCCTCTGCCGCTCAGGCCGCTCTGGATCATATGCACGACTGGGCTCTGGGCAGTGATGGCCGCATCGTTTCCATGGGTATCATTTCCGATGGCAGCTACGATGTTGCCAAAGGCATTTACTACTCATTCCCGGTTCTTTGTGAATTTGGCAGCTATCAGGTTGTCCAGCACCTTCACATTAACGACTACGGTCAGGCAATGATGAAGAAGACTGAACAGGAACTGCTGGAAGAGAAAGCCGCTGTTGACCACCTGCTCCCCAAAGAGACGGCAGCTTCCCGAGAAGAGCTGAGTACTTCCAGCCGTAGCGGGCAGACTGAGTTTGATACCGGTATCGATACTGGAGAGGCCTACTACAAGGCTGACCGTATCTGCTAAGCAGCAATCCTTTATCCGGGCTGGACTGTACAGGCCAGCCTTTCCCTTCATCTCACCCGTCAAATGTCTTACGAAAGCCTGAGAGATGAAACTTTCTCTTGATTCAGCAGTCCTACCTTAGAATAAATCTCACAAGTGTTAGATAACCAACCATTCGAGGCAGGGTTATGAAAGAAATCAGCTCATCCCTCACAACCCAAACACCACTTCATCTGCAGAGTGATCAACCAGAAAAAAAACCAACATCCACCCGTAATAGCTTTTTCCGCAGCCTACTGGGCCATTTCTGCTGTGTTAAATGTGAGCCTTCCACTAAGTACACGCCCCTTCGCTTTTTAGACAACAACCAGGACTCGTGTAGGCTGGAAGCAGGAAAATATATGACTTCATCTGGTCATGAATTAAGTAATGAAAACAATGCCGCACAGAGTGCTAGTACAAAGCAAATCCCAGCCACTGAAAAACCGTGTAAGAGTCCTGTAGAAAAACTAATGCCTGCAAACGTTATTAAGAAACACATTATACATACCATACCCATGCGGGAGACTTGTGCCTTGAGAAAAGGGCAACAAGTAGCTGCACTGAAAGTAAGACCCTATGAGGTATTGCACAGTTCCGAAATTGAAGATTTGGAATACAGGATCGTCACCGATGAGCAGACAATCCAAAAAAAGCTGAAAAAAGCCAGGCAAGCAGCAGATATTCAAAGAAAGCATGACAACCCCCGCTTACTCCATTTAAAAACACCTGACAAGTTCTTTGTAAATATCGGCGAGTATCCAGAAGTAACGAATAGTAGCGAAGGAAGTTTTGAAATTGCTTATACAAAAAAACCCAGGACTTCCACCGTTGAGTATAAGACCGTTTCAGTCCCTTCCTGTGGTATTGCCTCGTGCCAAGGAGCACGGTCATCTATGGAAGACGCCCATATTGCCAGCCAATTTACCATTACCGTCGCAGGTCTCGAACACACTATCAGGATCACCGGTATTTTTGACGGCCATGGTAGTTCAGATTGGTCCAAATATGTCAGTAAACATATCATCAACCCTCTTAAAGGGCGGCTCGAGGAATTTAACCAGAATGGTTTATGCGATACAGGCATCTGGAATGCACTGAAAATTGCTTTTGCTGATCAGGATCACATGGCAGGGAAAGACTTTTCAGCATCCGGTACTACCGCAAATGTCGCTTTACTTATTAATGGTGACCTCTGGATTTCTAACCTTGGTGATTCCAGGGCACTACTGCTGGATAAACATGGCAGCGCAACACAGCTCAGTGAAGATGCGAAACCCGACAACCAAAAATACACAAGGTCCATCACGAAAAGACAAGGTACTGTAAAGGATAACATGATCATCGGTAAAGCTTGGGGGCTACGCATAGCCAGAGCGTTTGGAGATCATACTCACTACGACAGTGCTGTAAGTTCAAGACCCAAAATCACCAAGGTATCTGCTAGAAAATTACAGGAAAAAAAACTGATCCAGGTCTGCGATGGTATTACCGATGCTGCCAGTTCCAATGACATAGCACGAGCCGTCCACACAGAGTTGACACAAGATCACTCTCTGGCAGTAACCAGTGCAAATCTGGTGGCCCGGGCTTATCAGGCCGGTTCAACAGACAACCTGTCGGCCATAGTGTCAATTTTCTCCTGATGACGATGGCTGATCATTCTTAGCTCAACCGTACCAATTGACTAATCATGGAAATTCCTCTAAAAACAATGGCTATCAGCAATTACAATAAACAATAAATTCAGGGCAAAGGGAAAAAACCATGATGGCTGCAACCCCCATCGCTACCGGAAACCGGACAGTGACTCAAACCATCACACCTTCACTCCAAAACATTCTGAACAGCCAGCGTCAGGCCTTTCTGAAAGACCCCAGCCCCAGCTATCAAGAACGGGTAGCCCGGCTGAAGGCACTTGAGAAAGCGTTAATGACCAATAAAGAAGCACTGCTTACCGCATTGGATGAAGACTTCGGGGGACGGGCAAAGAGTGAATCCCTACTCGCAGAATTTATGCCCAACCTTGGCAATATTCACTACACCCTGAAACGACTGAAAAAGTGGATGAAGCCCAGCAAGCGGAAGCTCAGTCTTCAACTGTTGCCAGCTTCAGCAAAGGTGGTTTACCAGCCATTGGGCGTTGTCGGTATTGTTGTCCCCTTCAACTACCCACTGTTTCTTTCCCTTGGCCCTTTGCTGACCATTCTTGCTGCGGGTAACCGGGCCATGATTAAAATGTCCGAGTTCACACCAAAAACATCGGAGCTGGTCGCCCGTATTATTGAGCAGACATTCCCTGCAGACCTGGTGACCGTCGTGTGTGGTGATGCCGATGTGGCTACCGAGTTTACCAGCCTGCCTTTTGATCACCTGATCTTCACCGGGTCTACGGCAGTGGGCCATCATGTCATGCGGGCCGCTGCCCAGCACCTTACCCCGGTAACCCTGGAACTGGGCGGTAAGTCACCGGTTATTGTGGATAATGATTTCCCCATTCAGGAAGCGGCAGAAAGAGTCTGCTACGCCAAATCCCTCAATGCTGGCCAAACCTGTGTGGCCCCCGATTACATTCTGGTAAAGAATGAGCAAAAGGCGGCATTTATCGAACACTGCTTAAAAGCCTTTCGAAAAATGTACCCAACGGTCAATGGTAATAATGATTACACGTCGATAATCAATGATCGCCACTATCAGCGGCTGCAAAACCTGCTTGAAGATGCTAAAGCCCGGGGAGCAACCATTCATACTCCTGATATTCAGGGAGGGGGCAGCGAAGAGATTAACGACGGAAGCCGTCGACTCCCCATACACCTGATTGAAAACCCATCAGACAGCATGGCCCTGATGCAGGAAGAGATTTTTGGCCCACTACTCCCCATCATTGGCGTTGACAGCCTGGATGAAGCCATCCAGTTTGTTCAACAACGACCCAGACCCCTGGCGCTTTATTATTTTGGTTCCGATGCCGGTAACCAGCAGAAAGTCTTGGACCAAACCCACTCCGGTGGCGTCTGCATCAATGAATGCCTGTTCCATGTGGCGGTTGAAGATATGCCTTTTGGCGGTGTTGGCCCATCGGGAATGGGCCACTATCATGGCTATGAAGGGTTCCAGACATTCTCCAAGGCTAAAGCAGTGTTAACCAAAGGCAAGCTGAACAGTGCCAAGATGATCTACCCGCCCTATGGCGGTTGGCTGCAGAAAAAGCTGCTGGCGTTTCTCTCCGGCGGAAAATAAGGCTTTTCAGCTTTGATGCTATGGCTCCTGAAGCACTGGGAGCCACGCTGTTTTCCATCAAAACAGCGTTCTTATTACTGTTTTCAAACGCCATCATTACCGTTCATTTGAACTTTACTACCAAAATAAGCTCTAAAGTCCCAGTTATTGGAATTCATAGCAAGGAGACATTTGATGCCACAAGTTGCCAGTCTTGATTCATTGCCTATCAATGGAACGTTTCCATCCCCCACTCCGGGAGCCCATAAGCAGCCTGGATGGTTAGGACGTGCCGTATCTGTGGTCGTTGATGTAGTCTGCAAGATTGCCAGGGCTGTGGTATTCACCGTGAAATCATTGATTAACTTTATAATTTGGGCGATTGCCACACCTTGCAAATACATTTTTAACGGTCTGACGTCTCTGTTTACCAGTACAAAAACCACAGCTCCTGAACCAAATAAAACGGAAGATACTAAAGCTATCAGTCCGGGTGTTAAACCTTCCCGACAATATCTTCCCCATGCACAACGGCCTTTCAATAGAGCACAGTATTTACCGAGACATATAGAAGACCTGGAATACCAGATTGTTACTGACCAACAGAAAATTCAGGAAAAACTGCAGAAAGAACTCTACGCAGCAGAAACTCAACTCAATCACTACCCAAAAGCATTTCAAGGGGATCCAAATGCTGCCGCCTATTATCAGCAAGCCCCCGGCATAGCTTTGCTGCCAGACAAAGCACAGGCAGTAGTAACTCGTACTTATCCATGCGACGACAAAACAACCATTCACTATGAGGCTATTCCTGGCACTCAAACCGGTATTGCTTATGCTCAGGGAGCAAGAGACAGGATGGAGGATGCACACATCGCCAGCCGGTTTACCGTTATGATCAATAACCTGCCTGTTGATATTGATATCACGGGTATTTTTGATGGGCATGGTGGAAGTGGCTGGTCACAATATGCCAGTCAAAATATGGTACGGCACCTGAAAAGACGGATTGAGGAATGGAATCCAAACGGTTTGCACGATGATGGTATCTGGAATGCACTTAAACTGGCTCTCGTCGATCTGGATATTGAATCGCCTCTCATACCCGCCGGACAGTCTGCTGAAAGCTTTCGTTACGAACTTGATAAATCAGGAACAACAGCCAATGTTGCCCTGCGGATAAATGGTGATTTATGGATTGTTAACCTGGGGGATTCCAGGGCAATCCTGATTGATAACAGGGGGCGAGTCAGACAGGTCAGTGAAGATGCCGAGCCTGATGACCCTAGATACAAACACTCTATTGAAAAAAGAGGAGGCGAAGTATTAGACGTCAGAGGGGTACCAAGGGTAAACGGAAATCTGGCCGTTGCGAGGTCCCTGGGAGACCATTCTCTAAACGGAGCCATCAGCGCAAGAGGTAAAGTGGTCAAAATACCCGCCCATGAAAGTACAGGAGGAAAGCTTATTCAGATGTGTGACGGTATTTCAGAGGTTGCATTCTCTGCTGATATTGCCCGTACAGTGGATCGTCAGCTCAACCAAGGCAATCCTGTCCACGTAGCTGCAGCCAGGCCATTAGCCAAGGCTTATCAGGCTGGATCAATGGACAATATGTCTGTCATGGTGACCGTACTCCCGGCATTAGCACCCACAGGTTAACCCATGGCCAATATTACTAACCAGGCAGTTAGTTTAATGCTTTGCCACCAGTGCTACAGTCAGATGGCCAGATCGGATTATCCAGCCCTGAAGGCACCGACTGGTTCCAGAGACTTCATGAGAATTATATCGTCGTTAGAAAATACTTTGGGTACAGAGAGACTTATATACGCAGAAGGAAATCATCTACGAAAGCATATGGGTAAGCACTTAAACATAAAAGCAGGAGTATAAGTGATGGCAGTTCCGGCAACGCTCAATACATCAGGGGGGAATGCAATATCAGCAGATAACCCTGCCCAACCGCACGAGCGACTGAAAACCAATCAAAATGCCAGTTGGTTAAACCGAAGTGTATCCGCTGTAGCTAACGTTATCGGTAAGATAGGCAGGGCGATTGTGTATACCATCAAGTCTCTGGCTGACTTCCTTATTTATTTAATCGTAACTCCCTGCAAGTATATATATCGATGTCTGACCTCCCCTTCTGCCAACACCAGGACTCCCGGTGCTGTAAATGCTAATAGTGGAAATTTGAAGACTGCCTCATCAGAGGTCAATTCGTCCCATAAAATAGCTCCGGGTTGCCCTGCGAAAGACGGTTCTATTACGCCGAACGGAGCGACACCAAATGATACCAATAAAAAACCGGCAACAAACCCAGCTAATGTAATCCATCAGAATACCCAGCCCATTGCTCCCGGGCTCATCCAACCGCAATTGCAACCGCAACCGCAATTGCAACCGCAACCGCAACCGCAATTGCAACCGCAACCGCAACCGCAGCTAAAAAGCGGGTCTTCTCCTGTTATCGTTGCCAATTCAACAACTGGTTCACCCGTTCCGGTATTATCAGCCGCTAGCCTGGTGCCAGCAAATCTCACGCGTTTTCTTGATGCGCAAAACAAAATCGACACATCCTCCAATAACAAGAGTATTTACGAGCAAGCACTTAGTGAATTGCAAAACGGCAAGAAGAAAGGTCATTGGAGCTGGTTTATTTTCCCTCAAGTGGCAGGATTATCACCACATCCCAGCACGCAAAGCCAGAAATTTGAAATCAAGAGCCTTCACGAGGCTCAGGCGTATTGGTCTGACCAAACACTACAGAACAGATTACTGACATGCTGTGATGCGGTGAACCAGCATGCAGGAAAGAAATCAATTGAAGATATCCTGGGTGGTGGGGCGATGGGTAAGACAGACTCTCTGAAACTTCATGCCTGTGCCACATTATTTTCTAAGGTGCGTAGTGGGAACCCCATCTTCCAACAAATTCTGCAGAACTTCTACCAAGGCCAGCTACACCAGAAAACCCTTCAGGTTCTCTCAAACTGGCAACCTCAGCAGTCCAACCGCCCTTATGGAGCGGGATAAGCAAGCCCCCCAGCCGGCGCCTCACTCCTTATAACAAGAATTGCTGACATCTGATTATTTGAACCCGTTTGACTATTTCGCTAACATGCCCTTTTACTGGGAAAGGGTCGCCATGTTTTCAGACTATTGGTGTTCCTGCCTTCAGAAATTTATCCGGGATTTTGCCAGGCAAGCTTCTGGATACATAATGCGTAACTGATACCATAAAATCTGTCACTGGAATTGTGGCCGGAGAGTCATCTTTAATGATCAAGGTAATCTATCCTGGTACGTTTGACCCTATCACCAAGGGCCACATGGATCTTGTTGAAAGAGCGGCCAGACTGTTTGACACTATTGTTATCGCCGTTGCAGATAGCCCCAAAAAAAAGCCTCTGTTTGATCTGAAAACAAGAGTCAGTCTTGCCGAAGAATCAACGACACACTTGCCGAACGTTCAGGTGACTGGCTTCAGCTCATTACTGGCCAGCTTTGTCGAAGAGCAACAGGCCCATGTAATCCTCAGAGGACTGAGGGCCGTTTCTGACTTTGAATACGAATTCCAGATGGCCAATATGAATCGGGTACTGGCCCCTAAGGTAGAGAGCCTTTTCCTGACACCTGCTGAGCAGTTTTCCTATATTTCCTCTACTCTGGTTCGGGAAATAGCCTTTCTGGGTGGGGATATCTCCAAGTTTGTCTCACCTTGTGTGCAGAAAGCACTGACTGAAAAATTCAACAGAAACTGAGATACTGCCCGCCTGTACGTTTTTGTCGTGAAAGAAAGTGCCCAAATCTTTCATGCCTCAGGATGACGAATCTTCGTCATGCGTTTTTGACAAGCGCCTGAACCAGACTTGAATACTATCAGGCAGGAGCAGGCGGGAGCTGAACACTAAAGGTCACCGGTCACCTATGGCTTTAATGATTACTGACGATTGCATTAACTGCGACGTCTGCGAACCCGAGTGTCCGAACAGTGCTATTGCACCCGGGGAAGAGATTTACGAGATTGATCCACTGCTCTGTACAGAGTGTGTTGGGCATTACGATGAACCTCAATGTCAGCAGGTTTGTCCTGTGGATTGCATTCCGAAAAATCCGGACTGCGAGGAGACTGAGGAAGCATTAATGGAAAAATATCTTATTATCACCGCAGCTTGACAAAGCCGTGGTCCGTTGTCCGCAAAAGCGCAAGCAGGCTCGGCTTTTTCGGACTACGGACTACGGACTACGGACATCAGGCTGTCTATTTTGAGCTCAGCATCATTGATTGCCTGCTCTTTAGTATCGTTACCCATATTGAGCCCCTCTGCATAAACAAACTCAACATCCGTAATACCGATAAAGCCAAGGAAGTGTTGAACCATCGCCGTTTGAGTATCGTACTCGGTACCAGCGTATAGCCCTCCACGGGCAGCCATAATGTACGCTTTCTTACCCTGCAGCAAACCAACAGGACCCTGTTCTGTATATTTAAACGTGACACCGGCTCTGGCAATAAAATCAAACCAGGATTTCAGAGTCGAGGGCAGGCTGAAGTTGTACATAGGCAAGCCAATAACCAGAATATCAGCAACCTTTACTCCCTCAATTAACTGGTCAGAAAGCGCTGTCATTTCAATCTGCCTTCCATTTCTCTGCTCATCAGACAAACCAAAACCCATCACGATTTCAGCATCCAGATGAGGAACAGGCTGGTCGGCCAAATCTCTCACTGTATGATGAGTATCCGGATTTGCCTGCAAAAAACGCTCGACAAATTTCCGGCTTAATTGAGATGACTGTCCATTTTCACCAAACAGGCTACTGTTGATCTGTAGTAATTGAGCCATTGCTTCACGCCTCTTTAAATGTCTGTTTTCTTCCTATAGATTCAATTTACTATCGAAATTACCGAAATAAAAGTTCAAAATACCGCACAAAACAATCGGTTTTTTAGATAGATAGGACTTTACCCAATGTCACGAGCGACTCTTGATCAGTGGCGTATGCTTCAGGCCGTGGTTGAACATGGTGGGTTTGCCCAGGCTTCTGAAGCTATTTTCAAAAGCCAGTCCACCATCAGCTATGCAATCAATAAGCTCCAGCATCAACTGGGCATTGAGCTGCTGGAAATAAAGGGTAGAAAGGCAGTACTGACCGAAGCGGGTCAAGTCATGCTCAGGCGCTCCAAAACACTTCTGAAAGAAGCAGAAGCATTGGAAAAAGTGGCAGTGTGCCTGTCTGAAGGCTGGGAGGGAACACTCACCCTCGCCGTTGATGTTATCTTCCCCAACTCATTGTTAGTTCAGGCATTAGAGCTTTTCTCACCCGTATCAAGGCATACACGTCTTGAGCTTGTAGAGTCGGTATTATCAGGTACAACCGATATGCTGGTCAGTGGCAAAGCCGATATCGTCATTACCGGTATCGTGCCCCAGGGTTTTCTCGGAGAGCCTTTAATCTCTATCAATTTTGCCCCTGTTGCTCACATTGAGCATCCTCTGGCTCAAATGGACCGTGCTATTAGCGAGAGCGAACTTAAACAATACCGCCAAATTGTCATACGTGATTCAGGGATCAAAAGAGAGGCTAATGCTGGCTGGCTTGGATCTGAAGAGCGATGGACTGTCAGTCACATCAGCTCTTCAATCAGGCTGGTCAAACAAGGGCTCGGATTTGCATGGTTGCCAACGCACCATATCCAGCAAGAGCTTGAAGAAGGCACTATTAAAAAATTGAACGTCAGACCTGATAACAGCCGCAACGTACCACTCTATCTGGCATTCCCTGACACGAACACGACAGGACCTGCAGCCCGGAAGTTAGCGACGATTCTCAAAGAATGCTGCAAGGTTAGTAACACGGAGGTTAGCTGAGGCGAACAAGATCCAGAAGTTTGCCATCATCCCCATACGTGATTTCAAAACGACCGTAAATTCCTTCCCTGGTGACAAACTTCAGCAGAATATCGTAGGGGATACTCAGGGTCTGCCCCGAATCGGTGCGAATCCTCACAGAATGCTTCTTTCCTTTGTAGAATTCCAGCACCTGATCGGAGTTAAGTTTCACTGAAAAAACCGCCTTATGCATCGTTCAAACCTTTGTGTTTCTTATTCAAATTAATGTTACAAGAAGGGTACTTTCAGTTTAGCAACCTTCTCTCACAAGAGTTATGGAACAACACTAAATTAAGATTAATAATGAAAAAAATCCTTTTCTGGCAGGTTCATCGGCCTGTTAATCAAACGAAACGCCTCAACCAAAGGAGTAGCCATTGGCATAGTTTTGAACTTTTTCACCCACCTTGTAGCCAATAAACGTAAAAATCAGTACCGGTATACTTCCCAGAAAGGTCGCTGACAGCCATGGCGCCAAAACCAGCCCTCCATAGAGGCTGGCAAAATAAGCAACCGGGGCCGCAACGATAAACCCTGCCAGCCCCCAGAACAGACAATGGGCATAACGTCTTGACCACAAAGGCAAAATGACAGCCAACCCACTGATCACTCCCAGTGGAACAAAATTATAGAGTTCATGAACCGTCAGATGGTCGACTTCACCCAGTGCCAGATAACTGGAAAACAGGTATATAAAGGGCCAGAAGGCCAACAATAAAGTAAAAACAAAAATGCTTTTCAGGCTTGTCATGATCTCTTCTCTCACTCTGACCAGAGAATCCCTGGATCCTCAGGCTCAGGGAAGTGGCATTGTAGAAAGTACCAGCCCTCAGTCTTTCCCGCGCAGGAGGCTGTCGCAAAACCCACCAGGAACCTCGTTCCCACGCTCTGCGTGGGAATGCATAGCCAACCACAGGAATCGTGTCTGTGGTTGGGTTCTGGCGCTACCACGCAGAGCGTGGGAGCGAGGAGGGTTGAA
>NZ_JAVRMB020000207.1:0-9786 GCF_031844845.1 Endozoicomonas sp.
GACTCCCACTCTCGAGATGGATTCCCGCCTTCGAGGTTGTCGCAAAAGGTTGACCCTCCGTCTTTCCCGCGCAGGAGGCTGTCGCAAAACCCACCAGGAACCTCGTTCCCACGCTTTTAGGCCCTGTGGGTCCTGGCGCTACCACGCAGGACCCACAGGGCCTAAAAGCGTGGGAGCGAGGAGGGTTTTGCGACAACCGCCTTCGCGACGATGACGGTCGGGGGGTGTTTTGCCCTTTTGCGACACCCTCCTTCGCGGAAAAGACGGAGTGGGTGAAAATCGGGGACTTTTTTTTTATAAAAAGTGTTGTTTGAATTTAAGTTGGATAAGAGGTCTGGTTTTTATTGCTATGTCTAATTAAGCGCCCGTAGGCGAAGAGGGAGAGAATCAATCCTCTCTCCATTTAGAGAGTAAGTTCCACCTTTTGCAAAAGCTTCTTTACCGGAGCTGCCAGTCCCAATTCAGGTGGTTGATTCAGCGCAAACCAGCAATAGGCGTCACTGTCTTTTATCTCCGGAGCAGCATTTTGACCCGGATACTCAACAAAGGTCAGTGCCGGGGTAATATCCAGATGATAGTGACTGAAGGTATGGCGAAAAGATTGCCAGAAGTCGCAGTTGTTTAACGTCAGACCCGTCTTCTCGAAAGTCTCTTCTGTAATCTGGTCCGGGTCTGAAATCTCGGGAAAACTCCAGAGTCCACCCCAGATGCCAGTGGGTGGCCGTTTTTCAAGCAGAACCTCGCCATACTGGTTGACTACCATCAGCATAACCGTTGATCTTTCCGGTTTGTTTTTCTTTGGCTTTGATTCCGGGAACAGCTTCTCCTGACCGGTTTTATGGGCTATGCAGTTATCTTCTAATGGGCAAACGTGACAGGCGGGTTTACTCCTTTTGCAAACCGTCGCTCCCAGATCCATCATCACCTGGGAGTAATCCCCCACTCGGTTTTCAGGTGTCAGTTTATCGGCAATTTCCCAGAGTTCATTGGCAACACGCGTCTGCCCTGACCAGCCATGGATGGCAAAGTAACGGGTCAGAACCCGTTTAACATTGCCATCCATAATGGGCGCCCTTATTCCCATACTGATGGATGCAATAGCCCCGGCAGTTGAGCGACCAATACCTGATAGTTCCATCAATTGCTCGACGGAGCGGGGAAACTCTCCTGAAAAATGTTCAACGACTTTTTTGGCGGCCTTATGCAGATTTCTTGCACGACTGTAATAACCTAACCCGCTCCAGTAATGAAGTACTTCATCTTCATGTGCTGTCGCCAGATCAGTGACTTCTGGAAATCGTTCCATAAACTTCAGAAAATATGGAATAACGGTGGTTACTTGCGTTTGCTGGAGCATGATTTCACTGATCCAGACACGATAAGGGGTTTTATTCTGCTGCCATGGAAGATGCTTACGACCATGGTTGTCGAACCAGTCCAGTAACTTTTGACTGAATGTGTCGTCTGAAAATACTTCTCTTCTTGTCATTAAGGGTGTCGTTAAATTCAAATACGTGAATTGATGATCGGCTTCAGGGAAGCCGATCATATTAATAGTTATTTAAAGAAACCCTTTAACAGATCCTTTACTGGCCCCTGAATCTTATCCTCTATCTTTTTCTTCAGGCGGTTTTCTGCAATGTCGGCAACGGTTTCTGTCAGCCGTCTGGTATCAATGCCGCATTTCAAAGCGTTGAGATCGCCATGGCAGCGAACTGGCCAGGTAACGTTAACGTACTCTTTATTGATCTGGCAGGCAGGGTCGCTGTCCGGTGCTTCTTCACCACGAATGTTGAGGCCCATACGATAATCCAACTGGCGGTTAACAAGATTTACGTAGCCATCGCCTTTCAGGTTCATATAAGCGAGGGAGGCAATCAGGTTATCGTTGCTGGCGACGCCATTTTTAATAACAAACGTACCGCTCAGATCGGTAAACTCTGTAGAGGTTTCCCAATCTGTTGCTCTCAGTTCTTTCTTGCGAATTTTGGCAACCCCCTCACACACCATTTTGTCAAAATTGGCATCGGTGAACAGTCCTTTATCGATCTGGAACTGTACGTCACCGTTAAGGTTCTTTGTCAGTGCGCTGGTATATTGTCCATGGGTGTTTACTTTCATATTGGCGTTAACATCGCCTTGCAGCGAAGCAAGGTCAGGGATTGGCCTGGACAATGCTTCAAGACTGATGTTTTTCAGTTCAGCAGATACCGCCATTTTTGGTTTTCCAGACTGACGGACATCCATATTAGACGTCATATCAATGGTGCCCTGATAAAAGCGGGAACCAATGTTGACTTTTTGTTTACCCTTAGCCGCTTTTATAGACAGTGAAGGCTGTTCAAAAATAAATCTGGCAACAGTGAGCGAGGCCAGCTTCATCGAGCCATCAAGATTAAGTCCGCGCAGCATTTCTTCCGGAATAAGTGGGTGCTCTTTGCCTGACGATGGTTTTTCTGGACTGGATTCAGTGGGTTGATCTTCCTCAGAGGGCTTTTTAATGGCTGAAGGCTTTTCACCCGCTGAAGACTTTTCACCCGCTGAAGACTTTTCACCCGCTGAAGGCTCTTCTTCATCGGCGGCCGGAGGGAGGTAATTGTCCAGGTTAAGGTCATTACCGGTAAAACTGAACTGCATATCACCCTGATCAATGCTGGCCATTTTGAAGTTGCCATCAAGGGCAAAGCTATCTAGCTGTAGTTGCAGTTTATCGGCGTTCAGGCTTTCGCCGTTGGTATTGAAGTGGCTGTTAAAGGAAAGCCTGGTCAGGGCATTGGGATCTGACATTGGGGGAAGCTGGATCTGAATCTGATCAAGCAGTTTGGCCAGATTGAACTCAGCGACACCTACATTACCTTTAACAGTAAGGGGTGTCTGCTGATACAGAATATTCCCTATGATGCTTAGGCTTTCGGCGTTGGGTACGTCTGGGCTGGCACTAACCTGCAGATTTTGGATGTCATAACTACCTGCTTCCAGATTAAAGGTCATAGCACCACTGATCAGTGCATTCAGCACGAGATCGGGAACAGAGATATGGGCTTTCAGTTCAAAGTCGAAGGGGTGCTGATTGCGAATGGCTCCAGTGGTTAAGCTGGCCTGATCGATGATGTATTTTTTGTTAGTCAGTTGATCATCGTAGCTAACCAGTAGCCCACTGACATTAACGCTGGCGATATCCAGCATGAGTGGCGATGAACTTTTTTCTGACTCAGGAACCAGTGCAGACTCTTTTTCTTTGGGTGGTTCTTGTCCTGGTTGCTGGCTGGAAGTTTTTGGGGCGCTTACCTGCCAGTTTCCTTCACCTTTACTGTTTTTAACCAGAGTCAGCTCAAGACCTTTCAGCTCAAGGGTCTGCATTTCAACCCGTTTGCTCAACAGTGGGATCAGCTTTACGCTAACACCGGCAGAGCCCAGCTGAGCCAGTTGAGAGTTATCGGCACCCTCTACAGAAACATTCTCAAGAGACAGACCAACCCAGGGGAAAATTGACCAGTCGATAGGGCCATTAATACTGACTTTCAGTCCCGACTGGTCATACACAAGCTGGGTTATTTCATCACGAAACTGGTTAGGGTCAATAAAACGGGGCAAAAGTGCCGCAGCAATGACACCCAGCAAAACCACTGCCGCCAGCAGAACGGCAATGAACTTGAGAATGCGGTTCATGAGTAGCCTCGGGATCTGAAGTTTGGAAGAGTTGTAGTAACAGGCAACTATCTTACCATCAGCCGATGGTAAGATAGATAGATTATGAAGGGATTAAATCAGAATTACAGGCTGGCGATTTGCTGTTTTTTCAGCGTTTTAAGGGGGCGGGTCCATGGGTGCAATACCAGGGCAATGTTTTTCATTGCCGGTGACTTCAATGCCATGATGGCTGCCTGACTGTTTCTGTATTGTCCCTGAACAAGGACATACCAGTCTTTCTGATTGCGCCTGACATGAACGGTCACAGCAGAAGCGAGCTCAGGAAATCGCTGCTTGAGCCTCTCTATTGACGCCCTGTTACTGGATGAGAACCACTGAATGGTATAACTGTTATCAGGGCTATCGAGCAGCGAAACAATTTGCTGGTTATTGTCTGCTTTTTGCTGACTTTTAACTGGCTGAGGGCTTATCTCAGGTTGATAGCCTCTGTTGATCTGAGGTGAACGAGCGGTGTTACTATCCTGATAGGTAATCATTTTCTGCCGCTGTTCATAGGGTTTCCGTTCTTGTGAGCGTTCCCGGGTAATAGGTTGTGTAATATCTGCCTGTCTGCTGACAATGTAAGTTTTCTCGCCGGGATCTTCCTGACCAATCCATTGACGCTTTTGAATTGCTGGTTCAACTCTTGGTTCAGCCCATGCAAGAGCAGGCTGAGGCGCTGAGCCAACCAGGGATTGCAGATAAGAGACTTGCCTGACCTTTGGCGAGAAACGGGTAGAAATCCTCGATAATGATGGGGTCAACAGCGCATCCAGTGCCTCCGAACGATTCACGAAAAGCATACTGACCAACGCATAACGTTTCCTGTTTTTCTTCTTGTAATGAATGATCTGGGTATTTTCCAATTCACTGTAACGGAGCTTTGCTCTTTCCAGTGATGCCTTTCGACTGGCATTCATCCATTCAATGGTATAGCTCTTTGGGTTAGCCGTCAGAACATTCATTGAAGGCAGGGATGGCTCAGGTTCTTTAAACGCCGGTGGTTGTCTATAAACTGAAGGCTCTTTATAAGCTGAAGGCTCTTTATAAGCTGAAGGCTCTGCCACCTGGATATTTTGAATGTTGTAATCAACATCCTGTGGAGAATGTTGTTGTGGGATTCTGCTTCGATAGGCCGGGGCTATACTGACATACATTTCCTGAGGATTGGCTTGCTCAGGCAAAATCCGATAATTTTGATCATTATCATAACTGGAATATGTATCGCCATTAAACTCACTACCGTAGGGCAATGTTTCCAGGTCAGCGGCTTGTCTTTGATTATATGATTCCTGGTCACGGGTGTAATCGTTTCGACGACTATCTACGCTCAGACTTTGTTGAGGCTGTTGAGGGTAGTAAGCGTCTTGATACCGTGGTAATTGGTTGTTTTGCTCTGTGCTGTAAGAAATGTCGTAATTTACAGGGGTATTACCATTCCCTTGAATGGGTAATTCTGGCTGATATTCCTGTTGATAAGAGTCAGCCAATTGCTGTGATGGGTATTCAGGCTGAATAATGTCCAGCTTTTGAATACTGGCCATAGACCTTGTCCATGGATAAAGTTCCCGTGCCATATGGGATCTGGGCGGGGTGTCCAGCTCAGCCATTGCGGCCATACGGTTTGGGTAAGGGCCATCAAGAAGCACATACCAGACTTTTCCGGATCTTTTATACTGGGCAATTGTCGCGTTTTGAAGCACTGGGTAGCGTTGCTTTAATGCTTCCAGTTGTCCTCGTTCTTTTGCCGCCATCCATTGAAGAACATAATGATTACCCGGAGACTCCAGTAAACTCACTAATGGTTCTGTGATGTCGGTATTCGAGTGTAATTGATTATATGCTTCATCATAAGGGCTGGTAAAAGCCAACTTGGGAATCGTTGATTTCTGCTCTGCCCGTTTAGCATATTGAAAATCAGGCTTGGGCTGACGGCTCTGTCTGCTATCGCCCCGGCAGAGCCAATCATTATTAATACCGGACTGACAGCTCCAGGATACATTTGAGGCCAGTGGTTTTGGCGGCAACACAAGAGCATCTGCGACAGGTGCAGCCATTGAGCTAAGGACAGATACAATACAAAGCCTGAGATGCTTTTGTTGGAATCGACTAGTCATGGGAACCAGATCCTTCTGTGTTCCATTACACAATAAAACTGTTTGTCAAACAAAATCAACCCTTATAATAAATTAATTTCTTATTCTATATCTTTAATATTGATTTCGATTTTCATAATGAAGTCTATTATGTTGAGACTGATTTTTATTTTATCTGGGAAATAAAGGCTATTTCATGTTGATAGAATTTATAGTCTGCCAAAAGCGGGTTTTTATATGTTTAATCAATTAAAAGTATTTAAAAATCCAGTTTTGATAGTGGAAGGAAAACTCCTGCGTTCTCCTCAGGTTTCATAAAGGTTGTTGAAAAAATGTTGAGGAAAAAATAATGTGGAAAGTAAATTGCCCTGTTTCTTTGGTAGCAGGGCTGCTGGCAATGTTATTTACCGTTCCGTCATTGAGTATGGCTAATGAGTGCCTCCCTCCGTTTGATAACGTCAAACATCAGTACATTGTCGGCTACGGCAATATGCACTACGAACCGGCAATAACGTCAACCAGTGTCGGGTTTGAGCCTGGAGTACCCGTATGGGTCGATGGGTTCAGAAGAGGCTGGCTGACCCGTACCAGTCACGCTAACCATATAAAAGTCACAGATCTTGGGGTTATCCCTTTAGTGGGAGGCCGGTTTAATGGGGTTTTGATTGCCATGCCAGCCAATATGCTCAAATCAATGGATCGGCAGCAAAAACGGACCTGTCGTGTCCTGGTAAATCCCCGGCAGTTAACCCCCATGAATAATGAGGAAATGCCAAAAGACAGCCAGTTCTGGCTCTACCAGACCCAGAATAAATACCATGACAGACCTGCGGGCAGTTACCCCATTGTGATGTCTGATGTTGATGAGTTTCTGACCGGTTGTATCGAACAATCTGAGCGCTTCGGTCTGAAGTCGTTTGCGCAGGAGTGTGTGGCAACTACCTGGAACTGGTCATCTCACTGGGTTAATGACCGGTTGCACCCTTTGAAAGTCAAGCCTGCTCAAATTCGCAGGCAGCAGGTGGATGTACTACTTGGCAGTCTTGAAGGCAACCTTTATGAGCAGATCAGAGCTGAATAACAGGAATGCCCATAGGAATCGTCCTTAAATAATTTCCCCGTTTCAACGAACGCTGCCCGCTACCCGAAAAAGCCAGGGCCGTTTGTGCTTCTGCGGGGAGCGGGTAGCGGGAAGCGGCCTTTACAAGCTTTAGTAAAATGGGGAAATTATTCCGGGCAGATCCATAGCGACTGGAAAATAGTCTCTATATAATGGCTCACCATAGATCCCGGCAAACAATAGAAGACAACCCAACCGGAGAAGTTCATGGCTGAGCGCAAGGCCAGTGTTGAAAGAAATACACTGGAAACCCAGATTCGTGTAGCCATCAATCTGGATGGTACGGGTAAGGCATCCTTCGAGACAGGGGTGCCCTTTCTTGATCATATGATGGATCAGATTGCCCGCCATGGTCTTATAGATCTGGATATCAAGGCGGTGGGTGATAATGAAATTGATGATCACCATACCGTTGAGGATATTGGTATTACCCTGGGGCAGGCTTTTGCCGGGGCAGTGGGTGATAAAAAAGGACTCTACCGTTACGGGCATGCTTATGTACCACTGGATGAGGCGCTTTCCAGAGTTGTGATCGATTTTTCAGGAAGGCCTGGCCTGGAATTTAATATCGAATATACCCGGGCCATGATCGGCAATTTTGACGTTGACCTGTTTTTTGAGTTCTTCCAGGGCTTTGTAAATCATGCTGACGTCACACTTCATATTGATAATCTCCGGGGGCGTAATGCCCATCATCAGATAGAAACCGTCTTTAAAGCCTTTGGTCGAGCCCTGCGTATGGCGGTTGCCCTGGACCCTCGAATGGCAGGTCAGATGCCTTCCACAAAAGGCACCCTGTAGAAATGAAGACGGTTGCTGTTATTGATTATGGAATGGGGAATCTCCACTCGGTCAGCAAGGCCCTGGAGCATGTGGCTGATGCCAATACCCGGGTGATTGTTACCTCTGACCCTGAACAGATCCTTACTGCTGACAAGGCAGTCCTTCCCGGCGTTGGCGCCATCCGCGATTGCATGGCCGAGATACTCCGTCATGGCGTTGATGAAGTCGTTCGTGAGGTTATAACAACCCGTCCATTGCTGGGTATTTGTGTTGGTATGCAGGTACTGCTTGATCACAGTGAAGAAAATGGTGGTGTTGAATGCCTTGGTCTGTTGCCCGGAGATGTGAAGTTTTTTGGCAAAGACCTTCGGGATGGCAACGGGGATCGTTTGAAAGTGCCCCATATGGGATGGAGCCCGGTCAGCCAGATTGAGCCCTCTCATCCCCTCTGGCAGGGGATTGAAGATAACTCACGGTTTTACTTTGTGCACAGTTACTATGCTCACGTTGCCAATGAAGATACGGTGGTCGGGCGGAGTGAGTATGGCCTTGGATTTGATGTAGCCCTTGGCCATGAGAATATCTTTGCTGTGCAGTTTCACCCCGAAAAAAGTGCCGCAAATGGACTACAGCTGCTCGAGAATTTTTTGCAATGGAAGCCCTGAAATGGAAGCCATAAGATGTTAATAATTCCTGCGATTGATTTAAAAGATGGTGCCTGCGTCCGGCTGCGTCAGGGGGAAATGGATGACGCTACCGTCTTTGGTGATGACCCTGTAGCAATGGCCAGCCGGTGGGTTGACGCGGGTTGTCAGAGGCTTCACCTGGTGGATTTGAACGGTGCATTTGCCGGTAAGCCGGTAAACGCTGATGCGGTGCGTGGTATTACCGCTGAGTACCCTGATTTGCCGGTGCAGATTGGTGGCGGTATTCGTGATTTGTCGACCATTGAAGCGTATCTGGACTCCGGGGTTTCCTGGGTCATTATTGGGACTAAAGCCGTCACTGATCCTGATTTTGTCAAAGAAGCCTGCCGACAGTTTTCCGGGCATGTGATTGTGGGTATTGATGCCCGTGATGGCCTGGTGGCAACCGATGGCTGGGCAAAAATGACGGACATCGAAGCCATTACGCTGGCTCGTCAGTTTGAGCAAGATGGCGTCTCTGCCATTGTTTATACAGATATTGCCCGGGATGGCATGATGCAGGGAGTGAATGTTGAGGCGACCCGCCAGCTGGCTAACAGTATGGCGATTCCTGTCATTGCTTCCGGTGGTATCACCAATATGGATGATATCCGAGCCCTCAAAGCCGTTGCCCATGAAGGGATTGAGGGTGCGATTACCGGTCGTGCCATTTACGAAGGCACACTCAGCCTGTCCGAGGCTCAACGTTATTGCCTTGCTTAAGAAAGGCTCAAGGCTCTTTATTACTAGCTCAGGACTGCTGCGATGAATGATTCTGGTATTCCCCCCATGAACATGCCCGTTATTAATCGGGATGATAAGAATATGGCCGTTATGGCGCATCTTCTGCCGCTGTTCGGTTTTATGGTTCCGGGGGTGAATATTGTCATTCCTCTGGTGATCTGGTTCCTGAAGCGGAATAAGTCACTCTATATCGAGCACCATGCACGGGAGTCACTGAACTTCCAGATTACCATCAGCCTGTTGGTCGTTCTCTGGATTGTCCTCAAACTGATGCTGGTGGGTTTACTGTTATTACCGCTGGTACCCGTGATCGTCATTGTGGTGCTGGTTTTCTTGGTGCGGGCTGCCATGAAAGCGGGCAGGGGTGAGTTTTATCGTTATCCGTTGTCGCTGCGTCTGGTCAATTAGATAAGATTTTAGAAGGTTCCTCGTTCTCACGTTCTGAAGGTGTCGCAAAAGGTCTTAAACAACGTTTTATACCACTGTCGTCTTTTCTGCGAAGGCGGGAATCCATCGCGAGTAGTGGATCCCCGCCTTCGAGGGTGTCGCAAAAGGGCAAAACACCCCCCGACCGTCATCCTCGCGAAGGCGGTTGTCGCAAAACCCTCCTCGCTCCCACGCTTTTAGGCCCTGTGGGTCCTGCGTGGTAGCGCCAGGACCCAACCAC
>NZ_JAVRMB020000208.1:0-8310 GCF_031844845.1 Endozoicomonas sp.
TTCAAAAAAAGAATTTAATCAGAAAGCAAAAAAACTATATGAGAAATATTCCAGCTAGATGCTAACAAGTGGTTCGTAGGGACGCCTTCGTCGCCCCACAACCAAGCTTAGGAATACCCATAGTTATGAGTTCAGAGAGAAGTAGATATGACATCAATAGTTAGTTGGTTTAATAGAGAAGGCAATGGAACAGTATGGGTAGTAGGAGATTCAAAAATAACAGACGGGGGAACAAATCCTTCAATGTTATTAGATTCTGGTGCAAAAATATTTTCCATACCGCTTATATGTAAACAACCGAGCACAAGAGGTTTTTTTGAAGATACATATCTGCAATCTAAAGTTGGACTTGCTTATGCCGGTAGCTCACTAATCGGCCTTAATGTACAAGCAGCAATTTCAACTGTATTTTCAAACTTAAATGGCATGGGGCTACCTCCATCTATGAGTGAGTTAGGTGAATACACCAGAATGATTGCAAAAAACTATATTGACACATTGGCAATCATTAAGCAGGAAGCTGCTCTGTGTGAATTTTTGCTCATGGGCTATTGCCATAAAACCGCTTTATATAAAATATGCAAAATAAAACCTGATTTTTCATCCGGCAGTTTTGATATGACATTAGATGTTTATGACAGCCAAAGTGCAAACGGAAATGCCATTTTTATTCTAGGCGATAAGAAATCTGACATAGAGAATCTTATTGTAAATTATCGAGCGTCTTTACAGGAGAAAAATATTCTCTGGGATAGGGCACCACAAGCGGTATTAAAAGAAATAATCAAAGAAGATACATACAGTACAATAGGTGGACACCTTCAGCAGGGCTTTTGTATGGGGACTGACTTCATCCCTGTGTCTACTTGTGTATATATAGAAGGTCAGAAGCCAAAAGCATATCTCAGTTACTTAGGCTTTGATGTTACAGGTGACGCCAGTAGAGTTGGTGATTGCATGGTTGGTATCACAGGTATGGTGTAAGCATTCCTAAATCGGGTAAGGGCTGGTCTCTAAAAAAACTGGGGTCAGGTCTTTCTTCTTGAAAGATACAAATCGGTTATAATTTTTCAGCTTAAAATCGGAATAGTCAGGACTTTCATATCGCAAATAGTAACCTACGAAGATGGTTATTCAAGAAGAAAGACCTGACCCCGGTTTTCCTATTGACCCCGGTTTTCCTATTAAATTTGGTATTTGGTTGGACAATTGTTGGGTGGCTGATTTTATTGGTTATAGCTCAAAGCTTACCGAAGATGAAACTATATTGAAGTAGAAATACATAAAGTAAGTTAAGGACACCCATAAATATAACCAAAAACTGGGGTCACAAAAAAAGGAATAGGACATCCATAAATTTACTAATCATAAAAATTGAACCAACGTTTTACTGAATATTTCACCCTGGATTTATGGAAGTCCTGTTTATTCATTACTACACCGCCCAGAGTATGGAGGAAGACAGAGCCAGAAGAAGATTTGATGGTGAGGGCGGAACGGGATAATAAGATCAGCACCCTCGGCTATGAACCTACCGAAGACTATATACGGGAAACCTATGGCGATGGCTGGAAGAAGAAAGCCGATAGTCCATTGCCGCCTGTGGATAAAGGAGCTCCAGATTTACCGGCTGAATTTGCTGTAAATATCCACACTGACCCAGAAACGAGCCAATCATCGAGCAGATATGCAGTCACTGGTGGATGCCGCCGAATACCTCAGCACCAAATACAAAGACATGTATGGCAAGCGGGTGGAGCAGCTGCTGAATTATTTGGAGGAAACCAACGACGTGGCTACCTTTCGGCAGAAGCTGACAGAGATGATGAAAGAACCGCCTGCGGATGAGGCTTTGGAGACGGTGAGGAATGCATCGTTTTTTAGGAGGTTGATGGGGTTGGTGTCAGGTGGGAATTCAAGAATCAAGACTTCACCCCAGTTTTTCGGTTTGGATTAAATTTGAAAAAGATCTATCAGGGAAAATTCTGAATTCTAAACCTGTCCCTGATTTCCTCCTGATGATCTGTCATTCCCCTTGTTCACAATACTTCGGACAGTTTTTTACACAGGACATCCATAAATTTATCCATGAAAATAGTATGGATACTTTTATGGGTGTCCTAATTCTTCCCTTCCTAATTCTTCCCTGAACTTGTTATTGAACCTGCCAGAAGAAAAAACAGAAACAGCAGAGTAATGGCCAGGATGGTGATACTCATGCAAAAGCTTCATTTCCACCAAAAAAAATGATGTCCCTGAATATGATTCTGAATCTGCCAGCAACGTTAGTGTCTATTCTTTGTTCATTACACTTTTCGCAACAAGTACTCATTATTCGTACTTCTAATGGAGTGAAAACAAATGATAAACGCTTACGCTGCCAATGAACCTGGTGCTGCACTGCAAGCCTTTCAATACGATCCCGGACCGTTAAAGGACGACGAAGTTGAAATAAATGTGACCCACTGCGGTCTATGTCACAGCGACCTGAGCATGTGGAAAAATGACTGGGGAATTACAGAATACCCTTTTGTTCCGGGTCATGAAGTAGCCGGCCATATCAGTACTGTCGGTAAAAATGTAACCTGGCTGGCATCGGGAGACCGGGTCGGCCTGGGCTGGCATTCAAGGTATTGCCTGCATTGTCACTGTTGTCTGTCAGGTGATCATAATCTCTGCCCTGACTCTCAGGGCACTATCGTTGGTCGTCATGGTGGCTTTGCCGATAAAGTTCGCGCACAGGCGACCAGTGTCGTTAAACTGCCAGACAGTATCCGCAATGAAGATGCAGGGCCGTTATTTTGCGGAGGCATCACCGTATTTAACCCGATGGTTCAATTTGGTCTTGCCCCCACCAGCAAGGTTGCTGTTATCGGTATTGGCGGCCTTGGCCATATGGCGGTTAAGTTTTTAAATGCCTGGGGTTGTGAGGTTACGGCTTTTACCAGTTCAGAGAGCAAACGGACAGAAGCACTGGCGCTCGGTGCCCATAAAACACTCAATTCCAGAGACAGTGATGAGCTGAAAGCCGCCTCCAATCAGTTTGACCTTATTCTCTCCACTGTGAATGTGGGTCTGGACTGGGAAGGCTATCTGAATACCCTGAATGCAAAAGGACGGCTGCATTTCCTGGGAGCCACTCTGGAGCCCCTGAAAATGAGTGTCTTTACCCTGATTATGAGCCAGCGAAGCGTCTCCGGATCGCCCGCTGGCAGCCCGGCCACCATTGCCAGAATGCTGGACTTCGCTGACCTCCACGGTATCCGTCCAGAAGTGGAGCTGTTTGATATGAGCAATGTCAATCAGGCCATGAAGCATCTCGAGGAAGGACATCCCCATTACCGCGTGGTCTTGAAAAATAACAGCTGACAAATAACATCAGAGCCTGGGGTGGTGTCCGTAATACCGGTAAAAAGTATCACTGCAACCTCATAACGTGCGCCTCGCCGGGATCAGCTCTACTCCGAAGTAGACATGATTGCTTTGAGTCTTCAGGTTTAAACCAAATCCGACTCGCCACAAATTCATCCATCCCGCCGCAACCATTCTGCCGGAGAGGTTGTGGTCTTTTGATCTGCATTAAATATTGTATTGAGGAGTCATCTGATGATAACACGCAGGCGATTTCTGTCAGCCAGCGGCATGGCAGTATCCGCAGGACTCTGTAGACCAGTAATTGGTTCACTGCCTGATCACGAGGAATACGTCGGTGTACCCGATAAGTTTCAGCGTGCGTTTCTGAATAAACGACGACAGCTACTTGCTCAACGGGATCCACGAACATTCCTCGGCTACCCCTGCAGTATGAAACCCGCTCCGGAGGGAATGATCAGGTGGTGTCGGGAATTGGAAAAAGTAGAGTTCGGAATCCGACACATGAACAATGTGGGTAACCCGCATCACCCTGAAGACCCATGGAATTGCTTCAGCCTCGAGCAGGACGTTGTGTCCCACTTTGCTAAACGCTATGGATTTCCTGATAACAACATCTGGGGCATAGTCAGTCATAGCGGAACAGACAGTAATATCCAGGGTGCTTATATTGGCAGAACACTGCTGAAACAGCGCACAGGCCAGCAGCCGAAAATTTTCTATTCCCGTGAAGCACATTATTCAATGCAGATTATCTGCGACCTGTTTGGCCTGGAAGGAGTGCCGGTGCAAACCAATGGCGACGCGTCCATGAATATGGATGACCTGGAAAAACAGCTCGCCCAACACCCCGACTCACCGGTATTACTGATAGCCACCATTGGAGCGACCTTCAGAGGTGGAATAGATGACATAGATGCTATTCAGGAGAAATTACAGAAGCGGGAATCTTATCTGCACGTAGATGCAGCCCTGTTTGGTGGCTACCTGCAGGCCAGCCCCCGGAGGGCAATGCTGCAGCAAACCCGTAACGGTAAAAGGCGCTACAATTCACTGGCAATATCATGGCACAAGTTCTTTGGTTATCATGGTGTAGCCGGGCTGTTTGTCTGTGGTCGTGACGATTTTGAGCAATACCACGACGCTTTCGCTAAAGTGCACGATCCTTCTTATACTCCTTATAAACCCGGGACAATTTCCTGCTCCCGGGACTCGATCAAACCCGCGCAGGTGCATTACTACACGACGTCTGATTCCTTTGCACAGCAGCAGGCTGATGCGAAGCTGGTATTGGCCAGTGCCGCCTACCTGCAGTCACAGCTACAGAACAATTTTCCTCAGCTTAACTCGCAACGTGCCAGTGATTTATCGAACATCGTGTACTTTGATAATCTCGCATCCCCTGAACTGGTACGAAAATGGACGCTGTCTACACTCCCTGACAAAGGGAATGACGGCACGGGCTGGGCTCATGTTGTTACCATGCCTCATGCCAGCAGAAATTTGCTTGACCGGTTTCTAAACGATCTTGAAGATGATTTGCGGGCTTAAAATGATTATTTTTACCGACATTACCAGTCCCCATTAAAGACTTCATCTTTACTCTCCCGAGGAGCAGAACAGAGAAGCAGAACAAGCAGAATAGGACATCCATAAATTTCATCCATGAAATAGTATGGATATTTTTGTGGGTGTCTTATTCTTCTTACTTCCGGATTCCCGGTCTGAAAATGACCGTGATTCAGAAAGATGGTCAGAACGTGGTTCCGGTGGTGGTGGATCAGATCCCTCTGGCCGTCGCAGAAACCTATGATGTAATCGTCATGCCAGATAACGAACAGGCATACACCCTGTTTGCCCAGTCGGCAGACAGAACCGGCTACGCCCCTGGCTGGGCCTCTGCCCGGGAACCAATATATCGGGTGGTAAAGTGCTTAAACGAAAAACCAAACGTATCCCAAGTGCAGCTGCTTCGGCGTTCAGAATGGCGGCTTTTGGTTTGATGAATTCAAAAAGTGCGTTGGGCGCCTTTTGCCGGAGAATGAGAAGCAAGCCGGGTTCACCCAAGGCCATTACGGCGACGGCACACAAACTGGCGCGCCTGGTTTACACGCTGCTCAAGAATGGCAGCGACTATGTGGATCCGGGTCAAGACTACTATGAGCGACAGTACAAAGACCGGGTCATGAAAAACCTGAAGAAAAAGGCGGAAGATATGGGCTTTATGCTGGTGCCAAAAGAGGCCGCCAGCTAACTATGTAATATTAAAAACGGACGTGCTTATTGATGCAAGTAAGGGGTGTTATTGCCTATCAATATAGCACCATCGAACCAAAATAGAATAAGTTACTCAGAAGACATACATCATTTTCAGCACTTTGTCTGCAGATGGCTCGCATGCCCACGCAGGATCCACAGGACTCGAGAGCCTAAAGGCCTAAAAGCGTGGGAGCGAGGTAACAGGAAACATTCGGGGATGCCTTCGGCTGCGGATGCCTTGACTAAAAAGAATTGGAACTTATTTCTGAAGGAGTGATCTAAATATTCGATTGCAAACTACCGCCTACTTACTGATTGTACTGATTGTGCAGATACTCTGAAGGAGTAATTACAATGGAAGCTAATAAGTTATTGGAAAAATGGGAGTTTCAGGCACGTACTGACTCAAGTCAATCAGTGGAAGGCCGGGCAACTGCCCAGTTTACGACTAGATCTGTTAACAGAACTGAAGCTGCTCTTGCAGTGAGTAATGTTGAGGAAAGGGTAACTAATCCGCAAGGTGGCACTAATCGAATGAGATTTATCTCGCGAATGATTTCAAAATTTTCTTTATCACGAAGCCATCAAATTAGTGATAATTCTATCCCGATAACCAAGGAAAAATACAAAAGGATAGTCAATCAATTAATCCATGGGCAGCAGCTACCTCTATCAGATATCCCGTTGGAGGATATTGATAATATGGCTCTTGGTCTTCAATTCGCGGGAGTTACAACAAAAGAGATAAAACGCGATAACTACCAGATTATTAAGCCAGGTCCGGTTATATATACTTGGGTAGCCCTGTATGGAACCACTATTTTCGATGGAACAGATCAGGGTGAGGGAGAACGTATTTCGAGCCACTTTAATTATGTTGCCCGAATACAAGCGCAAGCCGACAGGTTAAAAAAACAGGATATTCCAGTGTTGGTGATCTATTCGCAAGTCAATATGACTATGGATCAGATTAATACCATGGAATCGGTTTTTAATGATAGTGATAATATTGTTGTTCTTAATGTTGAAAATGATTTGGGTCATCTTGAAGAGTTCAAGCTTATGAAAAACCCTAATGGCTTTGGACTGTCATACCCTGCGAGGGAGGAATGTCAATTGATGCTGGATAGAATCAGGATAGCCGCCCTCAGAGAGGGGCAAAATACATTAGATGTAGCGAAGAAAAAAGCAAAAACAACCCATAAGACACGGGTGGAAAATACGCTGGTAAATAACCAGAACAACTCATTAATGTATATGGATACGGACAATCACTGGTTTGAACGCATCCCATATATGGTTGCACCTGATGGCATGTACAGTGCACCAAAAATGAATCCTGAATGTGATCTGTCAAAATACGCAACGTACTGTGAAGAACACCCTGATTTAGTTACAGAAGCCCTGAAACAAAATATTAAAAAACGTCAGGAGTTTTTGGGCAGCTATCAGGTGATTTTAGTTACAGAAGCCCTGAAACAAAATATTAAAAAACATCAGGTGTTTTTGGGCAGCTATCAGGTGATGCGCCCATGGAAAGAAGGACATCAGGAAATCAATGAACTATCAGAAGTTATAAAAAGAACTGATAAATATCGATGGAGCCAAGAAGATTCCCGAAAATCTTTCCTTTATATGTGCAAAGAGTTTAAGAAAAACTTTAACACGATTATTGGTCAATGGAAGCAGATGAACTTACCGAATTTATCGTCATTTGGACTTGATAAGATAGAGCCAGAATCAATTTGGTGTGGTGAAAACAGCCTGATTTCGTTCAATCTTAAAGAAAAGAGTATATTTGTCAGTAAAACGGCTTATGACCAGGCGATGCTTGACTTTCATAAACATAAATATAAACCTCATTATCTCGCAGCTCTTCAGACTTGGCGCTATTTGTTCATGGGGTATGATGAAAGCTGGAAGATAAGTGAACATCAGAATCCCTCCAAAGTCTTGCTGTGAGTATTCTGACACTCCCAGGCCTATTCCTCGTTCCCACAGTCCCCGTGGGAATGCGTACCTCACCTTCACACGTTACCTGCAGATGGCTCTGCATTCCTACGCAGAGCGCAGGAACAAGGTAAGGTATTTACCGTCACCATTTCTGTACAGAAACCGAACAATACTGCTCTATATCAATACCTGGTAGTAAATCATTCAAAACAGGTTGAACCAATTTTGCTGAATTCGGTATAACATCTTTAGCGAAGAACTTAGCCTTTTATTTATCGGTCAGCAGGTAACCACCATGTCGATCAGCTCACGCCAAACCTATTCATTGCATCCTGACCGCCTGTTTTCTTCTGATAGCAGTATGCGCACCGTTGCCCGCGCTCTGTCAGGAGATTAAAAACCTGCCGATCATCAGTCCTCACGGGCATACTGACCCGGCCTGGTTTGCGAACAACAAGCCTTTTGGTAACCCGGCGGCTCTGCTGCTGCAGCCGGACCACTGTGTCTTCCGGATGCTGCACAGCCAGGGCATTTCCCTGGAAAGTATTGGTATCGTCAGCAAAGATCTATCGGTTGCTGTTGAACAAAAAGAAAAAAGGACACCCATAAATTCTTATGACTTTATGGGTGTCTTGAATTTGGAATTCTGTTTTTTTGCCATAACAAAAACCGCCTATTGTTATCCTCGTTACGATAGGCGGTTTTTGTATGAATCTTTATTACTCT
>NZ_JAVRMB020000209.1:0-9888 GCF_031844845.1 Endozoicomonas sp.
CCGGTTCGGATCAAATCGGAACTCTTTCAGAAAGGGATTGATAGTGAGCTGATCGGTCAGTATCTGCTGGAGCAGGATGATCATTGGGAAGAACTGGTCAGGGAAGTGAAACAACGAAAGTTTGGAACGTCGCCTCCTCAGGATAATAAAGAGCGTGCCCGGCAGAGCCGATTTCTGGCCCAGCGGGGCTTCTCTATGAGTCAGATATATTCAGCTCTTTCAGCGCGCGGGTAACTCTTTTTTCACCACAAATGTTCATGACGATTGTTCGTCACCCTCAGGCTATGAAAGAAAAGCTCTTTTAAAAACTTTGTGCCTTTGTGCCTTTGTGGTTCAACGTTTTTTTTCACGGCAAAGACACAAAGACACAAAGTTTTTTGTTCGTTCCCCGTTTTCACGGGGACCGTGGAACGAGGGTAATACAGCTTGGGCATAAAAAAATATTTCTTTGTGCCTTTGTGGTTCATAAAAAATCAGTCAATCCAGTGTTGTGAACGACTCACCGCTTTTTTCCAGCCTTTATACAGTTCTGACCGCTTCTCATCTGCCATGGCAGGTGTGTATTGGCGGTCGACAGAAACCCGCTGTTTCAATTCGTCAATATTGCTCCAGAAACCAACAGCCAGACCAGCGAGATAGGCTGCACCGGCTGCGGTAGTTTCAGTTACTTCCGGGCAGATTACCGGTGTGTCCAGCATATCGGCCTGGAATTGCATCAGGAATTCATTGTTAGCGGCACCGCCGTCAACCCGTAATTGAGCCAGCTTAATGCCTGAATCCTGTTGCATGGCTTCCAGGACATCGCGGCTCTGGTAAGCAATGGCTTCGAGGGTGGCTCGAACAATATGGTTGCGGTTGGTTCCGCGCGTTAAACCAATGATTGAACCACGGGCATAAGGGTCCCAATAGGGCGCCCCCAGACCGACAAACGCAGGGACTACATAAACACCACCGGTGTCATCGACCTTGCTGGCAAAGTAGCCGGTATCATCAGCATCTCGAACCAGACCCAGTTCATCCCGCAACCACTGAACAGATGCTCCTGCCATAAAAACAGAGCCTTCCAGGGCATAGGTGACCTGGCCGTTCAGTTTGCAGGCAACGGTGGTCAGCAAACCGTGTTCAGATTTAACCGGTGCATGACCGGTATTCATCAGCAAAAAACAACCGGTGCCATAGGTGTTTTTTGCCATGCCTTTCTTATGACACATCTGACCAAAGAGTGCTGCCTGCTGGTCACCGGCGATGCCGGCAATGGGAATACGAGTGCCGCCAATGTTGGTGCTGCCATAAATCTCGGAGCAGGATTTTACCTCAGGTAACATCTGTCGTGGAATATCCAGAGCCTGCAGTAGTCTTTCGTCCCACTCCAGCCGGTTGATATCAAAGATCATGGTGCGAGAGGCATTGGTTACATCAGTAACATGGGTGTTTCCCTCGGTCATTTTCCAGATCAGCCAGGTGTCGATAGTGCCAAACAACAGTTCGCCGTTTTCTGCTTTTTCCCTGGCACCTTCTACATGGTCGAGAATCCATTTGATTTTTGTACCTGAAAAATAGGCATCCAGAACCAGGCCTGTGGTATCGCGGATATATTCTTCGAGCCCTTGATTCTTTAACTCTTCACAAATATCGGTGGTTCGGCGGCACTGCCAGACGATAGCGTTATGAATCGGTCTACCGGTATTTTTATCCCAGATGACAACGGTTTCACGTTGATTGGTAATACCAATGGCGGCTACTTCATCCGGGGTGATACCTGTTATGGCAAGTAGCTCCGTCAGAACAGCGCTTTGTGTACCCCAGATCTCCATGGGATCATGTTCAACCCAGCCAGGCTGTGGGTAGTGCTGGGTAAATTCCCGCTGGGCGATATCGACGATATTACCGGTGTGATCAAAAATAATGGCTCGTGAGCTGGTGGTACCCTGATCCAATGCAACGATGTAACGGGCTTCCGTAGTCATGATCTATGTCCTTGCGAAGATGGGATGTCCCATCAGAACTGACTGGCTATTCAAGTGGAAATAAATAGAGGCTATCAAAAATGGTTGATGGATGCAGGCAAAGAGTCTGGAAGAGTGACTTTATGCTTTAACCACAAAGACTCATGACGATTGTTCGTCACCCTCGGGGATGAAAGATTTAACCACGGAGGCACGGAGACACGGAGGAAAAGCTTTTTTCTTTTCTCCGTGCCTTTTATGCTCTTTGGGTACTGTGTCTCCGTGGCGATTTTCTTTCACGGAAAAATCACTGCTGCTCAAGCGTTTCCCTTGTATCTTCTTTGCTCTCTTGAATAGCTTCAATCGCAACCTTCCGGGCTTGTTCAATCGCTTGTACAGCCTGTTCACCAGCCATTTCAATGAGTTTTTCAGGGTCAGTGCTCCGGACTTCATTAATAGCATCCTGAGCCTGACTGATTATATTATCGGCATCAGTAGAATCTGCTACTTGCTGTACCTGCTCCATCGCTTCCAGGGCCGCCAGTTTTGCTTCTTGAATGGCCTCTTCCATTTCAGCCTGTTGTTCACCACAACCGGATAGCAGAAGCAGGGTAAACAGTGAGATGCCCAAACGTTTCAGCATGTTTTTCTCTTTCAATATGAATTAATGCATGATTTTACAGACTGTTCCACACCATAGGAAATAGTGGATGGACGACGGATTTAAAGTGATGGATTATGCAATTATTTCTGCATTATCGATGGCCTATTACGTAGTCAAGTCCACCAATAACTGCAGCAACCTGAGCATCATTACACTCTTCATCAGTCACTTTGGGACTGTCAGGATAGACTTCCGTTGTCGTTCCATATTGGCAGTTGGCTACACCACCACACAAGCCAAGCTTGACCATTGGGTAGTTAATAACGCCGTGCTGAACAAGAGGGGAGCCGATGAGATCGCCTTTTTCATCTGCCGGAGCGATATGGGTTACTTTTGCCACTGACTCGATAATGGCTGCCTGGAAATCGGGCTGAGGGTTGTCAGTATCACCAACGGTGTAAAATCCATCAGGAATACTGCATTCGATATAGCTGACACCATCCCGGGCGGAAAGAGCCGGGCTGAATTCAGTTTCGTCGGTATCCGTAGTTTCGTGCAGATCAAAATGAACCAGTATATCTCCCAGTGTAGAAACCAGTTTCATCAGGTTGGCTGACTCTTCAGCCGGACTGTCCTGATAGAATGAACGGTTTGGGTCAACCGCATTGGGATTCCAGCGGTTAATGGTTTCATAACCCCAGGGGCTGACGCAGGGGGCGGCGATAAAATTAAAATGCTGCTGGTATTTTTCTGCCCGGGTATCCATGAATTTGATGGCGCCATGGACTCCGCTGGTTTCATAACCATGGACCCCACCGGTAATCAGAACCACCGGTTTGCTGCTGTCCCAGTTTTTGCTTTTGATGCAGAAAAGCGGGTAGCGTGCTTCGTCGTATGACAGGGCACCGTATTGTTCAATGATAAAACGGTTTCCCAGGGCCTTGATTTTGGGAACCACTTCATGTTGGTACTCACGCTTGACAGTAGTCTGTTCGCGCCAGGTCAGACGTTCAGTTTCACCCCAGGTCTTGCCGGGGGTTCCAATTGGGTAGCTTTCTGTATATTGCATAGGACTCAAGCTGCTTGGTTATTTTGTGAGTTGGCATGAAGAGGGCCGGAATATTGGTTGAAAAATCCGGACACATTGCATAGTAATGTCAGCCAGCGTTATGGCTCAAGAAAGATTACAGGATTTATAAGATCTATTAATGAAGAGAGAATCAGAAACTAATGCCTGCAGCTAATGATGATTGCAATCAATGCCGGCTGCCGGAACACGCCTGTATCTGCTCCTTAATCCCGACAGCGGACTCATCCGCCTGTTTCTGGCTGATCACCCATGACAACGAGTTTGATAAGCCAACCAATACTGGCAAATTGATTCAGGCCATGATGCCGGAAACCCGATTATTTAACTGGAGCCGTACTGCGCCTGATGAGCAACTGCTGTCATTATTGGATGATCCGGCTTATCAGCCAGTGCTGTTATTTCCCGCAGAATACGCTGTCGAAGTACAAAGTGAAAAGCAATGCTGGAACCGACAGACGATGGATGGCCGAAAGGTAGCCTTCATTATTATTGATGCGACCTGGCAGCAGGCACGAAAGATGTATCGGCAGAGCCCTTATCTGCAAAGCCTGAATTTGCTCAGTCTGAACCCTGATGAACCCTCCATATACAGTCTCAGGCGTAACCGTCATAGCCAGCATCTGTGTACTGCCGAGGTTGCCGCTCAGGCTCTTGAACAGTTGGGTGAGCACCATCACCGGCAATTGCTGTACGCTGTAGTTCAGGTTTTTTGTGACGCTTATTTATGGACCCGCAAAGGGCAGAGGCGGGAAGAAGACTCACGATCTATGCGTATTCTTGAAGGATGGTAGAAAGTTTTCCAGTAGAAAAAGCATAAAAGCCCTTTATTGATGCTGCGAAATGATCATTTTTTTCTGCCTTTCCTATATAATGCCCGTTTGCCTTAATTTCGAGATAACTCCCCCGGTGGGAACTGTATATGAAGACTAACGAAATACGTTCTGCTTTTCTGGAATACTTCAGGGAAAATGGTCATGAAGTGGTTGCCAGTAGCTCCCTGGTACCCCATGACGACCCGACCCTGCTGTTTACCAATGCCGGGATGAACCAGTTTAAAGATACCTTCCTGGGTCGGGAGCAGCGCGACTACAAACGTGCAACCACTTCCCAGAAGTGTGTGCGTGCCGGGGGCAAGCACAACGACCTGGATAATGTGGGTTATACCGCCCGTCATCACACGTTCTTTGAGATGCTGGGTAACTTCAGCTTTGGTGATTACTTCAAGAAAGAAGCCATTCATTTTGCCTGGAACTTCCTGACTGGCACTCTGAGCCTGCCGAAAGAGCGTCTTTGCGTCACGGTTTATGCCTCAGACGATGAAGCCTATAACATCTGGTTAAACGAGATCGGTGTGGCCGCAGACGATATTATCCGCATCGGCGACAACAAGGGCGCACCTTACGCATCGGATAACTTCTGGCAGATGGGTGACACCGGCCCTTGTGGTCCCTGCTCCGAGATTTTCTATGATCATGGCGATCATGTCTGGGGTGGACGCCCGGGTACTCCGGAAGAAGACGGTGACCGGTTTATTGAAATCTGGAACATCGTGTTCATGCAGTACAATCGTCAGGCTAATGGCGATATGCAGCCACTGCCCAAGCCATCTGTCGATACCGGTATGGGGCTGGAGCGTGTCGCTGCCGTCATGCAGAATGTGAACAGCAACTATGAAACTGACCTGTTCCAGTCTCTGCTGAACGATGCTTCGGCCATACTGGGTGGTGTTGCCACAACGGAAGGCTCGCTGCGGGTTATTGCTGACCATATCCGTTCCTGCGGCTTTCTGATCAGTGACGGTATTATGCCTTCCAATGAAGGTCGTGGTTATACCCTGCGGCGGATTATTCGCCGTGCCTGCCGTCACGGCCACAAGCTCGGTGCCAAAGATTCCTTCTTTTATAAGCTGGTGGGATCACTGGTTAAGGTGATGGGCGAGGCGTACCCGGACCTGACGAATAATCAGGCTCAGATTGAACGGGTTCTGCTGCAGGAAGAAGAGCAGTTCACCCGTACCCTGGATAAGGGTATGAAACTGTTGGAAGAGAGCATTGCCACCATGAAAGGTGATGTTATTGCCGGCGAAACTCTGTTTACCCTTTACGATACCTACGGCTTCCCGGTTGACCTGACGGAAGATATCGCCCGTGAGCGTGATCTGAAAGTTGATATTCAAGGCTTCGAAAAAGCACTGGAGGCCCAGCGTGAGCGTGCCCGTGCTGCCAGCAAGTTTGGCGTTGACTACAGCAATCAGCTGGTGATTGAAGGTTCTACCACATTTACTGGCTATGACAATACCGCGGGTCAGGCTCGCGTTCACTCCCTGTTTGTGGGAGGCGAGCAGGTTGACCTGATCAGTGAAGGCCAGCAGGCAACGGTGGTTCTGGAACAGACACCATTCTACGCCGAGTCTGGTGGTCAGGTGGGTGATACCGGGCTGCTGAATTTTGCCACAGGTTCCCTGCGGGTGGTGGATACCCGTAAGCAGGGTGGTCATCACCTGCATATGGTTGAAGTGGTTTCCGGAGAACTGCGTCAGGGCGAAGAAGTTTCTGCCGGTATTGATGCCGAAAAGCGTCACGCAACTTCCCTGAACCATTCTGCAACTCACCTGTTACATGCAGCCCTGAGAAAAATTCTGGGTGGCCACGTTACCCAGAAAGGCTCCCTGGTTGATCCGGAGCGTCTGCGCTTTGACTTTTCTCACCTGGAGGCCATCAAGCCTGAAGAATTGAAGGCCGTTGAGACACTGGTGAACGAACAGATTCGTGCCAACACACCGGTTCAAACTGAACTGCTGGATATGGATGCTGCAAAAGAAAAAGGCGCGATGGCACTGTTTGGCGAGAAATATTCTGATGAAGTGCGTGTTCTCTCCATGGGGGCTGACAGCTTCTCCATCGAACTTTGTGGTGGTATCCACGCCAGCCGTACTGGTGATATTGGTTCTTTCCGCATTGTGGCTGAAAGTGGCGTCGCTGCGGGTGTGCGTCGTATCGAAGCCGTTACCGGCGCAGGTGCTGAATTCTTTGTTCAATCACGCTTTGCGGAATTGAGCAACGCTTGTCGTATGATTAAGGCTAAGCCTGAGAGTCTGGAGGCCAAGCTGCAGGCTCTGGTTGATCAGGGCAAGAGTCTGGAAAAAGAGCTGCAGCAGCTGAAACAGAAGCTGGCCAGTGCAGGCAGTTCTGATCTGGTTTCTCAGGCGATAGAGGTCAATGGTGTTAAGCTGCTGGCTGCTGAGCTGGATGGCATTGATCCAAAGTCCCTGCGGGATATGGTGGATCAGCTGAAGAACAAACTGGGTTCCGGTATTGTCTTCCTGGCCACCAAAGCCGATGGCAAGGTGCCGCTGGCAGCGGGTGTTACCAAAGATCTGACAGGCCGGGTCAAGGCGGGTGATCTGTTGAAGATGGTGGCTGAACAGCTGGGTGGCAAGGGCGGTGGTCGTCCGGACTTTGCCCAGGGTGGTGGCTCCCAGCCAGAAAACCTTGAAAAAGCATTGTCGTCTATTAAGGGGTGGCTGGAAGGTCAGTTGTAAGCAGCGCTTAGCTGTTCTGCCAAGCAAGTGTAAAAACGGGCCGCTACTTGAGAGCGGCCCGTTTTTTATTGCCTTCAGGCGTACAACCCCAAAGCAATTTGTGGTAAATTCTGGCATCCAATGAATGATAGAGATGGCAGCTTACGCTGTCTGGCTCCTGGCTGAATGTCTGATTTATGTAAGGGTTCTGTAGATACAATGGGGCGTTGCAGCAGGGAGCTGGTACAGAAAAGCCTGGTCTTCTGGTCACGGCTGATTGAAGTAGAAAGAATAAAATGGCGCTAATAGTACAGAAATTTGGCGGCACCTCGGTAGGCACTCCGGAACGTATTCAGGGAGTTGCTGATAAAGTTAAGGGGTTCCGCGAACAGGGGCACGACGTGATCGTTGTGGTTTCTGCCATGAGTGGTGAAACCAACCGGCTGGTTGATCTTGCCCGGACCATGCAATCGCAACCGACGCCAAGAGAGATGGACATGCTTCTCTCGACGGGTGAGCAGGTGACGATTGGTTTGTTGAGCATGGCACTGAATGAGCGGGGTTGTCCTGCTACTTCTTATACCGGCAGTCAGGTAGCGATTGTTACCGACAATGTCCACACCAAAGCCCGAATCAAGCGAATTGATACTGAACGCATCTTCAAAGACCTGGAGCTGGGACGTGTTGTTGTGGTCGCTGGTTTTCAGGGGCGTGATGAAGAAGGCAATATCACGACGCTGGGTCGCGGTGGCTCTGATACCACGGCAGTAGCACTGGCAGCGGCTCTGAAAGCGGATGAATGTCAGATCTATACCGATGTTGATGGCGTTTACACCACCGACCCCCGAGTGGTGGAAGGTGCTCGCCGGCTGGACAAGGTCACCTTTGAAGAAATGTTGGAAATGGCCAGTCTGGGCTCCAAGGTTCTGCAGATCAGAGCCGTGGAATTTGCTGGCAAGTACAATGTTAACCTGAGAGTTCTGCATACTTTCCAGGATGGTCCTGGAACACTGATTACACTGGATGAGGGTCGCGCCATGGAGTCACCGGTAGTTTCCGGCATCGCATTCAACCGAGATGAAGCCAAACTGACGATTAAAGGCGTGCCGGATATTCCCGGTGTGGCATCCAGAATTCTGGGGCCTGTCAGTCGTGCCAATATCGAAGTGGATATGATTGTTCAGAACGTGGCTGAAGACAAAAGTACTGACTTTACGTTCACGGTTCACCGAAATGATTATGACCGGGCAATAGTGGTTGTCGAAGAGATCGTGAAAGAGCTGGAAGCCCGTGAATACGATGGTGATATGAAAATCGCCAAGGTTTCTATTGTGGGGGTTGGCATGCGCTCCCATGCGGGTGTAGCCACCCAGATGTTTGAAGCCCTGGCGGCTGAAGGGATCAATATCCAGATCATCTCAACCTCTGAAATCAAGATTTCCGTCATCATCGCTGAGAAGTACCTGGAACTGGCTGTTCGGGCACTTCACTCAGCTTTTGAACTGGACAAGGAACCAATGGAAGATAATGGGGTCTAAAACGTCAATACAACGAAAACCGTGGGGCCTCGCGAGGGGCTTTATTCGCTCTGAAGCCTGATGTACACCTAATTACATCGAATGTACAAAACAGGCAGGAAGCAGGGTTGCCAAGCCCTCAAACTATTTCCGGCAGGTAAAAATACGGATGGAAATCTTGAGTTTGGTGACTAGACTGGGTTTGCTGAATAATTCTTAAGCATGAATGGTAGAGCTGGCATATACTTCAATACTTTAAACTGAATGCTAAAGCAGTTTGAAGGTCAGGCAATTTGAGATCAGAGTGTCTGTACTGGGGTTGGTGTCGTATAATTCACGACATTTGAAATGTGTGTTTCATCAGCTTCTAACCAATGCGCCAGCGTGCTCAGAATTGACGGTTGTTGACTTAACAGAGATGTAAATAAGGAGATTGTATGCTGATTCTGACTCGCCGTGTAGGAGAGACCTTGATGGTAGGGGACGAGGTCACTGTCACTGTTCTGGGTGTAAAGGGCAACCAGGTTCGTATTGGTGTTAATGCACCAAAAGAGGTTGCCGTCCATCGGGAAGAGATTTACCAGAGAATTCAAAAAGAGAAAGAACACAAGAAAGGCGGAACGGATCGCCCCTATGAAGAAGATGAAGGTTATGAGTCTGGATATGGATCAGAGTCCAAGCCAGAGCCAGAATCTTACGAATCTTACTGATAATCATAGAACTGTCGTTTATATCTCTGATTTAAGTTTTTGATCTGATCATAATTTTATAAAGACTGCTTTCAAAAAATGCCTGGTAACAATCCAGGCATTTTTGTATTTGCTGCAATTCGTCCTGAAAAATTTTCTCCGTACATCGATAAAATCTATCAGAAAACCTTGAAGATGAGTTTGGATCAGGTTTGAGGGCTTTTCCGGATGATCATTCAGAAGGTTGAATACGTTCACTTCAGAAGCTTGCTGGCAAGTGGGTTTTGAATAAAGCATGAGGGCAGTCCTGAACACACACATGGGAGCTCCATTTTTGTCTGGGGAAGTTGCAATTCAGAATATACCCTCGTCATCCCCGAGCAGGAGGTTGTTGCAAAACCCTCCGGACACCTCGTTCCCATGCTCTGCGTGGGAATGCATACCGTACTCGCCACAAGTGAATAACCAGCCTGAAACCCCCACAGATTCGGACAAGGAGAGGTTTCTCCACATGCGGCCAGA
>NZ_JAVRMB020000210.1:0-6349 GCF_031844845.1 Endozoicomonas sp.
AGCGCCAGGACCCAACCACAGACACGATTCCTGCGGTTGGCTATGCATTCCCACGCAGAGCGTGGGAACGAGGTTCCTGGTGGGTTTTGCGACAGCCTCCTGCGCGGGAAAGACGGAGGGTCAACCTTTTGCGACAACCTCCTTCGCGGGGATGACGATGGTATATTTTAATCGCAGCTTCCCTAACAACTTAAAATTAAGGGTACTTTTGAATTCCAGGCGGGAATGTTGCCGGTCATAATTTTCACTGAAAAACTACGTCAACCTATAAACCATAAGGGATGGATGGCCATACTGGCTGAAAAAAGCTACTCACTTAAGAGCCCAAAGAACCCGGAAATCGTACACAGCCCGACAGACTCCTATAAATAAGGATACCCATATGAAGATTGATCGTCCTTTACCTACACCACCCCGAACTGTGCCGCCCTCTCCCCAGAAGTCCGAGGCGCCCAAGGGATTGCACTATTGCTTCGCTGCATACTCTGTAGTGAAACTAAGCTCTTCCGTCGGCGCTCTTATCGGGTCTACTCAAACTGCTGCTGCGGCTGGAATTCTCGGCGGGGCAGCAATAGGAATTGCCGCTAGCTGCCCTATCATCACTGCAATTGGCCTTGTGTATCGATCTAAACACAAAAAAATAGCACCACTACAAACTGATAGCTTACTACAGTCTCCGAAAAGCCAGCATATCGACAGGGCGGCAGTACCGCCAACAGTCCTAACAACTGCAAACACCCAGACACCTTCGAAACAGGATCGCGCCATGAGGGAATCAGAGACAAAACCGGCAAGTGCAGACAGGCATACCGAAGAAACCAACTCCCCTCCCTCTTATGATGAAGTCATGAATCATGTGCAGGTATAAGCTATCGAGAAAAAATGCCACAACACACCAAAGTATGAAACGAGGAGGTTTTCCAAAGTAACCAGGAAAATCTGAGCCTTACTTTTTTGCAGGCATAAAAAAACTCCCCACCGCATTCCTCGTTGAGGAACACCATGGGAAGTTTTTCCTGTAGTCCGACAACCCGCCGGGAAACCCGACAGGTTGACTGAATACAGAGTATCAGCGCTTGGAGAACTGAGGACGCTTACGCGCTTTACGCAGACCCACTTTCTTACGCTCAACTTCACGAGCGTCACGAGTCACGTAGCCAGCCTTACGCAGAGAAGGACGCAGAGTCTCGTCATACTGCATCAGCGCACGGGTGATACCGTGGCGGATTGCACCAGCCTGACCGGAACCGCCGCCACCAGATACAGTGATCATGATGTCAAACTTTTCCGCCAGTTCAGTCAACACCAGAGGCTGACGAACAACCATCCGTGCAGTTTCACGACCGAAGTATTCTTCCAGAGTACGGCCATTGACAGAAATACTGCCAGTACCAGTTCTCAGGAAAACACGTGCGGTTGAGGACTTACGACGTCCAGTTCCGTAGTATTGTGTTACAGACATAACCACCCCTGATTAAATTTCCAGTTGCTGAGGCTGCTGAGCAGCATGTGGATGCTTGCTTCCGGCATAAACCTTCAGCTTGCTAAACATGGCACGACCCAAAGAATTTTTGGGCAGCATACCTTTAACAGCCAGTTCAAGGACCATCTCAGGCTTGTGTCCAATCAGCTTTTCAAAGCTCATGGACTTCAGGCCGCCGATGTATCCGGTGTGGCGATGGTACATCTTGTCAGTAGACTTGCGTCCGGTAACACGTACTTTCTCGGCGTTTATTACGACGATATAGTCACCAGTGTCCACATGAGGCGTGAACTCTGGCTTATGTTTGCCGCGCAGACGAGAGGCAATCTCGGTTGCCAGACGACCCAGCGTCTTGCCTTCGGCATCAACGACGAACCAGTCACGTTTTACGGTTTCTGGCTTTGCACTAAAAGTTTTCATTAAATTCGCCTCTATGATATTGCTCACGCAATACCTGTTCTTACATGGCCGTTCCCTGTTGAACAAGAGCCAGGCTAATAGCCCCAGATCAACAATACCGGCCTGTTCAAAACATTGGGCGCTCAATCGGGAAACGGGAGCCGCATTATACCGTTTGATACAAGGAAAGAAAGCCCCAAGTAAAAGAACCGGTCTAAAAGATCAAACCATTTCAGACGTTATCATGCCCCCATCAATACCTGACAGAATACTGGCAACCAGTTACAATCGCCCAAAATCATACACTGGCAGATAAGGAACACCATGCGCGACTTTATTATTGCTCCCAGCATTCTTTCCGCAGATTTTGCCCGCCTGGGCGAAGAAGTTGACAATGTTTTGGCCGCCGGTACCGACTGGATTCATTTTGATGTTATGGACAATCACTACGTCCCCAACCTCACCCTGGGGCCAATGGTCTGCAAAGCCCTGAGGAAACATGGCGTGACTGCGCCCATTGATGTTCACCTGATGGTCAGTCCTGTGGATCGCATGATCGGTGACTTTATTGAAGCCGGCGCCAGCATGATTACTTTTCACCCGGAAGCCTCCGGACATATTGACCGCAGCCTGCAAATGATCCGGGAAGGTGGCTGCCAGGCTGGACTCGTATTGAATCCAGCCACCTCTCCTGATGTTCTCAAGTATGTTATTGATAAGCTGGATATGATTCTTTTAATGTCGGTCAATCCAGGTTTTGGCGGCCAGAAATTTATTCCCTCCACCCTGAAAAAGCTGTGTCAGGTTCGCAAAATGATTAATGACAGTGGGCTGAGCATCCGCCTCCAGGTCGACGGCGGCGTTACTACCCATAATATTCGTCAGATTGCCGAAGCCGGTGCAGATACCTTTGTTGCGGGCTCCGCTATTTTTGGCGCAGAAAACTATAACGATGTGGTTGCTCAGATACGCTCTGAACTGTCTGAAGTAGTGGCTCTATAAATGAACGATTCATTATCGAACAGCCACCCGTTCATTAAGAACCTTTCACTGGTTATGTACGATCTGGACGGCACTCTGGTTGAGAGCGTTCCGGATCTTGCTTTTGCCCTGGACAAGATGCTTCTTGATATGAATAGGCCTGCCGCCGGGGAGCCCAAAACCCGACTGTGGGTTGGCAATGGTATCCCAACCCTGGTAAAGCGAGCTCTGGCTGATGATATGAAGGGTGATCAACCCGGCAGCGTTGATCAGCGACTGTTTGAAAAAGCTCATGAGCGCTTCAGGTTCCATTATGGTGAAGCGCTGGGTCTGTACTGTTATCTCTACCCGGGCGTCTCTGAATTTCTCCAGGCAATGAAAGATCGCGGCATAAAACAAGTGGTCATTACCAATAAAAGCGAGCAGTTTAGCCATCGCCTGTTACAGCTGATGGGGATTGAACACTATTTCGAACGGGTATTAGGCGGTGACAGCCTGCCAGAAATGAAGCCCCATCCGATGCCACTGCTTCATGCCATGAAAATGCTGGATACCCCGACACATCAGGCACTCATGATTGGGGACTCCATCAATGACATTCGTGCCGCAAAAGCAGCCGGTGTCAAAGTGATTGGTCTGCCCTACGGCTACAACCATGGGGTCCCTATTGAAGAAGCCAACCCGGACCTCGTGGTCTCTTCTTTAACTGAACTGCTCTAACCCTCCAATTCAGGTATACACTACTCAATGTTTAACCGACGACGGTCACTCAACAAGAGTGACCGTCGTCTCCGAAAACCGTTAGCCCCTGATACCCTGAAAATTTGAAAATAATAAAACGCAGAGACTTTTAACGAGTCTTTCTTTGCTTTGTATAACACGGAAAAATGCCCTGTTAATGAAAATGACATGTGAAGAAGTTTTGCCATTTAAAGTGGGCATTGTCGGCGGCGGCATGGCAGGTTCGACAGCGGCGTTGAAAATGGCAGGACTTGGCATAGAAACCCATTTATTTGAGGCTAAAAACAGCCTTGTCAGCGGCCCGCCTATCTGCCATTTGCACGCCGGTGGCAATTTATATCGAGAGATTTCCGAGTCACAATGCGTCGCACTTTTAGAGCAATCCATTGCTACTATCCGCGCTTTTCCCGGCTCGGTGAATCATCGCCCAACGGTGATTGCCACCCCTTCTACCGATCCCGATGAGTCGGAGGCGGTATTGCACCGTTTGAAGGCGCTGATGCAGCATTATCGCGACATGGTAATGCGTGATCCAGAAAATGAAGTGCTTGGCAAACCAGACGATTATTTCACCCTCTACAACAAAGAAGATATTTTACAACTGGCCAGTCGCCCCTTACCCCAACAGCCAGCCACCGCCGATGACTGGATGATCCCCGTTGCCAGGTTTATGACCCATGAGGCCATAAAATCCCCGTTGTTTTTGGTACAAGAATTTGGTTTGAGTGTGTTTCGACTGGCAGCGACCACTGTCCTGGGCTTGGAAGCTTCGTCTAAAGCCCATCTTCACCTGAATCATCAGGTTGTGAATCTGGAGGAATCTTCACATGGATGGATCATTGAAACACACGACAACCACAGGCAATGCCATCAATATCAAGTGGATTTTCTAATCAACGCCAGCGGGTTTCAAACTGGCATGCTTGATGACATGGCCAATCGGACGCGAAAACGCTGGGTGGAATATAAAGCTGCCTATCTGGCGCACTGGCCGTCACAACAAGGTGTGTGGCCTGAAGTCATCGTGCATGGTGAGCGGGGAATGCCAAATGGAATGGCGCAATTTACCCCGTATTCCCAGGGGTTTGTCCAGCTACACGGAATGACGAAAGACATTACTCTGTTTGAGGGTGGCCTGGTGGCAAGTGATGCCCATAGTGCTCAGCCATTTTTACCTGACGCATTATTGTACAAAATAAAGCACGGCTGGCAATGGGCAGATATTTGTTCACGCACTGAGCGCGCAATTACTCACTTCGGTCAGTGGGTGCCAACTTTTACTACCGCAGAGGTGGGAGGGTATCCGCTGTGTGGTGCGCAACAAATCCCGGGCGACGATCCTACTCTTCGCGCTGCAGACGCTTCCTTTGACGGGCCTCGTTATGCGCGCATGGAAATAGTGAAGGCATCTTCAGCATTGCAGGCAGTTGAGCAGGTGCTTGAGCATTGTGCAAAACATGGCTGGATCACCTTGCCGGAAGGTTGGCAGCAGCCATCTTTACCCTTAACAAATACCCTTGATAACGCCCGAATTATTGAGAAAGCCAAAGCCATTGCAAAACATCGCGGGTATCCCGAAGCCCTGGCGCTGCCATTTCCTGCGTTATCCAATTAACGGCGAAACTTTTAAATCCCCTTCTCCGTTTAAAAGAGTGGTCTATTCTTGGACAGCATCACAGGTTACCAGTGCACCATAGCCGTCTGGAGTGATGCCCAATGAAAACCGCTCTCACCCCCATGGATTTTGCCCGCAGGACCCGATCTTTATACGCCGATCGGGAAGCGGTTGTCGATGGCGATTTACGGATGAGCTACACCCGGTTTTTTGATCGCTGCGACCGTTGGTCCAACGCCCTGCAGAAACTGGGAATCAAGCCCGGTGACCGAGTTGTTTACATCGCCCCCAACACCCATTCTCAGCTGGAATCCTTTTATTCGATACCGCAAATTGGTGCGATTATCGTCCCTGTTAATTACCGTTTAAGCGCCGACGATTTTATTTACATCATCAATCACTGCGGTGCAAAAATGGTTTGCGTCGCCAGCGACTACCTGGAGGTAGTGGAGAACGCCCGCGAAGCCATGCCCGACGTGGAACACTTTGTTGCCCTTGAAAATGTAAACACCATCCAGTCGCCTCAGCAGGCCTGGCTGGACTATAACGAGGCATTGAAAAATGCCCGCCCCACATTCACCCCACCGGACATTGATGAGAATGATTTAATTTCCATCAACTACACCAGTGGTACCACCGGTCGCCCGAAAGGGGTCATGATTTCCCACCGCAATGCCTATATGAATATTGTTGGCACGTTGCTGCATTTTGATATCACCGCCAGCGATCGGTACCTGTGGACTGTCCCCATGTTTCATGCCAATGGCTGGACCTTTGTCTGGACCATAACCGCTCGCGGCGGTACCCACCTCTGTTTACCGCAGGCGAAGCCTGAAGCAATTTTCCACGCCATCAAACAGGAACAGGTCACCCTGTTTTGCGCTGCGCCCACCGTACTGATCAGCATGGCCAATGCGCCGCAAAACCTTCGTCGGGATATACCCCGGGGACTGCGAGTCATCACTGCAGGCTCACCACCGGCCGCCATCACTATTGAGCGGATTGAGGAGGAACTGGGCTGGGAGCTGACCCAGGTATACGGCATGACGGAAACGTCGCCATTTATTACCGTCTGTGAACAGCGCCCGGAGCACGATCAACTGTCAGCCAATGACCGCGCGACCATAAAA
>NZ_JAVRMB020000211.1:0-5500 GCF_031844845.1 Endozoicomonas sp.
CTTGATACGGTCGCCCAAGAATTGAAATGATGGTTAACTGCCTCTCCTGCAAACCAACGATGTGTTTTTCATGACTATCGACCAATAAAACATTAATGCCCTGAAAGCAGAAAAACACCCAGCGCGCGGTTGGGTTTTGACCTCGTTCCCACGCTCTGCGTGGTAATGCATACGGAACTCGCCGCAAGAGATGCAGCGGGTGGAAAGGCTGAACGCTAACCTCGTTCCCATGCTCCGCGTGGGAATACATACCGTACCCACCACAAACAAAATAACTGGCGTGAAACTCCGGCACACCCAGACAAGTGAGGTTGTCCCTCGCTCTCACCCTTTGCATGGAAATCAGGCAGCGGGCTATTAGCAAGCCCTGAGGCCACGGCAAGCCCCGTATGCATTCCCACGCGGAGCGTGGGAACGAGGGGGGTGGCGGGAGGAAATTTGGCACTGTTCCCACGACATCCCCTGGCAATCCGGGGAACTCTGTTCATCTTTCCAAGTCTACAGCTAGTACTTATAACAAACGTAAGGTCAATTAATGGGACGAAGCCGCTATAAATTCACCCTGCCAGATAAACCACACTTTCTCACCCTGACAGTGCTCCATTGGATACCGGTATTTACACGGCCGCACACGGTGGCGATTTTATTGGATTCGTTACGTTACCTGATGAAAGAAGATTTCCAGCTTTATGCTTATGTGATACTGGAAAACCACCTTCATTTATTGGCTCAAAGTCCACAGCTGGATAAAGACATCGCACGTTACAAGTCTTACACCGCAAGGCTGCTGATTGATTATCTGAAAAAGCGAAAGGTCAGGACGATTCTTGATCAGTTGGCTTTTTATAAGAAGCAGCACAAACCGGATAGAGTGTTTCAGTTCTGGCAGGAAGGTGCTCACCCTGAGCTAATCATTGATGAATCTATGATGGAGCAGAAGGTTGATTATATTCACCAGAATCCGGTAAAGCGTGGGTATGTAGATTTACCAGAGCATTGGCGCTATTCCAGTGCCCGGAATTATGTGGGGCGTGATGATAATTTGTTAGATGTTACAACTGTCTGGTGAGTGTATGCATTCCCACGCGGAGCATGGGAACGAGGTGATACCCAGACGAATAGCGTCGTCCATTTCGGCAATGGTTCTGACTTTTTGTTCCGGGTGTTTCAGGAGACCTGCTACGTCATCAAGCTCCGTTTCCGGTACTTCGGGTTGAACAGGCTTCAATAATAACCCTTCTGGCGTTAATTCGAGTTGGAAAGATTGGCCTGGCCTGAGCCCGAGGCTTTTCCGGATTGCTGCCGGTATCACCACTTGACCTTTGCTGGACATAACGGTGTGGGATGGTTGCATTGGTCGCTGTCCTAAAATGTAAGATGCATGTAAGACAGTAGCGGGAATCATGGTATCAGCAAGAATAAGGCGGCCTGGCAGGCGAATAGTCAGGTAGGTCGGTTCGCTTGCGAGCCGACTCGTGACCCAACCGCCATGCACATGACTTCGTTCCCATGCTTTTAGGCCCTGTGGGTACTGCGTGGGAATGCATACCGGACCCACCACAAACAAAACAACGGGCGTGAAACTCCGGCACACCAGGGCAAGGCAATATCTCTGGAACGTACTGGTTTGGCTCGGTCAGGGTTTGAACGTGCCGTTCATGGCCGGTTGCCCTGATGAAACCGTATCGTCCAGAGCGGGTAAAGCCGCAAGGAAAAATAAGAAGTGGGGGAGCGAGGAGGAGATTAAATGCTTACTAAATTTAGGGATGAGCCAAACTATTTAAGCAAAACGACCGTCGATAATAATCCGGTGCTTTTGGCTTTTTTGCTAAAGCGCTGATCGAAGGTATAAAAAGTATCCCCCTGCGCATTGATGCTGTGGAGGGCATCGGCAAAGTCCATCCCCTGACGGTGGCACTGAAGGGCGGTGTACAGACTGGCAGAATCAGCGGTGATGACATTGGGTAATCCAAGTACCCCGGTCAGGGCGTCGTTTATCAGTTCTATGTCGTAGTTATAGCTGAATCTTAATACCCATTCGGCTTCGAGAAAGACCGTGTCGGTGATAAAGATGCGGTTTGCCTTGAATAGCGCGTGAGCCACTTGATATTGGGCTTCGTTATCCTTTGTCAGTAATCGGATCAGGACATTGGTATCGATCCCGATCATTCCGACCGACCTTTATTGTCCGCAATACCCAGACGAATAGCGTCGTCCATTTCGGCAATGGTTCTGGCTTTTTGTCCCGGGCGTTTCAGGAGACCTGCTACGTCATCAAGCTCCGTTTCCGGTATTTCGGGTTGAACAGGCTTCAACAATAACCCTTCTGGCGTTAATTCCAGTTGGAAAGATTGACCGGGCCTGAGTCCGAGGCTTTCCCGGATTGCTGCCGGTATCACCACCTGACCCTTGCTGGACATAACGGTGTGGGATGGTTGCATGGGTCGCTGTCCTGAAATGTAAGATGTATGTAAGACAGTAGCGGGGAATCATGGCATCAGCAAGAATAAGGCGGCCTGTCAGGCGAATCGACTCAGGTTTATCCAGTTCCCACGGTTAATTGATAGCCGGGTAGGTCGGTTCGCATGCGAGCCGACTCGTGACCCAACTGCCATGCACATGACCTTGTTCCCATGCAGAGCGTGGGAACAAGGTTGGCAAAGCCCTTTCGATTTTGCCAACCTGTCCGGCGTGACGTACGCTTTCAAAAAAAGATACGTCAGAGGATTCGATATGCAAAAGCTCACCCTCAGAATGGAGGCGGAAGAGGTTCAAAAAGCCAAGGAATACGCCGCCATTCACGGTAAATCGCTCTCACAGTTAGTGGCTGACTACTTTGACTCCTTAACAGAAAACGCCGCCGACGAAGAGGCGCTTCCTCCTCTGACGCAAAGCCTGAGAGGGATCCTGAGCAACGCAGAAGGCACCGAAGATAAAGACAACTACAAAAAATACCTCGAGGGTAAATACCTGTGAGTATTCTGGTTGATACCAACGTAATTCTTGATGTATTACTGGAGGGGAACGAGAGTCTTTTGTTGCCAACTCATCCCGCATCATGGCCCGCATTGAACGCAAAGTCTGTACCGGTTTACTGTGTGCGACCACGCTGACCAGCATTCATTACCTGGCCTGCAAAACCATTGGTAAAGCTGCCGGGAGTCAGGCCATCCAGACATTACTGCAGATATATCAGGTTGCACCGGTTGATCATAATGTATTGCTTATGGCATTAAATAGCGGCGTGAACTACTCGCCCCTAAAGGACCCCCAGGGCCTAAAGGGGCAGAGCTTCCAATACTAAGGAACAGTCCTTTAATAACTTCCCGATTTAGAACGCGCTCTCCGTTCATCCTGAGCGGAGTCGAAGGATGTTTGGCACGAACCATGGACCTGGAGTTTATGCCCTTCGACAGGCTCAGGACCAACGGGGTTTGGAGTGCCGGAAATGCGAAAATTATTCAGGGACTATTCCTAAGCAGCTACAGGAGTAGCTACTGTTCTTTTCTTTTTTGACGTTTCACTGCCAGTTGCGATAAAGGGCTTGCCCTTTACCGGCTTACGATTGGCTCCACGTCCTTTAGTCAGCAGGATACCCATACTAACCAACTCATTTTTCAAAATAACCATCTTAAAAATAATTTGGTTTACTCATTTCTTTACGTTGACCTGCCAATGTGTCCACAGTTACCGAAAGCAAACAGGTCATGTTTCGGTTATCGGGTTGAGTGTTTCCGCAATTAGCGCACTCTTGACCGTAAAGAAGGTTGAGAATAGCAGGATTTCTGCGAACCGATAGCAAAAAGAAAGAGGCAATGCCGGTTTTGTCAGCAATGAGGAGGTTAAAGCCAGAGCCTGGCACCGTGCCAGAGGGGAAGGCTGATGCAGGTTATCTGGGAAATCCGGGCTGAACAGGATCTGGTAGAGTATCAGGATTATATCCACCAGTTTAATCCGGAGGCGTCCATTCAGGTGGTAGACCGGATTTTTGCCCGTCTTGACACATTGGTTGATCAGCCATTGACGGGCAAACCGGGCAGGATTCACGGTACCCGCGAATTTGCGATTCCTGATTTACCGTGGACCTTGATCTATCGGATGCAGGAGGTGAACCTGATTGTTGTTGTTCTGCACCATCGTCGTAAAAAACCGTTCACAGAGTAGACGAGCATCTTCCGGGGATACAAAAGACAACTGATTTATTCTTGACTGCCTGGCTGTGGGGAACCGCTACTCCGGCAAAAAACCATCCGTCATTATCTGATCCAATGACCATGGCGGCTGTTTGGGAAAGGTGCTGGCAGCAATATCTGTCTGTTTTTCGGCCAGCTGTTTTGCCTGGTTATAGGCTTTGGTGTATAGCTCTGGGAGTTGTGATTTCAACCCCGGGTTTTCTGAAAGAAGACCGGTGATTTGAAAGCGATGATTGATTATGGAGTCCTGCCAGCTTCTGGATTGCCGTTTTGGCTGGTAGTGCCATTTCAACAGGTGCATGAGCAGTTGCATCAGGTGGCTGGTTAATGCCCTTGACTCATGTTTGCCCATGTCTTTGATTTCTTCTGCCAGATTGTGGGTGTCCAGTTCAGAGAAGCGTCCTTCCCGCAGGAGTTGAGCCTGTTGCTGTGCCCAGCGGTCAAAGTCTTTTTCGTACAGGGTATTATTGTGTGATTGATTCATAAGCACTCCCGGCTCGAAGGCTTATTATAGAGCAGTAACAGGCTGTGCAAAGGCTGGCCTGGTTTAATTGATTTGTACTTGTCTCGCCATCAGCCGGGTTGGCATTACGCCTTTGAAGAAAAAGGTTTCTTCACTCATTCCATGTTCATACTGCACTTCGTACAACAGCGTAAAAGGCAGCCCGTCATTGCTGGCTAACCAGTCATCGTAGCTGGAGAACCAGCCCAGGTAGCGATGGCTCTGATATTCCCCCAGCTCTTTGGTCAGCAAGGGCTTATAGGTTTCTCTGTGCTGCCCTGAAGTGGTAATCCAGTGGTCTTTGGTTCGAATAATCAGTGCCGCTTCATTGGTTAATGGGGTGTCGATATCCAGATTGGAGAAATAACCGTCTACTTTCTGCTGATAGAAGAACTGTAAACTGATAAATCCGGTAATCAGGGCTGACAGGGCGATGATCGACAATATGCCAATCCGGGAGAGCCATGAGCCTAACCTGTTGTTTACCAGTGTTTTATTTTTGATGGCCATGTAAACCGGATTTCCAGAGTAAAGTGTCATTACTTTGGCTATCGGACGAATGGCAGAAACTAACAGGCAGGGTGACTGATTTTTTTGACTAAGTGATTGATTTTGACTGTTGGTGAGGGCTGCATTTTTAGCAAACGGTCTGAGGTTATCTAGGCTTATTAAAGTGCTGTTGTACGGAGCCGACAGATTGAGCAATGGACTTCAGCGAACTGGCAAAAAAAAATCTCATTGGTCGAGGAAAATATTATGAAGACAAGGATGTCGGAAATCCGTAAGGCATCAGGTTTTACCCTGA
>NZ_JAVRMB020000212.1:0-5177 GCF_031844845.1 Endozoicomonas sp.
ACAGGAGGGGAGAACAGGACATCCAGTGCGCCGAGATAAATCGGCAAGAGATTGAAGGTGGACAGCCTCAACAGGTCCATAAAAATACCCTTATTTTTGATAAAATTTATGGGTGTCCTTTTTATTTTCTTTTTATTTTTATGGGTGTCCTTTTTATTTTTTCCTTTTTATTTTTTTTTTATTTTTCTTTTTTTATTTTTCCATGGGTGTCCTTTTTATTTTATAAAAATACCCTTATTTTTGATAAAATTTATGGGTGTCCTTTTTATTTTGAGAACAGGACATCCATAACGGAGAACAGGACATCCATAAAACGGAGAACAGGACATCCATAAAAAAGGGGATAACAGGAGGGGATAACAGGAGGGGAGAACAGGAGGGGAGAACAGGAGGGGAGAACAGGACATCCAGTGCGCCGAGATAAATCGGCAAGAGATTGAAGGTGGACAGCCTCAACAGGTCCATAAAAATACCCTTATTTTTGATAAAATTTATGGGTGTCCTTTTTATTTTTCCCTTATTTTTGATAAAATTTATGGGTGTCCTTTTTATTTTTAATAGCTTCAGGGTCAATAAGGTCAATTACTTCGCTCATTCGACTATCAGATGGAATTATTCCGTCTTTAACGTGATACATCTTTTCGAGATTGTGACATTGAATTGGATCTTTACGCTTATTATCAAATTCCAAAAGAGCGTCGCATTGTTGATGCATCATGGCAAAGCCAGATTTTAGGAAATTACCAAAAGGGATAGGGCATTTATTACTGCGGTGATCTTTAACTTTATCAAAACACTCAGATATTTTATTAATAAGATTGGTGGCATTAAGGTGCTTGCTGTACTTCTGAATAGCGGTAGCCATAATCAAGTCAACGACAGTGAAGTGGTATGGGGCTATTTTAGTCGATAAATTGTGCGATCATTTTTTTTAGTGCCAGGCTGAGCCGCTTGCAGCAGAAGGAGTTTGGTATTCGTCGGGAATTGCTGGGCTTTCACCTTCAATCTTTTGCCGATTTATCTCGGCGCACTGGATGTCCTTTATTTTTCCCGGGCTGCGGTAGATTCCGGGGTTGCCAGAGCTGAATATCCTGCCCATTATCCATTGGCTTCAGTATTGGAGGTTTGACGCTCACCCGGATTATTGAATTTCGCTGTTTAGGGTTCTGGTTTTTTAGCTATTTCATAGTCCGGGAGTTTTGAATACGGTGGGCGTATGCCTTTATGCTGGGCAAATTTCACGCAAGCCATAGCGACAGCATTGTTAAATGGCTTATTAACATGTTCTTTCATCAGTTCAAAATGCCAGATTGTTGGTGAACCCGGATTCAAACAGTCATTTATATAGGTGGTTAACGCCTTTTTGCACGGTGTCAGTGTGTGGATTAGTGCCTGTCGTCCAGCCTCCCCCAGAGTCTTACCCTGTTGTTGTAGATCCCTGGCTTTGGTCAGCAGACTGACCACTGTGACCGGTGTGTCTGCCTGGGGGGACATGCGTACTTCAGAGAGAGACCAGAAAAAGCCAAACGCTGAGCTAAAACGATAGTTAGATATTCTTATCTTTTCGATGAAGTCAAGTGCTTCCTGGTATTTTTCCATCAATACGAGATTTTCCAGTTGACAGAGTATTTCCGACTCTGTTTCTGAATGGCCGAGCTTGTATGATAGTGCCTGTGCTCTGATTGCTTCAAAAGCATATCCGATATCCTGGGGGACAGGTGTATCACCACAGGGCAGTACTGCGAGGTAAGGGTGTCCGGTTTGCAGAAGATATGAAGTCAGATTCGCGCCTTCGGTCAGGACTGGATAGTCAGAGCAGCTTACCAGTCTTTCAAATACCGGTTTTGGCAGGACGGGCATTTCAGTAATCACGATTTCCCCCGGATTTAAACTGGATAGCGTAAGCTCAGCGGATCCATCGTGTATATCGATCAGCTTTACTGAATATTCATCATGTAACCTGTGGAGTTCCCTGGAAAGGTACTGGTTTGTGTTCGGAAAGACGGCAATGATCAATGGGCGATTATTACAAGGGGAATATCCGGTCCGGTATTGTTCGGTAATGGCATTTAACCAGTTTTTTAAAATATTGCAGTAACTTGCATTAGGATGATGTAATCCATAGACAAAGGATATATGCGCCTGCTTTTCTTCGCCCATGGTTATCATCGTATTGACAGCATCTAAGTTGCATAAAGCATTACTTTTTTGAGAATCACAAGAGGACTTTGGAATTATCGAGTGAACGGGTAACGACAGGGGGAGTACGTTTCCCTGAGCCTCGGTTTTGGAGCCATAAATAATGTCTGTATAGACGATTTCATGACATTTGTTGAATCGATAGGGTTTTATTGTAATTAAATCTGATTCGTTTGTTAACCTGAATGTGAAATCCACAGAGGTGAATGAAAACCATAAAGCTGGTTTGACCTCTTGAGTTGTCTGTGAAGCCTCTCCAACGATCTCAATATGGCACCCTTTTCTCTCAAATTTTGTGGGTATCTGCGGGTTGCTGCCATCTATTTCCGGAATAAGGGTCGCCAGTTTTGAGAGAATTACCTTGTGATCATTATCTGTAAACTTTCTGGGTGTTGTCAGTTTTACGGTGATTTTCTGGACTCCCTGGTCTACGAGTGAATTCATTATCTGTACGCTTGCACATTCGTCACCCAAAGACCAGAATTGATTTTTCATTATTACCGAATTGTCATCTTCTGTATCATAGGTTTTTATAGTTAAAATGACTCCTGCGTGATCAATGCCCGCCAAAAAAGATCGAGCCTGATGCAGGTAATCCGATGCACGGTTTACGGAGAACAGATTCAGGTGCTCTGACACGGTGCAGCCTTTTGTTGTTTGAGCCGACTTGTTCTGATTTTTGATTGGGCCATCATGAACGCCAGGCAAGCCACTGAACTTTATTTTTCTGGCAGAATCAGTGGAATTGAGCCGGATATACTCGTCTCTGGATTTTTTGATATCAAACCCTGCTATGGGTTGTCTGGCCAGTGCCCATGGTTCTCTGTGTTTTTTATATAAATCCGGATATTGACCGGTGAGATTTGTGTAATTGAAGCCGTAAACTAACCAATGGTTCTGGAAAGGAGAGAAATTTTCAAGTAGAAGGATGACACACGCTCTTTTTTTTCTGTCAACTGCCTTCAGTAATAGAGAAAAGAACTCATCCTCCAGAATATCATGATAGTTGTTAATGAAAAAACGAAGGACTTCCTCACGATTCTCGCTTTCCATTATATAGGATGCTGGTAACTGTGAGTATTTGTTGTGTTGCTTGAGAGCTTCAGGCTCCTGTTCGATAATGTAACGAATGCAGTTTAGTTGTCCATTTTTTACCGCATGATGAAGCGCTGTGTCCGAAGAATCCGGATCGTTTAGTAAAATCCCTGAGGGGGCGACTGTTACTATTAATTTAAGATATGTCAGATTGCCCTGTTTGGCCGCTGCATGGATCGGATATTGTTTTCTGTCGTGTATTTTGAGCAGCTCGGGATTTTTATTAATGAGTGCACTGACGCATTCAGGATGCTCTTTTTTTATGGCGTAAAGCAGAAGTGTGGTGCTATCGAGCCTCTCATTGGGGACTTCCTGATAATAACATCTTTTTTTTGTCCCGGCTTTAAAGAGATAAGCGGAGATATTTCGAAGTGCTTCATGATCGTTACTGTCTATGAGCTGGATGATATATGACACAAACGAATCATCATTCATGCTCTCCAGTTCAGACAGCGGTTTGATGTTGGGGGACGGTGCGAGATCGACTGAGCGATGGTTAAGAGGGATCCAGTCAGAAGGTTTAATATCAGCCGGGTGGTGCATTGTAACTGGTTTAGGGGTTACGATGCAGGAGTCGTTGGGGCTGGGGGGCAGGTTCTGATTGTTAGCGGTTAAATTGAGGCGGCCTGAATTTGAATTGATGATTAAGTTCATAAAGCTAAGATCTCCCGTAACTATTTGCTAATCGCAATAATTCTGTGTAAACACCCACAGTTGTTTATAGTTTAAATCGGTCTGGAAACATGATTTCAAACCGACTCATAGCCGCTTTCCAGTTACGTATAGGCATCGTCCATTTGGTTGATGCCCTTTCCATAGCCAGATAAATCACCTTCATAACCGAACCGTCTGTTGGAAATATCTTCCGCTCCCGGGTTGCTTTTCGAATCACACTATTCAACGATTCTATTGCATTGGTCGTATAAATCGCCTTCCTGTTGTCAGCAGGATAGTCGAACAAGGTGATCAGGTTATCCCAGTTATTGCGCCAGGACTTGCCAATGGAAGGGAACTTCTCGCCCCAGGCACTTTCAAAGGCGCTCAGCTCCAATTCCGCTTCAGCTAGACTGGTAAATCCTCTTCAGGTCACTGGCGACTGCTTTACGGTCTTTGTAGGACACATACTTCAGCGAGTTGCGTACCTGATGGACAATACAGAGCTGAACCTGAGCCTTCGGGAAAGCCATGGTAATTGCATCTGGAAAGCCTGTCAGTCCATCAACACAAGCGATGAGTATATCTTCAACGCCACGGTTTTGGAGCTCTGTCAGAACGGACAACCAAAATTTGGAACCTTCTGTTTCGGCAATCCAAAGCTCCAAAAGTTCCCTATGACCTTCAAATAGTTACTCCAAGAGCTACGTAGACAGTCTTTTTGAAAACCGGGGTCTTGTGAAAATGAAAACCGGGATCAGGTCTTTCTTCTTGAATAACCATTGTCGTGGGTCACTATTTGCGATATGAGGTACCTGACTATTCTATTATATTTAGGCTGGGCAATTATAACAGACTTGCTTCTTTCAAGAAGAAAGACCTGACCCCAGCTTCCATCCGGTTCTATCAGGGCAAGATTAGAAGCGCCCCAAAGCTGGCCGGTGAAACTCCATGAAAAGCTGTCAATGTCGAGGCTGATTTCCAAATTAGGGAGTTCAATGGGTGTCCGGGCAGGCAAGGCGACGGTGGTGACAATATTCATTAGCAGATAACTGGCTCTTTTGAAAAATGAGTGGGTAGATATTTCTCCACTGCCATTCTGTACAGGCGACTGCATTGATGCAGGAGGTAGAGTAATGCAGGAGCAATTACCGAGATTGCAGGAATCCATCCGGCAGGGAAAGCCCGCCTTCAAGCCGCACCTCCCTGTGGATGGATCCTGTACAATC
>NZ_JAVRMB020000213.1:0-9110 GCF_031844845.1 Endozoicomonas sp.
CCTTAAGGTGATTAACAGAGAGTTTTTTCAGGAAATAGTTTCATGAAAGATTTAAGAGCTGGGCTATGGTAGCCAAACCTGAGAATTGATTGGTGGCCTTTTCTTATAAATCGTGCAGTTTGATAGATCAGCTTTTGCATTACTGTCTTGATTCTTCTTCTTCTTCTTCTTCTTGATGCTGAGTGACGAACGGGAGAGTCTGGCCCCAATAAACTAGCTTGCCCCATATGACGTAAAATATTATAGGCAAGGGCACCAAGGCACATAACAAGGTCGTTGGTATCAAATTTTCCTCCAGATCCATGTCCGTTTTAAATTCACTGTGAAATTGCTCACTGGTCGCATGGTCTTCATAAAGTAAGATGATATGGTCATCTTTATAGTTATCTTAATCCAAGGTTGTCCACCAACCCTCAAGCTCATAATCAGGCGTTAAAAACATCTGCCCAACAGAATCCGTTGTGCGTTTAATAATACGGATAATTAAACGCTGTTTTCCATATTCGGTTTCATTAATCACAGAAAGTGTCGTATATTCTTTGCCAGGCCTGAACTCTTGCCACTCAACGCCTCGCACTTCAAACTCAGGTAACCATCGAGTGATTGTATGCTCTTTTCGAGGATTCAACTTGATTATGTGGTCAATATTTTTGTGACGCGCAACTTCTTTCCGAGTATCTTCAGCATCGTGCGCACTATCCAACCGAAGCAATAAACAGTTTTGAGTAAAACGACGAGCTCTGCGTATCACAGTATTTAAAAATGGGATGAAATCATTCTGGGAATGCTGTGATCCAGGGCGAAGCTCCAAACCCATACACCAGCCTTCCTGACCAATATAAGCAATAATTGGGGCATAGCCATCAAAGAGTTTGTAGGTACAGCTTACCCCTTCCTTTTTGGTATTTCGGTTGTCCTGGGGAGTAACATCAATATCCAGTGGCGTGTGTTGAGCAGGGTCCAAAGATTCGGCAAGAGGAGTCAATGGTGCGTTAAGATTGATCAACACTTCTGGAAGTGCTGCTTCAATTGCAGGGATCAGTTTCGTTGCATCCTCGTTAAATCGTAGCCGCAATGTACTTGAAGATGGCATCTGCTTTATGCCCAGGCTTTCTTTAAACCAGTCATCATGGCGGAAGTCATCAATATGGATGAAGATGAATCAGTTGAAATTCTAAGCTTATTGTTACCGATTATGGCGGAGCGTGAATTTTCCGTTACCTTGAAAAAACTGATATCGGAAGTCGCTGTTGTATCGGAAAAGACTCTGGAAACATGTATCTGGAAGATTTCTTCTGAACACGCTGACATCCTATTAAATAAATTTGTAATGGGGAGGTCAGAATAAGCTATAAAAACGGTAATGACTTCATTGTTGTCTACGATTGATTTGCATCATACGAATATAGAAGACATAGCAAAGAAATTGGTAAGGTTTGGGGGAGATATAAATATTCAAGACGACCATGGGATGACGTTGTTGCATAAAGCTGTGAGAGAGGAAAACACATTAACTAACAATATAACGGCATTGCTGAATCTGGGTGCTGATAGTAAGTTAGCAGATAATAGGTCGTGCATGCCATTGCATTATTTTTTGGGTCGGAGGCTCGAATGTATAGGGAATCATACTCATATCGGACGCTTGGTGAAGGCACTTCTGGGGGGGTGTGAACATAATATGGTCATAAATGCAAAAGATGAAGACGGAAATACTCCTCTGCACCTGGCTGTTGAAAAATGTAATCCTGGCGTAGTTGATCTGTTAATAAAACATAAAGGCGCTAAAATTGATGAATTGAATTTAGAAAGTAATACTCCATTATATTTGGCTATTTTGGAATATGTTCAAGAATCCCAATGTTATGACATTAGAGAGGGTTATAAAAGACTGATAAAAATGCTGGTGGGAGTTGGTGGAAATTCACATCGCTGTAATTCACGTGACGAAATGCTGTGGCATTGTCTTGTTAATTATACTCGTGGTCCATCGCAAGATTTAGAATTCATTACATGGGTGATTGATCGCGTGAAGGGCGGTCAGATTGATCGACGAGTGGGAACGGCTTATTATGGGCGGACACTGTTAATGATTATTGTCTGTGGATTTGAAGATAGTGATAAAGATTTAGAGCTGGCTTATCTAATCCTGGAGAAGGGTGCCAGCGTGTTTGCGAAAAACAGTGCCGGGGAAAGTGTGTTAGATATAGCCCGGGAAAGACAGGAAAAATTAAAAGTGTAAAATTAAAAGAACTGATTAAGATATTAGGATCCAAAGTTGAAAGCTCAGGAGTTAGTGAAAAGTTTGAACAGTTCGAGGTTACACACGGCAATGGTGATGTCATCGATTCTGAAAATAAAGATTTTCAACATGAAGAAAAGAAACCAAGGCTCGACAGATGGTTCTCTAATTAGCTCTCTTGTTAGTTTAAAATTGCTGGGATGGTGTTTATGGTTTAATAACAGAATATAAACAATTGAGGGAGGTAACAAAAGGCTCTTTTGAGTTTTAAAATAGAAACCAATCGGGCGTATTTTCATCAAAGAAAGAATGTGTCAGCCGGTAGCAAATGAGAGTTCAATGGGCATCGACCAGCATTCAACCACAGCATCCTGTGGACCAAGACATCACCATCCCTGAAACAGTATTTAAAAAAGGATATCGTTTGCTGACAACATATCAATCGAAAGCTGGTAACTACATCTAGCAGCATTTCTCCATAGTTAAACTACTAGGTTATGGATAGTCTTATCAAGGATTGACTCACTCTGAGATTATCTCATGATTATGGGCTTATCCGCATGTTCCTTTGCCTTGATAAAATAGTTTTAAATGTACACGCCATAAATCAAGAAAAGAATGATTCTAATAGAGATCAGCACCATCTTGATTGGTAGGTCGTCTTGGGCACAATATCAGCCATTAGAATGGACACCCAATACAGCCGGACACACCCGGAAGTGGCTATGTTGTCGTTAGTGGTTGGAATATTCGCAATCTATTATTCTCAGTACCACAGTATAGGGATGTTAGTATTAAAACCTATTATATGATCAGAAAATAGTAATAACAGGTTTAGTTATTATTCACTAAGTTGGTCTCGACACTGTTTTTAAATCGGATGGATATAAAATATATATTCTTTATATTGAAATCAATGACAACCATTAACGGCAACATAGCCAATCGGTACTGTTTGTAAAAATACTCCCCCAACGCCTCAGTTTACTGGCAAATGGCTAAATTATTTCTGGACAATTCCATAGTCACTATTATGCTACTGTATATTCTTCATCATAGAATTTATTTAAATTTTGAACGTTGTCTTTGTTTTCTAAAATTCTTTGAACATGAATATGTAAGTCAGAAACTTTATTCTGAAGATCGTGTTCATACTGAACTGGGATGCATTTTACTAAACGACTCTGTGCAATTATTTGAACAGCATTTGCTGTTAATGGATCTCCTGCAAGCTGGTTCACTATTGTTCTATAGCAATCTTGAAGCAAACGAATGTGTGAGATTTTTGTTGCTGATGGTGCAGTAATATCTTTACGAGGCACTGAATGTGAAATGCCTATAAAATCAATAAATTTGAAAGTTGACAGAAGATAACCTTCCTCTGCTCTTGTATAAGCTTTTTCATCAAAAGCAACAAAATCAAATAAAGACTCCAACTGAGATAGTTTATCTTCCAGTGATTCTCCGTATAACAATCGTGTGAAAGAATTTACAGCTTCCTTTGGTCCGTTAGCGAATATGTCTTCCATCGCTTTCGGAATATTAAGACTCTTGGATGTATCACCCCCTCGACCATCGGAAAAATAGTCACAAAGTTTTGGTATCGCTCTATTCTTTTTTGTATTTGCTGCTCGATATTTAGATGAGTTTTGAGTCTTTGACATCAGGAACTGCCCCCAGTTATAAGATCCGCTATCAGTCGTTGATAAGCTAGATGATGCTTGAGTATTAACGGTAAGGCCGTAATCAATATATTTGCATGCCAATATTTGTGTTCGCTCATCGTTCGTTGACAGCATATAATCAAGCGTGCTCTTGGCCTCTTGTCGTGTTACGGTTAGTTGCAGTACTGTAGTGGGGGTGAATATGTCTTCTCGGCTTGATGGAGGATTAACCTGATCCTTATTAGGGCTTTCTTTATTGGTTAGGATGTGACGGCATATATCGTCCAGCATTGTAACTCGTTTATTACAAGGCCAGCCCATAGCTATACCCGTAAGCTTGTCATTAAATTGCTCAGGTTCCTTAGTTACTAATTCTTTAGTTGCAGCCAACACCTTATTATCATTTACATAGAATCCGGCTGAGCCCGAAAGACCTTGAACGTTCATAATTATGACCTCAATAATCAACAAAATTGATATAATTATGATCATGGAAAAAGCAAAAAGTTCCGTATTGTCAATATTTCCGACAATTTTTATCTGAATCTGTAGCTTCAGGAGCGAATAATTCCCTAATCGAATATAAAAGGATAGCTATGTTGAAACATCAAACCCTGACATGGCATCAATCTGCCAAATCGGGATCGCACAATTTGAAGATGGCAAACTGGTTAATGAGTGGTCTTCATTGGTAAGCCCGGAGGATTACTTCGACCCGATCAATGTTGGCATTCATGGTATTAATGAAGCGGATATTAGGGATGCCCCAACTTTCCCTGAGGTTTATGAACAGCTACACAATTTGCTTGCCGACACAGTTACTGTCAGTCATTCCCATTTTGACCGTGTATCCGTTGGTAGATCCATTGCCAAACACTCATTGAAACCAATAATGACAGAGTGGCTCGATTCCGCCAGAGTAGTTCGCCGAGCGTGGGATGAGTGCGCTCGTAAGGGCTATGGTCTGGCTAATGTCTGCAAAATAATTGGTTATGAATTTGACCATCATGATGCCTTGGAGGATGCCAAGGCCTGTGGATATGTCCTGCTGGCAGCTATTGAAAAGACAGGGATAAGCTTGGAGCAATGGCAAAGTAAAGTGACTATGCCGATTGGCCTCTCAACATCCAGCTCAGGCAGATCAGGAACTTCTGAGAAAATTAAGCGGGAAGGAAATCCGGAAGGCGAGTTTTATGGTGAAATATTGGTGTTTACCGGGGCTCTAATCATCCCTCGTAGGGAAGCTGCCGATCTTGCATCTACTGTTGGCTGTACAGTTGCTTCCAGTGTTACGAAGAAAACGACAATGCTCGTCGTTGGCGACCAAGAGGAATTAAGAGGAATTAACGGGACATCCATAAATCGGGGGAATTAACGGGACATCCATAAATCGGGAATTAACGGGACATCCATAAATCCAGGGCGAAAGCTTAAGTAAAACGTTGGTTCAATTTATACGGGGAATTAACGGGAGGGAATTAACGGGACATCCATAAATCCAGGGCGAAAGCTTAAGTAAAAGGGGAATTAACGGGACATCCATAAATCGGGAATTAACGGGACATCCATAAATCGGGAATTAACGAGACATCCATAAATCCAGGGCGAAAGCTTAAGTAAAACGTTGGTTCAATTTATACGGATAGGAATTTATGGATGTCCTGTTCCTTTCTGTTCCTTTATCGTTCTTTTGTTACTGCTCTACTCTCGTTTTCAGAATGAATAAACAGGACATCCACGAGAATAAACAGGTCTTCCATAAATCCAGAGTAAAATCTTCAGTAAAACGTTGGTTCAATTTTTATGATTAGTAAATTTATGGATGTCCTGTTCTTTCTCAGTAAAACGTTGGTTCAATTTTTATGATTAGTAAATTTATGGATGTCCTGTTCTTTCTGTTCTTTCTGTTCTTTCTGTTCTTTCTGTTCTTTGCTGTTCTTTGCTGTTCTTTGGGTAAATTTATGGATGTCCTGTTCTTTTTCTGTTCTTTTTATCGCTCTAATGGTAATCCTGTGGAGGCAAAGCAGGTATTACCCTTCGCTTATCCAGAGGATAGTGACCAGTATTTTTTAACTCTTCGGTTAATAACTGTGGAGCAGGTTTGACGCATGCGTTTTTCTTATTCTTGTGCTGTTTTAGGGTGCTACTCTGTTTAAACGTCTTCCCACATTCATCACATTCATAGGGCTTCTTGTCAGAGTGGATGAGGAGGTGTTTTTTCAGGCTGCTACTCTGTTTAAACGTCTTCCCACATTCATCACATTCATAGGGCTTCTTGTCAGAGTGGATCTGGAGGTGCTGTTTTAGGGTGCTACACTGTCTAAACGTCTTCCCACATTCATCACATTCATAGGGCTTCTCCCCGGTGTGGATGAGGCGGTGCTGTTTTAGGGTAATACTCTGTTTAAACGCCTTCCCACATCCATCACATTCATAGGGCTTCTTGTCAGAGTGGATCTGGAGGTGCTGTTTTAGGGTGCTACTCTGTCTAAACGTCTTCCCACATTCACCACATTCATAGGGCTTCTCCCCGGTGTGGATGAGGAGGTGTTTTTTTAGGGTGGCACGGCGGTCAAATGCCGTCTCGCAGAATTCGCATATAAATTTATTTAGAATGAATTCTTTAATATCCCTGCCACTTAGTAAATGTGAAGGAATTGGCTCGTCAGTGAGCGCCCGCTTCTGCGTGTATGGTAATGGATATTGATCAGTAACAGGCTTCGGTGAACCATGTAACTGACAAACCGCTTTTTTTTCCTGTGTTACTTTTTCTAGCAACATCCGGGAAATGTCGTCTATAGAACGTTTTTTGCTTGTTGGAGTCATGCCTCTATTGACACTTGCTCCAAACAAAAGTTCCCCCCCCACAGAATAAATCCAACTTTATGTCAATCATACAAAAGGACTTGCTATGGCCATTAGCAATAACGACGTAAAACTCTATGAAAGCCAACGTCTTTCCGATGAAGAAGATGGTGGCGGTCGGGTCACTGGTAACGAGGTTATTGACGGTAACGTCAATAATCTTTTTCAGGATATTTCCCGGATTGACCGAACTATTGGTGACGTAGCATTGCGTAAGGCGTTCATCGGGATAAGCACCGATAACAATGACACCTACCTCGGCAGTCACCTTATCCTGACTGAACCGCCGAAGGATAAGAATGTCAGCGTCTTGCTGTTCAATACCGACAATCAAACCGATGAACGCCTCGATGCAAGAGACAGAATTGAGAGCTATGTTGTACCCGGCATTAAGGCGAATTGGGAACTGGTCGGCGACCAGCTTGAAGGCCAGCGTTCAGTGGTCGGCTATCAGCGTGAGGAACTGGCTATTCCTGAAATTGGTGAGGTTTATAAAATCACCACTCCCGATGGCCTGACCAGTCAGTTCATCAGGATCACAGCCATTGACCATAGTTCTGCCACATTTACCTACCACTACGGTTCGCAATATGTGGACTTCTCCCAGCGTAAGCTGGACATGCAGATCAGCGCACCGTTAATCACCACCTTTATTGGTGCGCCTCCCGTCCCCGGAACGCCAGAAGAAGAAACCAGCCTGATTCATGGCACACAGATAGCCGACACCTCCCGTTATTACGGCATTCAGCCATTGAGCGCCAACATTACCTCTGGCGACCTAACTATCAAGGCCGAGAGCGTTTATGCACCACTGGTGCCGAGCGCAAAAGTAGAAACCCCACTGCTTGACCAGTATGGCGGCTATACCGGCAAAACAATGGTGGCCACTGCTGACACTACCCGTTCAGTCAGTTATCGTTTTGTTCATATCTCCGAGAGTCAGAGCAGAACCTACCTTCAACGGGGAGCCCTGCCGAAAACCCTGAGCCTGTCATTAGAAGGCGGCACCTTTGAAGATGATGGTGCGGGAAACCTGCTCCACAAAGGCGGCACCAATAACTTCAGCAAATTGACCGTGGATTATGAACTCGGGCTAATTAATGTATGGCGAGCCAGCAGTTATTACACAGGAACAACGAACGCTACCTATCAGCCAGCCGTGGCGATTACTGGTGCTTCTATCAGTGGCGCTATTGAGATCACCAACCAGAACCGGGGCTTCAATTACACCCGGAATATGGCCGAAGCCAAGCCGAGGCCGGGAACTCTGGTGGTCAGCTATATAGCTCTCGGCAAGTGGCAGGATATTCGTGATACCGGCGCTGGCCAGATGGTGGGCTCTGGTACGGGAACCATTCTATTTGCAACGGGCTCCGCTGCTATCACCCTCGATGCCTTGCCTGATCCAGACAGTGCAATCGTCTTTAGTTATGTGGCGCAAAATGATGATGAGGTAACCATAAGAACCGGCTCGGTTCCAGTGGATGATATGACCTTTCGGCATACCGTAGAAAAGCCCGGCGTTAATCCCGGAAGTATGACAGTGACGTATGTTTCCTCCGGGGCGAATAAAACCCTGACCGATCAGGCTAATGGTTTGCTCACTGGTGATGGTAATGGTGCGATCCATTACGCTCCCGGAGAATTGAGCTTTAAGTTGGACTTCCTGCCCGATAGCGGCACCGAGATAGAACTGACCTATCAGCAAGGCAATAGTGCCGGTGGTGAGGTAATAGTATCCGTCGATGGTCAGGGCGTAATGAGTGGCACCATTCCCGGAGCGCCACTATTGCCCGGATCAGTGCAGTTGCAGTTCTTGGTTGAGCAGTTATCCAACGTCCCAAGCGTTTCCAAATCGGCTGATGACTGGACGACTTACGAGACTACAAAGAATGTGGCAAAGCAGGTCAGCGATGGTACAGCGGGTGGCTGGCGTGGTGTGACCGGTGTTATTGATTATCAGACCGGGGCTTTTACCATTCTGGCATTAGAGAACTACAGCTATCCTGAATGGCGGATTAAATATCAAAGAGGCTCTTATGTCCGAAGGATAGAAGCCACTAATATAGCTAAAACCCAAACCTTTAACGGCATCTCTATTACTGCCATTGCACAGGCGAGTAATCTTAGTAAGTTCTCAAAAACTGCTGGCCACGCCACACGACAGTTGACGTGAAGCACCCTCGATCAGGCTACTCAATCTCGGAAATAACCCATCGCCCATTAGTCGGCTTTTCAGATAATCCCAAAAAGAGAGACCATACAGGCGACACGTTTTCTTCAGGCTGGCAAAAGTGTCGCGACTTTGCCGCCCTGCATCGCTTCTCGTCCCTCCGCTG
>NZ_JAVRMB020000214.1:0-8071 GCF_031844845.1 Endozoicomonas sp.
GTGGAGAAACCTCTCCTTGTCCGAATCTGTGGGGGTTTCAGGCTGGTTATTCACTTGTGGCGAGTACGGTATGCATTCCCACGCAGAGCATGGGAACGAGGTGTCCGGAGGGTTTTGCAACAACCTCCTGCGCGGGGATGAGGTAGTATGGATCAGGGCATGGCTGCATTAGGGGCTTTCATACCACCAGGTACTTAAATCCAGTGCGTAGGGGGCTGGGTTTACCGGGTACTTCAGTTGTTTTTTATGAACAACCAGCCAGTCAGGCTGATACCAGAGTGGCAGTACATAATGATTCCAGAGAAGAATTCGATCCATTGATTTTATCAGGGTTAATAGCTCATCACGGGACTGGGCCCGGGATATTTTTTCTGTCAGTGTGTCGATGGATTTCAGTTTCACCCCGGCAATATTTCTTGATCCATGCTGGTCTGCAGTACCAGAGCCCCAGAGACTTGCCTGCTCTGTACCGGGTGAAGGAGTATGGGGGAAAGTGTGTATTACCATATCAAAGTCCTGATTTCTGACTCTTTCGACGTATTGTGCAACGTCCACTGTCCTTATCTTGAGCCTGATTCCCATACCCTGCAGTGTCTTTTGTACTGGAATAAAGATGCGCTCATCCTCCACGGAGGATAATAAAACCTCAAGCTCAAGGGGTTTTCCTTCACCATTGACCAATTGGTTTTGTTTAATGGTCCAGCCACTTTGCTTTAACAGTGACAAGGCTCTTCTTTTGCGCTCACGGCGGGTAAGCCCCGGTTCACTGCCTGGCGGTATCCATGCCTGATTAAGCGCTTCATTCGGTAGTTCGGATTGCCAGGTTGAGAGTATCGTTTTTTCCTGCTCGGAAGGTTTACCGGAGGCTCCCAGTTCAGTCCCGGCAAAAACACTGTCAGCCCTTTTATACATACCGTGGAATAAGTGTTGATTCATCCACTCAAACTCGATGGCGTATCCCAGTGCCTCTCTGATTTTTGGGTCTGCCAGCAGAGGTTTTCGAGCGTTATAGGTAATCGTCAGTGTCTGTGGGTTATGGTTGGTCAGGGATGATCGAATCAGCTGATGCTTTTCCAGAGACTCATTCCGGATCTGGTCATGCCATTCACGGGGGTCGCTAACGATTTTCAGGCCGTATTCACCTTTTTGCAGTGCTTCAAGCAGGACATTGCTGTTTCGATAATACTCATACTGAATACGGTCGAAGTTATGACGGCCACGATTAACGGGCAGGTCTTTTCCCCAGTAATTTTCAACCCTGGCGTACGTGATAGAACGTCCCGGATCAATTCGTATGGCCTTATAGGGGCCGCTGGTGACAGGGATTTCCAGCCCCGGTGATGAAAAATCCCGTTTTTCCCAGTAATGTCTGGGTAAAATGGGCATTTGACCAAGGATAAGCGCCAGCTCCCTGTTCTGGTTGTGCCTGAAAATAAACAGTACCCGGTATTTCTCCGTCACTTCAACCCGTTCTACGTCCTGATAAAACTGTTTGTAAAAGGTTGAGCCTTTCTCCCTGAGCAGATCAAAGCTGAATTTTACGTCATCAGCGGTGACCGGGTTGCCATCGTGAAATCTGGCGGCAGGATTGATATGGAAAGCCACCCACTGATTGTCAGGATCCAGCTCAATTTTTTCGGCAATAAGGCCGTACTTGGTCAGGGGTTCATCCCAGGAGCGGGCCAGCAGAGAGTCGTACATAAGTTGACTGTTCGCAGCAGCGGTACCACGGTCTATGTAGGGTGTAAGGCTATCAAAATGACCGACCACGCCCTGTTTCAATTCCCCACCTTTTGGTGCCCGGGGATTGACGTAATCGAAAAACAGGAAGTTTTCAGCGTATTTAGGTTCACCATAAAGACTGATGGCGTGGCGTAGCCTTTCGGTACTTTCGGTATCCACAATCCCGGAGGACGAACTGGCTGCCTGTGTTCCCAGACTTAACAGAATACAGAAGTACAGCGGTGCTTTAAGAGTTGGTAATAGAAACCGCATAATGGGAAACCTCAACGCCTGTCGTACAATAGATGGTTCAATAGTTTATCGACTTATGTGGTTGTTTTTATCGTTCTGCTTTTCAATCCGCCTTTCCATCCACCACGTATTGAGACTAAAGCCATAGGGTGGAAATTTGCCCGGATTTTTCAAATGGCGCCACCACGCAAGCCGATGGGTGTTGCCATGCCAGTTGGGTATTGCGTAGTGCTGCCAGAGCAATACCCGGTCAAGGGCTGATGTGGCAGTTTCCAGCTCCTCTTTTTCGGTTGATGCGATGATACGTTCGATTAAATAGTCAACGGCAGGGTCATTGAGTCCCATGAGGTTTCTGCCATGACTGTCGTTGATGCTGCTGGAGTGAAAATAGTCTAACAGCTCATCACCGGGATGGTGACGTAATGGGAAAATGGTTTGTGTTAGATCAAAATCATGTTGCTGGAGGCGGCGGTAGTATTGTGTAACGTCCATACCACTCAGGGTTACGTCAATGCCCATGGTTTTCAGGTTGAGAATAAAGGGCATGATGATTCTTTCAAACTGTGAGTCGGCGTAATGGATAAACTCAAGTCTCATGGGTTGACGGGTAACCCTGTTGAGCAGTTTCCCCCGGTGCAATTCCCAGCCTGCTTGCTTTAACAGATGCAGCGCTGCTCTTTGTTGCTGATGAATGACGCCGTTACCCGGAGTTTCAGGCACAGTGAAGGGTTGAGTCAACAGATTCGGGGGGAGGTGTTCTGAAAAAGGCACCAGTAATGGGTATTCAGCATCGGAAGGTTTATTGAAAACGGCCTTGGGTGTACCCGGAAAATAGCTTTTGGTTCTTGTATAGGCGTTGTGGAAGATCGCTTTGGCAGTCCAGTTCCAGTCAAGCATCAGACTGATGGCCTCCCTGACCCTGCGGTCCTGAAGATAAGGCTTTCTCATATTAAAAACGAAGGCTCGCACACCGTAAGACATCTGATGTGGTATTTCCTGACGAATGACCGTCCCTTTTTTTATGGCATCAAACTGATAGCCTGTGGCCCAGTTTTTTGCCTGAACTTCATAATAGGCGTCAACCTGACCGGCCTTGAATGCTTCGAATGCCATGTGCAGATCACGGAAAAAATAGAGGGTAATCCGGTCAAAATTATATTTTCCCCGGTTGACCGGAAGATCCTTCCCCCAATAGTTCTTTACCCGCTCCAACTCAATTTTCTGGCCGGCAATAATGCGATTGATTTTGTAAGGCCCACTTAATAGTGGCGGTGTCAGCGTTGTTTTATAAAAGTCATTATTTTTCCAGTAATGCTCTGGTAATACGGGTAACTCGGCAATATGGAGTGGAAGTGCGATAGGGTAGGGTTTCTTTAGCTGGAAAATAATATGACCGGGGGAGGGGGTTATTATGTTTTCTATCTGGTTGTTCAGGCCGGCAAAGCGTCCATAAGATAGCGATGCCAGTAGATTAAATGAGAAGGCAACATCACGGCTGGTAATGGGATGGCCATCATGAAATCTGGCCTTCTCATTAAGTTTGAATTCCAGAAAACCCTTTTCTTTGTCAATTCTTACCGATTCAGCAATCAACCCGTAAGCAACTTCCTGTTCGTCCATGGGCGGGGCATAGCTGCCGCTACCTGCCATTAAGGATTCATTCAACTCGCTGAAACCATATTTCAGGACCGCGGCTATTTTAGACGGAGGAACCCCTTTGCCGTTGTACGGGTTCAATGTATCGAAGTTTCCATGTATGGCCAGCCGAAGATGTCCTCCCCCGGGGGCATCGATGTTCACATAATCGAAAGCCTGGAAGTCCTGAGAATATTTTGGGGAATCAAAGAGGGACAGGGCATGTTGCCATGAGTTTTGTTTGTCCCGGGCAAACAGGGAGAGACTTAACAATAACAGGAAAAATAAACAGGCTTGTTGTTTTTGAGCGGCCACCTGGCAGAACCTTCCAGCAATTGAGCTATCAGGATAGCAGCTGCTGGAAGGTTGAGATAGATGGCGTAGGATTACTCGGCTTCACACCGTTTGAGTGAAGGTTTGTAATTAGAAATTACGGGTTACATTCACAAACAAAGTTACCTGCTGGCCGGGATGAATGTATTTACTATTCATATCAGTATTCCAGTCACGAATCTGATCGACATTGACATTAAACTTTGTGGCGATTTTAGCCAGGGAGTCACCGGAGCGAACTTTGTAGTTCACCTTCCTGACAACGGCATTATTGGTACTCTGCTTTTTCCAGACAGCCAGCTTCTGGTTGATTTTCAACGTGTCTCTGGATGACATATTGTTCCAGCGGGCCAGCTCATTAACGCCAACGTTATATTTTCGTGCAATGGTCCAGAAACTGTCGCCGGACTTTACCCGATACTCCACCTTGTTCCGACCACTCACAGAACGGTTCTGCTTTGTTGCAAGACGCTGACTGGCGCTGAGAGTGTAAGTTTCAGAAGCGTTGGCTGCTACCGGTATCATCAGGCCCTGACCCACACGAATGATAGTACTCTTGAGCTTGTTAACATCGGTAATCACATTCACGCTGGTGCGGTATTGCATGCCAATGGTGCCAAGAGTATCGCCCGCTTTGACGGTATAACGATGCCAGGTTAAACGTTCTTCCGGAGGCAATGTCGCCAGCTGGGTGCGGAAGTGTTCCGCGCTGGTAACAGGAACCACCAGATGGTGAGGCCCTTCAGGCGGTGTTGACCAGCGATTAAGCCCCGGGTTGAGTCGATAGAGCTCCTTGAGATCAACGCCCGACAATTTTGATGCTTTGGCCATGTCCAGCTGACCACTGGTCTGAACCTTGGCGAAATAGGGCTTATTGGGGATAGGGTTCAGCTTGACCCCATGCTTTTCGGGATTTCTAACCACTTTTCCAAGGGCAATCAACTTGGGTACATACGCCGTGGTTTCACTGGGAAGATCCAGGTCCCAGAAGCGTGTTGATTTACCCAGTTTCTGGTTCTTTCTAACAGCTCGCTGAACCCGGCCGGGGCCAGAGTTAAATGCGGCCAGGGCCAGCTCCCAGTCACCAAACTGGTTGTGCAGGCTTTTCATGTAGTCCAGCGCGGCCCGGGTTGAGTGAACCACATCCCGGCGGCCGTCGTACCACCAGTTCTGATCCAGTCCATAGTGTTCGCCGGTGGCTGGCATAAACTGCCAGAGACCTGAAGCACCGGCATGGGAGTAAGCAAAGGGATCAAAAGCACTTTCAACAATGGGCATCAGTGCCAGTTCCAGCGGAACGTTTCTCGCCTCAGCCTCTTTTACGATGAAGTAAAGGTAAGGTTCTGACCGTTTGGAGATGGTATTGAAATACGACTTGTTTCGTTTGTACCAGTCCAGTTCAGCCTGAATACGAGGGTTGTTCTGGTTGAGGTCCATGGCCATACCGGACTGAATCCGAACCCAGAGGTTATCAATCACCGGTACTTTCACCGGTGCTACCACCACTGGCTTATTAGTTTCAACTCTGGAGACAACAGGCTTTGTCTCTTTTTTATCTGAACTTTCCTGTGACAAGGGTATTGACGAAGTTGGTAATGAACTCACCAACTGACAACCCGTCAGAAACAGGGAAAAGGCCAGTGTTGGCAGGGCGCGTTTTGTAGCAATAGGGCCAAATTGAAAAAAACGCTGGCCTTTGGAGTAGGGGGCTTTGGTCATATATCTGTTTCTGAGGGTTATTAGTTAATTATTTTATCACGATCAAAAATCATCCTTCCATGCTCGGATTACCCTTAAAATATCAGTGGGTTTGGCATTAGATGGTGCTCCCCTGTTACAGGCGGCCTTAATAACGTCAGGCTGATTTGATCTTAAAAAGGGGTTTGTCGCCAACTCTTTCTGAATTGTGGAAGGTACTGTTGGCTGGTTTTCAGACCGGCGTTCAGCGACCTCTTTTACCTGTTCCTTCAGAATCTGGTTATCTGGCTCGACAGCCCGGGCAAATCTCAGGTTGGCCTGAGTGTACTCGTGGGCACAGTATACGCGGGTATTGCCGGGAAATGATGCCAGACGTGAAAGACTGGTATACATTTGTTCAGCAGTCCCTTCAAACAGCCGGCCGCAGCCACCCACAAAAAGCGTATCCCCACAGAAAAGGGCAGGATTTCCTGCTTCACCGGTTTCAGTAAAGTAGGCAATATGGTCAAGTGTATGGCCAGGGGTTGCAACAATATTGAACCGGTTTTCGTCCAGTTTGATGGTGTCACCATCCTGCAGTGTATTGGTTATGCCATCAATATTATGATTGTCTGGCCCGTATACCGGAATATTTTTTCCTTTGGTAAGTTCGCTGATACCACCCGTATGATCAAAGTGATGGTGGGTGATCAAAATGCCCGCAAGGGTAAGTTGATGTTTGTCCAGTAGCTGTTGAACAGGTTTGGCATCACCGGGATCAACAACGTAAACATTCCTGCTATCCGGCGAATGGAACATCCAGATATAGTTGTCATGAAATGCGGGTATCGGGGATATGATCAGCATTGCCTTAACGTCCTTACGTTCATCCCGGTGATCATCATTTGCACTGTTTGCACGGGGAATGTTATTGGATGAGCCACATACTATAAGAATGTCTGTACCATGTGGAGCATGTTATAACGCCTCTCCCTTTGATGACATTGATTGATATTTTCAGTGTAAACTGGGCAGCAGGAAGGTTAACATGAAGACGCATGGTTATGAAAAATAGCCTGCTTTGAGCTTGTTTATTAGGGAAGATTGCTGAAATACTGCAACCGTCCTGCTCGCCCCGCCTTACATCAGGTGTGAAAAAAACGCTGACTTTTTACTGGTACAATAATTTGCATGATTCGATGTTTTGGGAAAAGGACCAAACGCAGTCTCTCTGATCGCATTGGAGACTTGCGGCATTGGCTGGAGACAGACTCCGGAAAAATTCTGGTGGGTTATGAGCAAAGTCTCCTGGAGAGGGAACTCAGCACGATTTTTGGTTTCCATGCCGGACAGTTTTCTGCCTCCTGGCAGGCAGACCTTATGTCCAGTAGCCCGGTTCGGCGGCAATTTATATTGAGTTCAAGTCACCTTGCTGATTGTTCACGGCCTCAAATTATTGCAGATCCCCTCTATTGGCCGGTATCTCCTGGCAGTCTTGACCTGGTTTTGTTGCAGCATACGCTTGAAATCGCGGATAGCCCTCATCGCCTGCTGAGCGAAGCCGCCAACACCATCATACCGGATGGAAAACTGGTAATTATTGGCTTCAATCCATACAGCCTGAACAATATGGCCCGCTGGTGTGTGCCCAGTCAGCGCAGGCTGCTGAGGGATGCTCATTTTATATCACCGTCCAGACTCAAAGACTGGTTGGCACTGCTGAATTTCAATGTTGAAAAGGTAGTCTACGGTGGTTATGTCCATCCCCTGAAAAAATTTTTCACGGGGTTGCGAGGCGACCTCATTGAAGAGCGTCTTGAGCAATTTCAGTTACCGGTTGGTGGTTTTTATATGATGATTGCAACTCGTGAAACCCCTGGGTTAATACCGGTTAGAAAGGTCTGGTCTGATGTGCGAAGACGGTTTGTGGGTCAGCCTCTCTCACGCCCCAGTGTCGGCAGATCCAGTGCCGTTAAAGTTAGTAAAGACTGGAGTTCTTCTTGAGTCAGACAATTGAAATTTTTACCGATGGTGCCTGCAAAGGGAATCCTGGTCCTGGTGGATGGGGTGTCTTACTCCGTTATGGCAACGTTGAGAAAAAGCTCTATGGCGGTGCACCTGAAACCACCAATAACCGCATGGAGCTTATGGCGGCCATTGAAGGCCTGAAGGCATTGAAGCGTTCCTGTACCGTTATCCTTACCACAGACTCTCAGTATGTACGCAAGGGGATTACCGAATGGCTTGCGGGCTGGAAGCGCAAAAACTGGAAAACAGCATCACGTCAGCCCGTTAAAAACCAGGATCTCTGGCAGCTGCTGGATGAACAGAACCAGCGACATAAAATAGACTGGCGCTGGATTAAAGGCCATACAGGGCACCGTGAAAATGAAATTGCCGATCAGCTGGCCTGTAAAGGTGCTGAAGCCTTCCGGAAGTGAGCCCTTTATTC
>NZ_JAVRMB020000215.1:0-15357 GCF_031844845.1 Endozoicomonas sp.
CTCCCGGGTAAATGGGTGGGTGTTTTCCAGGGCGATTCTTCCGGCATTTGCCTGACGAATATGGCTGACCACAATGTTACTTTTGATGGGGTAGCGACACACCAGGTTGGCAATTTCAGAATCACAGCTGGGGTTGGGATCACGAAACTCCCGCAATCCTTTTCCCTCATAGAAGGCAATTCCCCAGCCATCGCTGTGGGGACCTGTCTTACCACCACGCTGCATCAGACCGCTAAAGCTGAAGACAATGTCTGTGGGGGTATTGGCACTCATCCCGAGAAGTTCACACATGTTTTTATAAATCGTCGTTAAGTTGAAGAATTGCCCGATGCCCGTAGTCCGTAGTCCGAAAAAGCAGGTCACGCTTGCGCTTTTGCGGACTACGGATAACGGACAACGATTTTAACAGGTAGGCTCTTTTCTTTGACGCTGAGCGCTATTGCTTCTTTTGCCCTGTTGCGACTTCTTTTTATCGTCGCTGGTTGCCGCTTTAGCTTTGCCGACGGGTAATAAAAAGGCCACGATAGCGGCGACGCCAGCCGTTATAGCAACCGCCTGACCACTACGCCACATGGTATCAACTCCCAGGCTTAAGCCATCATATAAACTGATCAGGAACGCAGGGCCAAGGTAATCCTGTTCGGGGTAAATGATTCCGGGTAGAAAAAAAAGAATCGCAAAGGTCATCATCAGTAGCCGTTTGAGTCGTGGATACCACTTGCGAACCATAAACCACAGGCTGAGTAGACAGCCAGTAGCTCCCGTAAGGTAGACAACCCAGGCTAAAAGATATTGCGTTTCCGTCATTGATTCTCCAACGCCCGCCATCGTATGCATCTCATGAATGGCAGAAAGATAATGTTATTTCAGCTTCTGGCTACGGCTTCATTGCCCACGCTGCAAAAGGGCGGAAATGGTATTTCAGGCTAAAACGAGGCTCTGGGCTGTAGTAAATAGTCAGAGGATAGAGGTGCATTTTGCATCAATGGGTGTCAGATGAAAACAGGCTTTAATTAGGGAATTCGCGAAGCGTTTGATGCAAACCTGGAAAATAAGGCTCTTTTGAAATTAAAATGGGTAGATTTGGCAGGTCGGTTCACTTGCGAACCGACCTGCGGCCAGATTGTTGCCCGGTTACCTTTTGCGACAGCCTCGAAGCCGGGAATTCATCTCGAGAGTGGGGTCTGTCTCGAGCAGTGGATCCCCGCCTGCGCGGGGATGACGGTGTGTAGCGGGGATGACGGTGTGTAGCGGGGATGACGATGTCTATTTTGCGTGGCTTATCCCCTGATTATCTTTCATTGCAGTCTGTCTTACCCACTTAGAATTCAAAAGACCCGAAGAAAAGAAATTACAATATTTTTAAGTGCAGGAAGTTTTGAGGACTGGCTGGGTTTCGACAGGCCGGTGACACAGAATAATCCCATCGTCAGTGAGCTTTTTATCAATCAGTTGTCAATCAGGGTTGAATTTATCCGCTTTGCCCATATCTCAGTGTCATCAAGAAACTCAATAGATTATTAAAGCGAGATTGAGGGGCCAATGACCGTCGAAACGAAAAAAGAAACACTGGGTTTTCAGACTGAGGTTAAGCAGCTTCTGCACCTCATGATCCACTCACTGTATTCCAATCGAGAGATTTTTTTACGGGAGCTGATCTCCAACGCCTCCGATGCAGCGGATAAGCTGCGTTACGAAGCCCTTCATAACAGTGCGCTGCTGGAGAGTGACCCGCACCTTGAAATCCGGGTGGATTTCGATAAAGACGCCAAAACCGTCACTATCTCTGATAACGGTATTGGTATGAATCGGGAGGATGTGATCGCCCACCTGGGTACTATTGCCAAGTCGGGTACCGCTGACTTTCTGAGCACGCTGTCCGGCGATCAAAAGAAAGACTCCCAGCTGATTGGTCAGTTTGGTGTTGGCTTTTATTCCTCCTTTATTGTGGCGGATAAGGTGGCAGTAGAAACCCGTAAGGCGGATTCAGAGGAAGGTGTGCGCTGGGTTTCCGATGGTTCCGGTGAGTTTACCGTTGAAGCCATTGATAAGGAAACGCGGGGTACCACCGTTATTCTGCATCTGAAGCCGGAAGCTGAAGAGTATGCCGATGGCTGGCGTCTGCGTAATATCATCCGCAAGTATTCTGATCATATTTCCATGCCGATCCTGATGGTTAAGGAGAGCATGCCAACAGGGGATGAAGAAGAAGCGCCGGCGGAAGATAAAGCGCCTGAGTGGGAAACCGTAAACACTGCCAAGGCGCTCTGGACTCGTTCCCGCAGTGACATCAGCGATGAAGAGTACAAAGAATTTTATAAGCACGTCAGCCACGATCATACCGATCCGCTGAAGTGGAGCCATAACCGGGTTGAAGGCAAGCTGGAATATAACAGCCTGCTTTATATTCCGGGCAAAGCGCCGTTTGATCTGTATAACCGCGATATGCAAAAAGGGCTTAAGCTCTATGTTCAGCGGGTCTATATCATGGATCAGGCCGATGAGTTTCTGCCCATGTACCTCCGCTTTATCAAGGGGGTTGTGGATTCCAATGACCTGTCACTGAACGTTTCCCGGGAAATTCTGCAAAAAGATCCTGCTGTGGACAGCATGAAAACCGCACTGACCAAACGGGTGCTGGATATGCTGGAAAAAATGGCTAAAAAAGAGCCTGAGAGCTACGCGGGATTCTGGAAAGAGTTTGGTCAGGTTCTGAAAGAGGGCCCTGCTGAAGATCACGCCAACAGTGAGCGTGTTGCCAAGCTGTTGCGTTTCACCAGCACCGAAAGTCAGGGAACCGATCAGGATCAAACTCTTGAAGGTTACGTTTCCCGGATGCAGGAAGGTCAGGACAAGATCTATTACATTTCTGCAGAAAATCCGAAAGCGGCGGCAAACAGCCCGCACCTGGAAGTATTCCGTAAGAAAGGTCTTGAAGTCCTGCTGCTCTCCGACCGTGTTGATGAGTGGCTGATGTCTCACCTGTTTGAGTTCGATGGTAAGTCATTTGTCGATACCGCCCGTGGCGATCTGGACTTGGGTGCCATGGACTCTGAAGATGAGAAGAAGGCCCAGGAAACCGCTGCCAAAGACAATGAAGATCTGGTGAAGCGGGTTCAGGATGTATTGGCTGGGGATGTGGAATCGGTACGGGTGACCCATCGCCTCACTGACTCACCGGCCTGTCTGGTGGTTGGCCAGAACGACATGGGCCTGCAAATGCGCAGAATCATGGAAGCGGCTGGTCAAAGCATGCCTGAGGCCAAGCCGATCTTTGAGATTAACCCGGAGCATCCGTTGATTGCCCGTCTTGATAGAGAAGCGGATGAAGACCGCTTTGCGGATCTGACCCGGGTGGTATTTGACCAGGCCAGCCTGGCGGCTGGTGGTCAGCTGGATGATCCGGCCACTTATGTTCAGAGATTGAACAAATTGTTGCTGGAAATGGCCGGTTAATAGCTTTTGCAGGAGCACTAAATAAAGTGCTCCTGCACTCCTGCACTCCTGCACTCAGTTTTTTTCGGTAACTTTGTCGGTAAAAAACTGTGACAGCATCTCAAAACATTTTGCATGCTCCGCAATGAACTCTTTACCTCTACTTTCATTTTTAAAATCATCTTTCCCCAGGTAATGCAACTCTCCCAGCTCGTGATCATCTTTCGGTGCCTTCTTTTGCCTTAATGCTTCCAGTTTTTTAGAGGATACTGGAATATGTTCCATAAATACGGTGCTTTTAATGACAAACACTGATTTTTGAAAGTCTTGTTCTGCTTTCTTACTTGGCCAGTGTAGAGCTTCGCCAATCATTCCAAAGGTTTCTATGGTTGTATCCCAGTTTCCATCATCATCATAAACTTCTTCCCTGCGCTCATTTAATGCGGTTTCACGGGCAAGGTCTGCAAAAGTCGTTGTTTTGCCAATTTTATCAAGAGCTGGCGCGATAGACTCGTCCGTCTGTTGCTCGCGGTCACCAAAAATGAAGCCGGCAGTAAACATAGGTTTGTCATTGCGGTATCCGAAGACGACTTTATTATCGGTGGTCATGACCAGCATAATTGCACCGCAGTTGTAGGCTGTTCTTACTGTTGAAATATCATGGTTCGCTTTGTTCGATCGACTAATCGCCTGTGAAAAATAATCACTGGGCACTAACTTCAACTTCAGACCTGTTTCCTCTGAGTTGTCATCGGTAAACTGAGGAATAGAAAAATACACACACAGTTGCTTTCCGTTGAATTGTTGCTTTTTGGGATCAGCAATTCCCCTGTTGGCTTCCAGGTTTTTTTGTTGGTAAAGATCCCAGGTACGTTTAAATTCTTCTGATTCATGGCCTGCTTTGACTGTCTTTCCGGGGCTGCCTGCTTCAGGATTAAAGACCGTTTTTGCAACTGAAGCCCGTTTTAATAAATTTTCAACAAGTTTGTCGCTGTCATTTAAAGCTCCGTGAAACTTTCCGGGTGGTGTGATTTGCTCAGGGAGTTTTTGGCCATACTGGAGAATATTGCACGGGATAGTTTTTTCGGATTTGTCGGCATAATTACCCGTCAGGGAGTGTAATTGCGTGGCTGTGACGCTCAATTTATTGGAAGACTGAGCGGGGCTGACTGTGTGGCCACCGCTGGTAACTGACACAGTACCGCTAATACCGTCATTATCTGAAGATGAAGCAGGCTTTTCGTAAGCTCTGGCTGAGGTCGATAATTGACAATACATATTCATCCTGTTTCCTTGATCTCAATTTTTATTGGCAATGTTTGATAGGTTGAGTTAGAAAACCGCTGTTTAAATTAAAAAAGAGGGGGCGAGCAGGAGTAATAACTACTCGAAACCCGTTCTATTCAAGGCAATAATTTTGCCAGCTATTTCATCCCGCTCAGAATGATTTTAGAGTCTATCTGGCTAATTAAGTTCAATTTTAATCGGTATGGAGTCAGAGCATTACCGGTCAGCTCAAAGAGGCTATTGCTGGCAGTCAAACAGATCTCAGGTATCTACCCTCAAAAATTCTGAACTTGATGGTCGAAAGGGTCGGTCAAAAATAAGTTTCAATCCTTGCGCTGCGAACAGGCTGTCCTGCTTGCGCTGCGAACAGGCTGTCCTGAATGCTGGTGGAGTTGATCTGTCGGAATAACACGAATCCATCTGTAGAAGCCCAGGGCGTGGAACTTTTGAAAGATCTATTGGTCAGAAATTTTGAAATACAAGTTTTCTTTTTTGTTGTTTTACGATATTGAGATCCTCTCCCGACCGCTTTACCGCTTATTCGATTATAAAGGTGATAGATGAATCCAAAGGATTTTGTAGGTGCTCAATGCTGGAACAGTCTCAATCAGGGAGGTGTTATTACGGACGTTGAGAATAAAGAGTTTGTCGTTCGGCAAAAGACAGGCATGTTCAGTAATATGGTGACCCGTGTTGCAGACTCTGTTAGCCGGATGCTTCCACTCGTGAAGAAAGAACGGATTGTAACTGAGATCGGGAAAAGGGTAGCCAAACAATATCCGGTCAGGGAGCGCCTGTATTTGAGAATGGCAGCTGCCGGTATTATCCAATACAAAACGGATAGAGAAGGCCAGCTTTTCAGGGACGTGATAATACCGATTACCAGACAGAATATTATTGATTTCTGTGGGGGATCTGATTCTATATCTGTCCGGAAGGATATTGGCAAGATTGAAACCGATCTCAACAGGCCTGGCTTCAGGAAGTTATTCTGCGATTTAATCATTCAGGAAGATATTGAACGTTGTCGCAGTGAAAGCTTATCTCCGGATGAGACATTGAATAAAAAGGTTGAGGAATACCTTGGAGAAAACATCACAACAACGCTTGTCAATCACTCCCGGAGTGTTGACTCTGAACAAATGTTGCAATCATTACGCAAAAATAAAGATTATCCTTCAGTAACAGAACGCGGTATACGTAACCTGGATCTGTTGATGCTAAGGCTGTTCATGGTCAGGGCTGGACTGATTCCAGCGGTTGAAATGGAATATGCATGGCAGCATTTTATTAACGAGATTAATACCATCAAGATGTGGGATTTCCGCGAATCATTATGGGGGGGCGGCTATGGTATGGGAAACAAGAGTTCTGATAAATTACAAAAGGTAATCAACAAAAGCATCAGCCATAGGGCAGAAATACCCACTTCGATGCCAGGGGGTATAGTCAGGGCAAAGCTGATTAACGATCTGATTTATTGCCAAATACCGGATAAACAGAGCCATGTTTTTTTTGCTGCCAAGGCACCTGAAAATATTAATTTATACAGACCCGAGATGGAACAGGCTGATAAAGCTCCGGGCCTGGTCAATCGGGGAAACCTGTGTTACTACAATTCAGTGATAAAAATGCTGGCTAACCAGGTATCAATAGAGGCGCTTAATAGATCTCTCGAAGGAGTTAGTGCTAATAGTGACATGGGTACTACCGGGGCTGTAGAGAATCAGATGCTCAGGGAAAAGCTGATTAACCTGCTGGCAGCCATAAAGTACTTTCGTGCCGGGTATTTCTGCAGCGAATGGGTCGATGAAAAGAGCGCTGAGTTTTTTCAACAGTTACAGCTCCGCTGCCAGCAAGATGACGTTAATAAGCAATTCTCTGATAACCGGCAGAATGATGTCCATGAACTGATTCAGCTGCTGGATAAAATCCTGGGGTATTCTGAGAAACCGGAATATTCCTTCCGGGTAACGTCACAATTCAAGGTGACAATTGGTGAACGTTTTCATGGCTTCAAATATAAAGAAGACAGCTCCAGGGAAACGATTATCACCCCCAATTTAAAGAGAGGCGAGGCAGCCGGCTACATGGAATGTCTGAATGATTTTTTTCAAGAAGAAGTAATAGATGATTTTTTGTGGGGTAGTGAACACGCTGAAGAGTTCAAGTTAGATCGCAGTGCTCTGCGGCAGGATAATATGAATCATCGGGATGATTATCAAAGGGAACTTGAGCGATATAAAGAACATTTTGCTAATAGCTGTGAATGCGATTCTGACCGGGCACGGTTGATGAGTGTTAAATCAATAAAGCTCAACGAGGATGGTTATTTCGAAAGAGCGACAGCGACAGGGGCGACAGTACGCTCTGAGATCCCCCCATGGATCAAACCCACTAAAAAGATGGTGCTGGTTGTCGACCCTGAAAAGCTTCAATCGCTTATGCTGTTGCCGAGAATTTTCAGCTATACAAATCAGACTGGCGAGAAGCTGCATAATGAGGGGATAATGTTCTTCGAGTCCTGTCTGGAAGGTGTTGATATTCCAGTTATTGATATGAAAGGGAACTCCTTAAATATAAACACTTCTGTTACCGGCTTCTGCTCTCATAAAGGCGATATCAATTCCGGTCATTATGTTTATATTGAAAAAAGCGAGAGAGGCATGTGGGTATTGAACAATGACCAGACTGTCAAAGAGCTTGGTAATGATAGTAATTTGCAAAAGTATTTGTTTGACGAAAAGATGACCCCTTATCTTTACCATCTGAAACTGCTTAAAGATCATAAATAAAGTCAATAGATGGTTCGACCATTTGTATGGCTCTCATGCTGCTTTATACAGGCAATGTTATTCTCAGGTCAGGCTCGTATCCAAATAACCTTCGTCCGTTTATCCTGAGCGAAGTCGAAGGACGCTCAGGGTGAGCGGATATCGAGTTCTAAATCGGTAAATTATTAAGGGGGTGCCTGAGCTTCCAGCTATGGCAGCTCAAGGAGGGATAAAGTCGATTCAGGAAACCATTTTAATGGGTTGCGCCCTGGCATAAAGTGCCAGCCCCCCCAGCGAAGTTTCCCGGTATTTAGCCTGAAGATCCAGTCCGGTGCGGTACATGGTTTCAATACAGCTATCCAGAGACACTGCATGCTCACCATCACCACGCATGGCCAGTCTTGCTGCGGTAATGGCTTTAATGGACGCCATACCATTGCGCTCAATACAGGGGATCTGCACCAGGCCGGCAATAGGATCACAGGTCATGCCCAGATGGTGTTCCATACCAATTTCCGCCGCATTTTCTACCTGTTCCATGGTAGCGCCCTGAACGGCCGCCAGTGCCGCAGCGGCCATACAGCAGGCGGAGCCTACTTCGGCCTGGCAGCCTGCTTCGGCACCGGAAATTGAGGCGTTCATTTTAATCAGGGAGCCAATGGCTGCCGCTGTGGCAATAAAATCCCGGATACCCTGTTGATTGTTTCTGGAAATAAATCGTGTGTAGTAAGCCAGTGTCGCAGGAATAACGCCAGCAGCACCATTGGTTGGTGCGGTGACAACCCGTCCACCACAGGCATTTTCTTCATTAACCGCCATGGCGAACAGGGTGACCCAGTCCATAATGGCAAAATGATCCATCAGCATCGCTTCGGGGTTGCTGGTCAGGGTTTTGTACATGTTGGCAGAGCGTCGCTTAAGACCACTGACCGGTAAAAAACCTTCCATTTTCAGGCCGCGTTCGATGCAGCTGTTCATCACTTCCCAGATGCCATCAATCTTTTCATTGACCAGCTCAAGGTTGCCGTCGTGCCGGGCGACCTCGTTTTCAATGGTGAGCTGGGCGATGGTCAGCTGATGCTGCTGGCACAGATCCAGCAACTCGGCGGCGGATCTGAACGGGTAGGGAATGGCGTCAGCCGGTTCCGAACCATTAGCCGCTTCTGGCTTGTTAAATTCGTCTGAACTGACGATAAATCCACCGCCGACAGACAGATAGGATTTGAAATAAACAACCACGCCGTTGGCATCAGAGGCAAAAATCCGCATGCCGTTGGGATGTTCGGGCAGGCTTTCACCGTTATGGAAAATCAGCTGCGTATCATAATCAAACTCAATGGTTTGATGACCGGCCAGATCCAGGGATTGCTTTTCTTTTATCGTTGCAAAAATCGTGTCGGCATCATCAGGCTCAATGGTGTCAGGACGGTAACCGGCAAGGCCAAGTAATGTCGCCTTGTCAGTACCATGACCAACCCCGGTCAGGGCCAGTGAGCCATAAAGGCCAACCCGAATAGAGGTAATACTGGACAGGATCCCTTTTTCTGCCAATTCGTTAACAAAGCGATAGCCCGCCCACATAGGTCCAACTGTGTGAGAGCTGGAAGGGCCGATGCCGGTTTTGAAAATATCAAAAATACTGAGCATAGTTACTGGTACTGCCGCTGGTGACCATCGGGGAAACTGTTCAGGGGTAATGTCTCTGTCAGGGTTTGCACTGAGATATTACTGCTGGAAAGTCAGGGTTCTATTTTGCCGGTGTTTGCGCTGGGGGGATATTGTGGGAGTAGCGTGGCTACTCCCGGATTTCCGAATAAGCGTTGTTATTTATCCCGCTGTATCAGATCAATTGAGAAGTAATAAAGCCCGTGATGGCAATGATACCCATGATCACCGTGAAGATATTGGCTTTTGAACGGTACTGCGCCATGGCCGGAACTTTATGGGTTGCGTACACCGGCAGGATGAACAGGATCATCGCCAGAATAGGGGCAACCAGAGACTCGATCATGCCCATCACACTGACATTGGCATAGGCTACGGCCCAGACCGACAGGGTAATAAAGACGATGATCCCTTTATCGATCGCTTTCAGGTTTACTGTTTTGCCTTTTGCCTTTGCCTGGTTGACGATCATGCCCTTCAGTCCTTCACGGGTGCCCATGTAATGGCCAAAGAAGGAGGAAGAGATGGCAACGATAGCAACAATCTGCGCCAGCCATGCGAATATCTGGTTATCAGTGCGCTCGGCAAAAACAGAGAGGATCGGCAGGTTGGCTGCTTTGGCTTGCAGAAGTTCTGCGGGTGACAGTGTCAGTACGCAGCTGTAAACAAAGAACATGGTGAAGCCAACCAGCATCATGGTGGTGCGCATCAGTACTTTGCTGGTTTGCTGCTCTGCCTGATCGCCCAGATCCTTGCGATAGGTTGAAGAGAAAGAAGAGACCGCCGGCGAGTGGTTGAAGGCAAAGACCAGAACCGGAATGGTCAGGAAAAGCGTTTTCAGGAAATCAACGGCAGAAATGCTGACGTCAAACTGTGCGGTAGTCCACTGTGGAATCAGGTACAAAGAGGTACCGAAGAGCACGATGATCAACGGGTAAACGATGGTATTGGTGACTTTCAGGACGGTTTTCTGTCCTGCCACCATCACGCTGACCATAAGTGCTACCAGAACAAAGCTCAGGATTGCGCGATTGGGGGTTTCTATACCCAGCTGATTGACCATCAGTGAGCTGACGGTATTGGTAATGCCAATGCCATAAATCAGCAGAATCGGGTAGATGGAGGCAAAATAACCCAGGGTGATCAGGCTGCCTGCCTTTTGTCCAAAGTGCTCAATCACTGTCTCAGTGATATTGGCATTCGGGTTTTTCGATGACAGACACAGGCGATTAAGTCCGCGGTGCGCCAGAAAAGTCATTGGACCAATGATGATAGTCATCAGGATCAGAGGCCAGATGCCACCCAGTCCGGCATTGATTGGCAAAAACAGTACGCCGGCACCAATGGCAGTACCAAACAATGTCAGCATCCATTCAGTATCGCGTTTTTCCCAGCTGCCTGAAGCGGCATTGTTGGCAGGAATCGATTGAGTAAAAGTTTGTGACATAGCGTGCTACCCGCTCATTAGTAATCAATGGAGCGGACTGTACAGACTTTGTTTAGTTGTTTTTTTGATCTAGGTCATAATGATTAATTTTTGTTCTAAAGTGTCTGCCGGGTTTTTATACGTATATGAAAATATACGACATTATGTAGGCGACAGAATCTGGCAGAACCGGAGAAGTAGAACTAATCTGTCTTCAGTTTATTGAAAATAAGTACCAAGTTCTTGCCATGCCAGAGTTGTTATCTGTCGAACAGCTTGACTCTTTTCTGGTGCCTCTTTCAGGGGGTTCACCGGATTCACCGGCCGGTGAGTACCTGAAAAGTAACCGCGCCCTGTATCGGCCTTTGCGCAATGCTTACAACATTGCTCAGACCAGCCTGCAGACACTGTCCCTGAATCCGGATCCCGTTGAGCTGGATGTCCTTGAGATTGAGAACCGGAACAACTGGCTGCAGCTGGGTTCGCAGTTACTGGAAATCCTGGAAAAATCTTCCCGGGATCTGGAATGCCTGGCCTGGCTGGCCATGGCCCAGCTCTTCACGGAAAAACCCTTTGCCCAGCTGGCTCTGGTGATTCAGCTGATTGATCGGGCTGTCCGGGTATTTGGTGAGCAGGTGCAGCCCTGGCTGCCGGAGGAAAAACTCCGGTCAACGGATCCGGATAATGCCGCCATGGAACGGGCCGAGGTTCAGGGGCGAGCCCTGAAACTGCTGTTCGGTGAATCGGAGGAGAGTTGCCAGATCGCCGTGCCGTTACGAATGCTGCCCCTGGTCAGTGATATTGACTATGCCCGTTACCAGCGGGAAGAGGCTGGTCGCAATGAACTGAAGCAGCAGGTCAGAACCACCTTTTCCACTTTTCAGAAAAACGACATTGATAATGTAATTGAGCAAATAAACGACATTCAGGATGTTCTTGATGGGCTGGATGCCCTGGATAAGACCCTGATAACCCATTTCAGGAAAAGCAATATGCCGGCCCCTGGCAGCCGGTTTCTGCGTCAGGCACTGGAGTCCGGTCTGCTGGCCATTCAGGATCTTACCGAAGGCCTGATTACCCCATGGCCCCCGGATGCGCGCAAGGCTACCCGGGCCAGCAACCATGAAACTGCTGCCGGAAATGATTTCAAAGAAGTGTCAGATACAGATATCCCCGTTGAGCATGGGGAAGAAGTTGCCAGCGTGAGTGAGAGGCCGGCCGGAACCTCCGGTGTTGACCCGTCCTTCAACCGTAACCAGGCATTCCAGCAGCTCAGGTTGCTATCGGATTATTTCAAGCATACAGAGCCGCAGAGTCCGGTGTCGTATTTACTGGAGAAAGCCATTCGCTGGGGATATACGCCGTTACCGGAATTAATGAACGAGCTGATGGAGGGTAATGACCACCTGCTGGGCAGAATCACCGAGTTAACTGGCATGAATATGACACACCGGATACCAATCCCCGGCCCCTCAGTGGCCGGGCTTGGCCAGATGCCTACAGCCCTCACCGAATCACCGGTCACAGAGCCAGCAGGCACAGAACACCGCAGTCAATCAGTGGTAGAAGCATCATCAGAACCATCATCAGAACCATCATCAGAACCAGCATCAGAACCATCATCAGAACCAGCATCAGAACCATCATCGGAACCATCATCAGAACCAGCAGAACACGGCATTCCTGCAGCAAAACCTGAACAGATAGAAAACAATAGTCGTCAGTCAGATGTTGATACTGAGCCAAAGCCCTCTGCTGCCGATGCGCCTGGCGGGTTGAACATCAGTAATCTGGACGATCTTGTGTAACCAGCCCCGCTTGTTAACAGTTTGTACCCGAGGAAAAAGTTATGGCTAACATGTTCATGAAGCTGGGTGAAGCCCAGAGCAAAGGTGATGCCACGGCTGAATACACGGGGGGGGACAGTGTCGGCGGTAAGGGCTGGTTTGCCATTCGTTCCTTTAACTGGGGCGCTGCCCGTGCGGTCACTATGGACATCGGGAATGGTATGAACCGGGATTCCGGGATGGTGTCCATGAGTGAGATCACCATCAGCAAGGAGATGGACGGTGCCTCGGAAAATATTCTTTCCCGTATGTACGTGCCCGGGGATGCAGGCGACACCATCGATATTATTGTGACCAAGCCGGACCGTTCCGGCCAGGGTGCACAGGTCTATCTGCAGCTCCAGTTGATCAATGCCCGTATTGTCAACTACAGCCTCAGTGCTTCCGATGGCGCCACCCCTTTCGAGAGTATTGCCCTGGCCTACAGCAAGGTAAAAGTGAAGCACTGGAATGAGGGAGAAGGCGGCAAGCTGGAGCCCGGTGGTGATGTCACCTACGATCTGCCCACCGGCAAGGCTGAATCCCATTCCAGTAAAGGCTGAATCCCATTCCAATAAAGGACAACCACCATGGCTTTGAATACACAGCATAAACGGGTCAGTAAAAACCGGGTCAGCATTACCTATGATGTGGAAACCAACGGTGCTCTGGAAAAGCGTGAGCTGCCTTTTGTGGTAGGGGTTATCGGTGAATTTTCCGGCGACCGGCCAGACAGCCAGAAGGAGGATGTGGATTTTCGGAACTTTACTGATATCGATCAGGATAACTTTGATTCCGTTATGGCCACCATTGGCCCCCAGCTGAATCTGAAAGTGGACAATAAGCTGGTCAATGATGGCTCTGAGGATGGCTCTGAGGATGGAAGCGAGTTTGCCGTAAACCTGTCGTTTGCTTCCATGCGTGATTTTGAACCTGCCAATGTTGTTCAGCAAATTGAACCCCTGCGCAAACTAATGGCGGTGCGTAATCAGCTGAGGGAACTGCTGGCTCATGCCGACCGTTCCCGGGACCTGGAAGCCCTGCTTAAGGAAGTACTGCAGAGTACCGATGCCCTGGAGGGGCTGTCCGGTGAACTGGGGATTGATCCGGCGGAAATCGGCGCTTCTGATAATGCCGGTGAGGATAAAGAATGAACTTACAAGACATGAACCACAAAGGCACAAAGGCACAAAGAAAAGAAGGGATTGGTCTGTTACACGCGCAGCGTGAGAACAACCAAAAAAACTTTGTGCCTTTGTGTCTTTGTGGTTCAAAAAAGAATCCCCGGGAGGAACCGGCATCATGAGCGACGAACAATTGCAGTCCGAAGAGTCTGCCGAATCTGCCACAGAAGAAACGGCAAGCTTTCTGGACCGGGCCATTGCAGCCACCAGCCAGACCGCACCGGATACCACCCGGGAACTGCTGTCTACCCTGACCCGGCAGGCTCTGGAAGGCACTGTGGTCTGGAGTAAAAACCTGACCAAAACCATTGAAGAAGCGGTTAATGCCCTGGACGATAAAATATCCCGGCAACTGACCGAGGTGCTGCACCAGGAGGGTTTTCAGAAGCTGGAAGGCTCCTGGCGGGGGCTCAATAAACTGATCCGCAACAGTGAAGTAGGTCCGCAGTTGAAAGTCCGGGTGCTGGATATAACCCGGGATGAGTTGCTTGACCAGTTTGAAGAGGCGCCAGCTGTTGACCGCAGTCGTCTGTTCAATATGGTATATCAACATGAGTTTGGTACCGCCGGGGGTGAACCCTACGGGGTGCTGCTGGGGGATTATACCTTCAGCCACAACGATGAGGATGTGGCCCTGCTGCGCTATCTCGGCGTGGTGGCCGCGGCCTCCCATTCGCCATTTATTGCCGCCGCATCGCACCGTCTGTTTGAGTTTGACGATATCTGCAAGCTCGGAGAGGGCAGGCCGGTGGCGGCAGGGTTTGACTCCCCCGCCTATGCCAGCTGGAACGCCTTCCGGGACAGCGATGATGCCCGTTACGTTGCCCTGACCATGCCCCGGACTCTGGCCCGGTTGCCGTATGGTGAGGCAACAAGCCCGGTTAAGGGCTTTAACCTCGAGGAGTTTCCCAAAGGTCGGGATGGTCTGCGCAGGCCCCGCTCCAACCGGGACTTTACCTGGAGTAACGCTGCTTACGATATGGGGCTGCTGATTAATAGTGCCTTTACTGCCTTTGGCTGGTGTACGGCGATTCGCGGTCTGGAAAATGGCGGCAAGGTGGAGAACCTGCCCAATTACACCTACATATCAGTAGCCGGTGACCAGGTGCAGCAGTGTCCCACCGAGGTTAACCTGACCGATGAGCGGGAAAAGGAGCTGTCGGACCTGGGGCTGCTGCCTATGGTCCATTACAAAAATGCCAATTATGCGGTCTTTATGGGGGCTCAGACCCTGAACCGGCCAAAGGAATATACCGATCCGGATGCTACTGCCAATGCGGCTATTTCCGCCCGGCTGCCCTATATGATGGCCAGCTCCCGGATTGCCCACTATCTCAAGGTGATGGGACGGGACAAAATTGGCTCGGCCATGGACCCGGTTGATGTGGAGAAAGACCTGTCCACCTGGATCAGCCTCTACACCAACCCCAATGCCGTGGGCAATGAAGCCCGGGCCAGAACCCCGTTGCGGGAGACCAGAATCATGGTGCAGGAACAGGCAGGTCGCCCCGGGTGTTATTCCGCCATCGCCTGGTTGCGCCCCTGGCTGCAGATGGAAGAGCTGACCACCTCTTTGCGGATGGTGGCCAATATTCCGGGTTAGAAGTCCGCTGTCCGTACCGTCTTTCCCGCGAAGGAGGCTGTCGCAAAACCCACCAGAAACCTCGTTCCCACGCTCTGCGTGGGAATGCATAGCCAACCACAGGAATCGTGTCTGTGGTTGGGTCCTGGCGCTACCACGCAGAGCGTGGGAGCGAGGA
>NZ_JAVRMB020000216.1:0-4112 GCF_031844845.1 Endozoicomonas sp.
AAAAGCTGGGGTCAAGTCTTTCATTGTGCATAACTTATATTGTTCATTGATTTGTGATGAAGACTGATAATGAGTCTTTCATTATTGTTAGGCATTATTTACTTCTAATGTTAGGAAGTGTTTTTTTTAATTTAAATGACAGTAGATATGCACAATGAAAGACTTGATCCCGGTTTTTGACCCCGGTTTTTCGGTTTTTGACCCCGGTTTCGCCGGTTTCGGTTCTGATAAAAGGAACGCCCTGAACGGGTGAAAACTTGATCCGGTGCATCGTCAGGATGACTGCGTTGTCGGTTTGCGCTTCGTTCATACTTCTATCTGGCTTTACAAACAAATTAACGATTGCTCAGGCCAAGCATATGCCTGACGTGGAACAACCCTTCAAACACACAGGTCAATTCAGTGGCTCCAACAATATTGCCATGGCGAATTTGAGTGTTCAATAGTGTTTCATACCAACTATTAATGTCTTTAGCCGCCTCAAAGTCGGTTATTCTATTGAGTGTCAAGCATAAACAGTGGTACTCGTTTTCATTTGAGCAGAAGTATTTAAGCCATGGAGTGATCATGCTTGTAGCTGATATTATCTCATTTTTTTCTGCATCGGGAACCTGTGGGTATCGTATATCGCCACCTCCTGCACTTGTTAATAACCTGGATAATACCTGGTCAATCCAGCTAATACCTTTTTGAACATCCGAGTTAAATGGTTTATTTAGCACCTGACTGTATAAGGCCTGATAGTGTAGGGCATCAAGATATTGTAGTTCTGGCTGTACTGCTGGTTTGGCGACTACTGGTGGTGGTGATGCAATGGTAATGGTGATGGGTATTAGATTAACCTGTATCAGGGGCTCTACCATTGCCGTCGAATTCGGCATTGGCAAAGAAGCAATGACTGGCATTTGTACCATAGGCTGAGGTACTGAATACAAGGTGAATAGTTGCGGTTGGCTGGGCTGGAGTCCAAGAGCTTGTATTGGGAATGGTCTGCTGCTGATGTCTGAGGTTAATTCAGGTGCGAGAACCTGATGGTGTGTTGCCGCAGAGGCAACGTGTTGTTGAGAGGGCGGACTGGTCAGGTTTGTTGCTTGTGGTACCTGGATGGCAAGCGTGTTGATAAAGCTTTCAGGATCACTGTCGGGATGTGGTTGTGAGCGCTGATCGGTTGATATTGTTTTTTTTTCATTTGTTTTTTTAAATCTAACTTCCGTGTTTAATACTGGCTCCTTATCTTGTTCCAGGGCACTTGGTACATGTTGTTCTGTTTTTTGAGGATGGGAACCCAGCCACTGTTTAGTGATTTTCAACAGAGTTTTACTTTTTCTTTTTTCCCAGAGTAGTCTTTCTTCGGTTTCATCACAGATAGCTATTGCCCAGAAGGCAAGAGCATCAAGCTGATCCTGAAATTTCAGAAAAAAATCTGGACGGTGGTTTGTCTGTTCAAATATATTGATTAGAGCTGCTTTGAGATTATATCTAGTGTTTGGGCAGGAAGGTGTTGCACATAGCTCCTTTAACTTCAACAAGTCCTTAAGATCTTCTTTTTCGATCAGCTCTTTAGTCATAACAGATCGTATTGATACACCCCAAACATACCACAATACCCTTTTCCAACCATTATCTACCGTTTCCGTGAATAAAAATCGATATTTTTCGAATAAAATGCACCGTTCTTTATATTGTGCCATCTTCACAATTACATGATTATATACAAAAGGTTTTTTTCGGAGAAGGCTGAACATATGTTCGCTGACAGGTGTCGTAAAAGCTCGACAAATAATAGGGCGGATGATTGACACAGATTTCTTAATCCTGTCTATTGACGGCAGCTTTGAAATTTCATTTCTTTTATCATAAAGTGGTCGTAATAGCATTGCTGACCGATCAAAGTTCTCTTCACTTTCGGTATCTATGGCGGCATAAGCTTTTTCCAGAATAGCTAATACTTCAAGATCAGTTATTGTGGATCTGTGCACTCCTGATTCCGGTTTTCTATACTGTTGCCACAGGGGAAAACAGGAACCGTCAAGGTATTTGTCCCGTATGATGGAATTGATGTTATTAACTTCACTTTCAAACAGCGGCTTGCCTGGATTGAGATGAAAATAAAGAATGATTCGTGGAAGCAGAGACGACAAAATAGTGTAGAAACAGGTTCGCAGTGGATGATATTCCTGGATGGTTGTTGCATATTCTTTTTTGAAAATAAGCATTGTATTTAAAATAGACAGATTGTGGTTGGGATTCCTGACTAAAGGCGATAAGTTCATAATATCGCCGAAGTTAGATTTTAATAAGTCACCTAAATATCTGAAGTGGTTGTAAGTACCATGGCGAATTATTAGCTCTTCTGCTTTAGTGTGGTTTTTATCCCAGAACGCTTGCTCTATTGGTTCTTTTGAAGAAAGGGTGGTTTCAGCATTTCTCATGTCATTTTTTATTATGGCTATTTTGTTTTTATATGATTTAGCTGTCTCTTTAGTTATAAGTCCAAATGAAACGGAAGGTGATTTTTCTGCAATAAGACCATTTAGTCTTGACATTACCTGAGTTGCGCAACGTTTGTCTGGAAAAGAAATAATGGTTTTTAAATAATTAACTTCTAAATAAATAAAGTCTAATAATATTTTTTTCATTCTTAAGTTTATTCGTGACCCTGTTCTTAGCATCATTGGGTGAAGATAGGCATGTGTTAAAACGGTGCTATTGAATAGATAAACGTGTTGATTGCCATGCTTATCATTAGCTGTTTTTTCTAAATACGTTAGAGCAGGGAGCAGGGCTTCCTGATAGTATGGCATCGACATACTTTTAAAATACTCATGGTTGGCTTGGGTATTTGTCCGATTTCGGCTACGGAGCAGGTCTAATGTTCTGGCAACGGTTATGCACCATTGTAACGGATCACTGGCTTCTGGTTTGGTTTTTGAAAGTTCTTCCAGTGTTTTGACAACTCTGGAAGTATAACCGGGGCCGGGGTCTACTGAACGAGTTGGTCTTGGAGTATGAGCATTAATGATTTCAGTTTTCGATCCTTTGTTATGAATGGCATGGGGAAGATTACGCTCGAATGGTGGGGGCTTAGAGCTGGATGATTGAATATTTTCGGCATGCCCGGTAGCAGCAGTTTTCATCACTTGTGACGTTTTATCAGGCGTGCATGGTTGGGTTGGGTTTGCTAATAGAGAATGAACTGGGTTAAAAATTTTTTTGACAGGCTTGTCAGTGTATTTGTTATCTTGTTGCCAGCTGGTTTCTTTTTTCTGTTCTATTTCATGCTTTTGTTTATTACTGACTTTTAATTCAGTTTTTGAAAGTTCTTCCAGTGTTTTGTCCACTCTGGAAGTATAACCGGGGCCGGGGTCTACTGAACGAGTTGGTCTTGGAGTATGAGCATTAATGATTTCAGTTTTCGGTTCTTTATTAGTGGTATTAGACAAATGATGTTTGAACGGTGGCTCAGGGTTGGCTGATGGAATATGAATCCCTGCGCGCTCTTTGGCAGGCTTGAGCGTCCGCTTGACTATAGCAGCATAGCTCATCGCGTGTGGGGTGTGATCAGGCATGTAGAGTGGCGTCTGACTTTCTGAAATAGAATGCACTTTTTTTGATATTGTTAACAGGCTTTCTATCGTATTTGGTCTCTTGTTGACCGCTAATTTTTTTTCATGATTTTGTTTGTCGCTGACAGGCTCCTGCTCCGTATTTGTCACCAGTGTTGATGCTGGCTTCAGGTTAATATTCGAACCATTCATTTTTTAGTTAACTCCAGTTAAGTTATATGCTTAGTCATGTCATATCATGATATAAAGAATGGTTGCAAGTGCTCAAAAAGTACTGGAAAACTGTAGTGCAATGTCGCTATACCTCAGTTATAGCAAGAACGATGCACTATTGCTTTGAGCTTTTACCAGTGGTTTTTGAGCACTTACAAAGCAACACACGCGGGGTCACACGCGGGGTCAGGCACGCGGGGTCAGGTCTTTCATTATGCATATCTACTGTCGTTTAAATTTAAACAAAAAAAACACTTCCTGACATTTGAAGTAAATGATACCTAACAATAAAGAAAGACTCATTATCAGTCTTCATACTTAAGGTAGACATTA
>NZ_JAVRMB020000217.1:0-18799 GCF_031844845.1 Endozoicomonas sp.
TCTGTCAGCGCCATCCATCAGAAAAACATGACGGGTAGAAGGCAGGTTATCTTTATCATCCAGTTCGGGGTAAGCACATTGCTGCTCAACCACAAAGACATCCACTCTCAGTTTCAGAAGCTGGTAAAGCGTATGGCCATCCAGCTGATCAAATCCATGATTAAACAAAGTCAACAAGGGTAGCTGTCCATCTATTTTAAGGTTCTATCGTACCATTACCGCCGAAGCAGGCTCGATGACACGGCGATAAGGGGGAAACGAGTTGAGAATCATCTGACCATAGCGGGCAGTCACCAGCCTTCGGTCAAGCAGAGTAATCTGTCCCGTGTCCTGCTCCGTTCGCAATAAACGACCACTGGCCTGTATCAAACGAATGGCGGCGTCCGGCACGGTAATTTCCATAAACGGATTTCGCCCCTGGGCTTCAAGCCATTCTGACAGCGCCGCTTCTACCGGATCATCCGGTACGGCAAAGGGAATCTTGGCGATAATCACGTGTTCACAATAATGCCCCGGCAAGTCAATACCTTCCGCAAGGCTGGCCAGACCGAACAGGATGCTCATCTTGCCATCATCAATCTGCTGACGATGTTTTTTCAGCAGTTCCTGTCGGGAGTAATCATCCTGAAGCAGTATTTTCTCCTGCCATTGTGGCTCCAGACCAAAATGCACATCTTTCATTTGCCGGCGGGAGGAGAACAACACCAGTATGCCTCGTGGACGATCAGAATCGGAAATAAGGCCTGGCAATAATTCGATAATTTCGCCGGTATGCGCTTCTGCATTCCGTGGGTCCGAGGCCATTGCCGGTATCACCAGAGTGGCCGCTTCGTTATGGTGAAAAGGGCTGGGTACCACGACACAACGGGATTCAGCAGGCACTCCGGAGCGCATCTGGAAACGTCCAAAATTTCCCAGGGCCGCCAGTGTTGCCGAGGTTACAATGGTCGCATAGGCAGGGTTCCAGAGTGTCTGCCATAAAGTCATGGAAGACATAATAGGACTGCTAAAGACTTCCAGTTCCTCACCAAAAGCACCCTCACTCCACTTTAACCAGCGGGCAGAAGGCGGTTCACCTTCCGGATCTTTTATGGTGTAGGTCAGCCAGAGCTTAAAATGGCTTTCCATTCTTGACTGCATGGCGCCCACTTCCGGATAAAGCTGTTCTGCCTGCATGCGATCAATGCCGGGAACATCACCATCCATGGCGTCATCGAGGACTTTTGCTACCTTTTCCAACATACCGTTGCATTTACTGAAACCCGCCTTCAACCGCTCTGCCTGTTGACGCAGTGGTTCAGGCACAACCCCTTCAGGAAAGCGATAAATGGCCACCTGACTTTCACCCTGGGGGGTGAATTGGGTTCTCGGTTCAAACTGAGCAATACTGTGCAGCATCTCCCGGGTATGCCCCAGGGCATTAACCAGAGAATCAAACTCTGGCTGCATTCGCTCCAGCAGCGCCCCAAGATCACCGGGCAGGCTCTGCTGGCTGAGGGTTTTCTGCAAATGCCGACCCGCCTTTTCCAGCCAGGTCGCCGTGCCTTTTACCCTGGACTGACAGGTAAAATGACTAATGGCTTTATCGGGGAGGTGATGACCTTCGTCAAACACGTAAATACTGTCTTTAGGTTCCGGCAGAATAGCGCCGCCCCCCAACGCCAGGTCCGCCAGCACCAGATCGTGATTAGCCACCACCACATCCGCTGTTTCCAGATCACCCCGGGCCTTATAAAAGGGACAGTTTTTAAAATAACCACAGCGCCGGCCACTGCACTGGGCATGGTCGGTAGTAATTGTTCGCCATTGCTGATCTTCCAGGGCATCCGGCCAGCTGTCCCGGTCACCTTCCCATTTGGATGCGGCGAAAGCCTCCAGCATCGTCTGATAAAGGGCAAGAGATGACTGGTCGCTCTCAAGGGTAAAGCCGTCGTAGGCGAACATATCCATCAAAGAGGCAGTGGCCTCCTCTTCCTGCAGCAGCCGGTCCAGTTTACTGAGACAGGCATAGCGCCCACGCCCCTTGGCAAGGGTGTAAGAGAAGTTCAATCCGGTTTTTAAAATGATGTTGGGCAGGTCTTTATTGATGACCTGCTCCTGAAGCGTCACTGTGGCCGTGGCGATCACCAGACGTTTTTTTGCCGCCTGAGCCATGACAACCGCTGGCAAAACATAGCCAACGGTTTTACCCGTACCCGTACCTGCTTCAATAACGGTGACGGAAGGGTCTGAGATTCTGCGACCTTCACTGTCTGTTTTGATATCGCCAAGGGCCCGGGCAATCTCGGCAATCATCTGCTTCTGTCCCGGCCGGGCTTTTAGCTTATTGCTTTCCAGGAAAGCACTGTATGCCTTTTGGATGGATTTTTTCTGGGGTTCATCAAGCACAATGCCAATCGCTCACCGAAGATTTTTTATGAAATAATTGAAATAGTGTATCGGATTTAAGCGATTTTCACAGTGCTAATTGCCACAAGCTCCGCTCCAGGTACAGAAGCTTTATCAACCCGCTCATCCTGTGCCTTGTACCCATACGGGTCGTGTATCATCGGGTAACACGTGGGCAAAGAGAACTTTTTTACAACCTGACTGTCTGTAGTGTTAATTAATCTTTTGTGTACTGGCCTGCCCATAGCTACCCAGTAAGAGGAAACTATGAATATCAGCAGCCTACTTCCCCCCTTGCCGCCAACACCGTCAACGCCAATGACAGACATTGAATTTGAGGAAGCCAGATCTCGCAACTGCTCTATATGCCTGGACACAAATGCAATTTTCTCCGGCAGACATGTTAGCAGAACAGACATCTACCAATCCAAATGCGGTCATTACTTTCACACAGACTGCCTGTCTAAATCAGTTTTTCACCGAAACACTGCTCATGAACCATCCTGCCCGTCATGCAGAGGAGCGGTAGGTTGTTCGAACCAATTAAGGGAACTTGATTACTATGGACAATCACTCTCACTAAATGAAAAGATTTCAGTGCTTTATGAAGAAAAAAAATGTACCCCTTACGAAATTGAAGAACTCCTGAAACGTCACCGTGACGTCAACCGCCCCAAAAAGCTTATAGCTAATCTACTGCAAGAGCAGTTTGATTCAAAGCAACCTCAAGACCATATCATCAAGCAGTGGCTGGAACTGTGCCCCATACAGGATTTTAATATTGAGGAGGCTCAAAAAATCAAAGCTGCAATCAGTACTCAACTGCAGAACGCGGTGGATCAAAACCTTCCAGACCTGGCTTCGAAGTGGGCAGCGCTATGTCCAATAAAAGATTTAAAACCACAAGATGCAGTGAATATCAGGTCCAGAATCAAGACTCAATTGCTGAAGGCGGTGGATCAAAACCTGCCAGACTTGGCTAAGGGTTGGATTGAGCTGTGTCCCATAGCAGATTTTGGCGCGCAGAATGCTGGACAAATCAGACCTGAAATCATTACTCAGGTAAATAATATGGTGGATAAAAACCAGCCTGCAAAGGCTTGGGAGTGGATTAAGCTGTGTCCCAGAGAGGACTATGTTGCGCATGAAGAACAAACAAAATCTAAAATAATCACCAAGGTGCTTGAATTGGTGGATTTAAACCAGCCTGACCTCGTCAGTCAGTGGTTTGAACAATTTCCCCTGAAACATTTTAATCACGAAGATAACGTAAAAATCAAAAATAGCATAAATGCTCAACTGCAGAAATCGGCGGAAAAAAACCTGCTTACCAAGGTCATGGGCTGGATAAAACTGGACGGAAAAATGGATTTAACCAAACTTGACGAAGCGATGATTCGATCTGCAAAAGCAAAGCGTCAGGATCTGGCCGACATCTGGATAAAACAAGGTGCCAATGAATTCATCCTCGAGTATTGGCAAATAAATCTGGAGCACGCTGTTACTGATAACCAGCCCGACAGAGCAGAAGAATGCATCCGTTATAATGCCAAAGCAAATAACCTACTTTTATCTGCGGGGCTCACTAAATCTGCCGATGAAAACCGGCCTGACCTGGCCAAAAAATGGTTAGCGCTGGGTGCCCTAAAAGATATTGTCATTCTCAACAGAGGGCTGGAAAAAGCGATTGAGCAAAATGACTACCAGAAGGCAGAGGAATGGCTGTTAATAGGAGCCGACAAAAATCTGGCTTGTCTGAAAAAAGCCATGAAAAACATTCCCTTCGATAAAAGAGCACTTTGGTTGAAGCAGGGTATCATCCATCCGCAACAAGATGTTTTGAACAGTTATGCGAATGATGCTCTGGCAGGGAGGCAACCGACTCTGGTTTCTTTATTTATGCGTTTTGGTGGCATTCCGGACCTGGAAAAATTAGAGACCGCTGTGTCTGAACCTTCCAGCAACAATCCTCAATCTACCAGCAACAAGCGTAAACTTGAGGCCAGAGCATGGATGACAATCAAAAATAAAATGTCAAGAATGGTACGGAAAGCCAATTTACAGCATAACCAATCTCATGCTCCGACATGAAGACATTCAGCCTGATCAACTGGTACTATAATTGCTCAGCTATTTTTACGCTTATCGCTATGGGCTGGCCGAAGTTTCCCGTAGTCGTATTTAATGGCAACTGTAACAATATCCCCCGTTTTATGACCAGCCCTCATCATCCGAAGCGTGTTCAATCCAGTGCAGTGTGTCCGTTTCAGCAGTATCGGATTTGAGCCGGGCGGATTGCTTTTGGCACTCTTCAGCAAACCCTTCCACCCGGGCATCCGGCACCCAGATTTGCAATGGTCGTAAACCAGCTTCTCGCAGGGCTGCCCGGTGGCGCTCGACTCTCTGCCGGGTACTTTGGGGGGAATTCGGTTCGATGGCCATAGTGACTCCTGATATTCGGTGATTGATTTGACCTGTTTTTTTATCCGTTACATGTAACGTAGCAATGTGAATGACTTTGTCAGGATCAATACCCGGGCGGGTTATGATTGATCAGCACAATTAAATCGTTGCTGACAAATTCTGGTAAGGGGAGAACCATTCTCCCCTTACCAGAATTTCTTGCCCTGAAAAGAAATTCGAACACTAAACGGTTTAATAACCTGTAGACTAAGCTCATTCTCCGACAGGAAGACATTCTGCCTGATCCACTGATACTATATGGCACAGCCTTTTTTACTTTATACCTATTTAATAATTGTTCCTGAATCTGCATCCTTCTAAATTGCTTGATGCATCAGGCCAAACGGACAATTTTTTTGCTCAATGACCAATACTGACCTCTCCAACCACACGCCCATGATGCAGCAGTATCTGCGCATCAAACAGCAGCACCGGGATCACCTGGTATTTTACCGCATGGGTGATTTCTATGAGCTGTTCTACGACGATGCCAAAAAGGCCTCACAGTTTCTGGACATCACTCTGACCAAACGGGGGCAGTCCGGTGGCGAACCAATCCCCATGGCGGGCATTCCCTACCATGCGGCAGAAGGTTATCTGGCCAAGCTGATTCGACTGCGCCAATCCGTTGCCATTGTGGAACAATTTGGCGACCCCGCCACCAGCAAGGGCCCGGTGGAGAGAAAGGTTGTTCGTATCCTGACCCCCGGCACCGTCAGTGATGAAGCATTGCTGGATGAGCGTCAGGATAACCTGCTGATGGCGGTTAACCAGCGGGACAATAACCAGTACGGACTGGCTTTTCTGGATATCAGCAGTGGTCGCTTTAATGTGCTGGAGCTTGTCGGGGAGGAAGCCCTGCTTTCTGAAGTTGAGCGTCTGAGTCCGGCTGAGGTGTTACTGAATGATGACCGCAGCTGGCCAGAGGTATTGTTGCGACGCCCGGGTACCAGTAAGCGTCCGCCCTGGGACTTTGACCATGAAAGCGCCTTCGAGCAGTTAACCCGACAATTCCAGACCAGGAACCTTGAGGGTTTTGGCTGCAGTCATTTAACGCTGGCTATTGAGGCAGCAGGCTGCCTTCTGCAGTTCGCCCGGGAAACCCAACGCACGGCCCTGCCCCATATTCGGGCCCTGGCTCAGGAGAACCGCGAAGAGAGCGTGGTACTGGATGCTGCCAGCCGGAAAAATCTTGAACTGACCACTAACATGAACGGAGGTCGGGAACATACCGTAGCAGCAGTTCTTGACCGTACCGCCACCGCCATGGGCAGCCGGTTAATGGGGCGCTGGATAAACCGTCCGCTTCGTAATATTGAGAAGTTACAGGCACGGCAATCCGCCATTACCGCTTTAAAAGATGGATTCCACTTTGAATCCCTCTACCCGGTCCTCAAAAATATTGGCGACATTGAACGTATACTTGCCCGCGTTGCCCTGAAGTCTGCCCGCCCCAGAGACCTGGCACGACTGAGAGACGCATTGCAGCAGCTGCCGGAACTGCAGCAACAGCTCGCCACCATCGACAGCCAGACAGTACATCAGCTAGCCACCAGTATCAGTGAACACCCGGAACTGTCGGAGCTGTTGACCAGAGCCGTTATTGAGAATCCTCCCGTGGTCATCCGTGACGGTGGCGTCATCGGTGAAGGCTATGATGGTGAACTGGATGAGCTGCGCTCTATCAGTGAAAATGCCGGGGACTATCTGGTACAGATGGAATTGCGTGAGCGGGAAAGAACCGGCCTTTCAACTCTGAAGGTAGGCTATAACCGCGTACACGGATACTACATTGAGCTGAGTCGCCGTGAGTCTGATAATGCTCCGGTGGACTATATCCGCCGACAGACTCTGAAGAATACCGAGCGCTTTATTACGCCGGAGTTAAAGGAGTTTGAAGATAAGGCTTTGTCCAGTAAGAGCCGCGCCCTGGCCCGTGAGAAAGCACTCTATGATGAGCTGCTGGACAAAATGGTGGAACATCTGGGTCCGCTTCAGGAGTGTTCCATGGCACTGTCAGAACTGGATGTACTCAGTAATCTGGCTGAACGGGCTGAAACCCTGAACTTCTGCCGTCCTGAAATTCTGCAGAGTCCGGGTATTGAGATTGTGGAGGGTCGCCATCCGGTGGTCGAGCAGGTGCTTGATGAGCCGTTTGTGGCTAACAATGTTACCTTCAATGTTGAGCGCCGCATGTTGATTATTACCGGTCCCAATATGGGTGGTAAGTCGACCTATATGCGACAGACGGCGTTGATTGTACTGCTGGCTCATATTGGTAGCTTTGTACCCGCTTCTCAGGCACGAATTGGTCTGGTAGACCGGATTTTCACCCGTATCGGCTCTTCTGATGATCTGGCCGGCGGTCGCTCAACCTTTATGGTGGAGATGACCGAGACTGCCAATATTCTCCATAATGCTACAGAGCAGAGTCTGGTGCTGATGGATGAAATTGGCCGCGGTACCAGTACCTTTGACGGACTATCCCTGGCATGGGCCTGCGCTCAATACCTGGCCGATTCAGCGCGTGCATTCACCCTGTTTGCAACCCATTACTTTGAGCTGACCCAGCTGCCTGAAGAGTGCAAAACGGTGGTGAACGTTCACCTGAATGCAACAGAGCATGATGACCGCATTGTCTTTCTTCATGCCGTTCAGGAAGGTCCTGCCAGCCAGAGTTACGGTTTGCAGGTCGCGCAGCTGGCCGGCGTGCCAAGACATGTGATCAATCAGGCACGACAGAAACTGGCCATGCTGGAGCAAAATGAAACAGCACCTCAAAAGGCTCAGGGCTGGCAACCGGTTACCACGCAATCCAGACAGGCGACAGCTACACCTCAGGCCGACCTGTTTGCCAGTCCGGAACCCCATCCAGCCATTGATGTTCTGGATAAGACAAACCCGGATAATCTGACGCCACGACAGGCTCTGGAGCTGCTCTATACGCTCAAGGGGTTAGGCAAGTAAGTTTATTTTCCTTATATCCTGAGTCGTATACTGATCACTCAGGGTATAAGGTTATGGTAATCCCGGCTATCCAGCGGGTTTACAATTCTGGTAAACTCGCCCGAACTTTTTGTATTGCCATTGCATAATGCTCCGCGAGAGGGACTGTTCTCTCGGAAATAAAAGCAAACCCGGGCAGTACTTTTTATTATTCAGATCAAATGGAGTTCAACCACCATGACTTTCGTAGTGGGTGAAAACTGCATCAAGTGCAAATACACCGATTGCGTGGAAGTCTGTCCTGTGGACTGCTTCTATGAAGGACCAAACTTCCTGGTGATTCACCCGGACGAATGTATCGACTGTGCTCTTTGCGAGCCAGAGTGTCCGGCAAACGCTATTTTCTCCGAGGATGAGGTTCCCGAAGACCAGCAAGAGTTCATTGAACTGAACGCAGTGCTGGCTGACGTATGGGATAACATTACCGAAAAGAAAGATCCTCCCTCCGATGCGGCTGAGTGGGACGGTGTGAAAGGCAAGCTGGATCAGCTGGAACGCTGAGTTAAAAACATTCTTGCAATAAAAATCGCAATAAAAATCGCAATAAAAAGCGCCAATAAAAAAACCATGAGTTTTCACTCATGGTTTTTATTGAAGGGATGTAATGTATCCAGGAAACACTGAAGCAGTTTTCTGTAGTATGCACCGGAAAATCAATTAAATAATGACTCGCCAGATAAACCCTGCTTTTCAAGGATAGAGCGAAGCCTTTTCAAAGCTTCAACCTGAATCTGCCTTACCCGTTCCCGGGTCAGACCAATCTCTTTACCTACTTCCTCAAGAGTACTGGTTTCATAGCCTCTCAAACCAAAGCGGCGTGCAACAACCTCTCTCTGTTTTTCTGACAACTCACCCAGCCATCGGTCAAGACTGTCATTAAGGTCCAGATCTTGTAATAACACGGCCGGATCGGCACCCTTTTCATCCGAAATCGTATCCAGAATAGACTTGTCAGAGTCAGGGCCCAGAGGAGTGTCAACTGAAGTAACCCGCTCATTGAGACCAAGCATCCGCTTGACATCAGCTACCGGTTTGTCCAGCAGTTGAGCGATTTCCTCAGGGCTCGGGTCATGATCCAGCTTCTGGGTCAATTCTCTGGCTGCCCTGAGATAGACATTCAGTTCCTTAACTACGTGAATAGGCAAACGGATCGTTCGGGTCTGATTCATGATCGCCCGTTCAATAGTCTGTCGTATCCACCAGGTAGCGTAGGTTGAAAAGCGGAACCCTCTTTCAGGATCAAATTTCTCAACCGCACGAATCAGACCAAGATTGCCTTCTTCGATCAGATCAAGCAACGTCAAACCACGATTGACATAGCGCCTGGAAATTTTCACCACCAGTCGCAGATTACTTTCAATCATACGACGCCGACCGGCTTCAACCCCTTTTCGGGCAAGTCGGGCAAAATGAACCTCCTCCTCAGGTGTGAGAAGGGGTGAAAAACCTATTTCATTGAGGTACAGCTGGGTTGCATCAATGGCCTTATAAAAGCCATCGTCTTCTTTTCGACGACTCGTGGTACTGATCGACGTCACAGCAGTAGGCTGTGGCCGGTCGGTACCGGGATCGTTCTCTTCAACCGTTTCATTGAGGCCACCGGCATTACGAGCCGGGCTCAATTCATCCTGTCCCTGGATTACACCTTCAGCATAACTGCTTAGCTCTGCGTCATCCCTCTTTGATGCCATAAGAGTTAGTCCTATCCGGAAATTCCCACTCTATGTCGAGCAACCCAAAGTTGCGCCGACACCCGTGAGATCCCTCTACTACAACAGCCACTGACCTTCCTCATCAGCGCCCTGGCAGGTATCCCATCGGGTCAACCGGTTTACCATCACGCCGTATCTGGAAGTGCAGCTTAGGCTCCGTCGTCCCTGTAGAACCTATTTCGGCTATCTTCTGGCCCGCTTTAACTGCGTCTCCCTCATTCACGAACAGATCCTTGTTGTGCGCATATGCACTCAGATAGCTACTATTATGTTTCAAAATGATCAGCCTGCCATAGCCGGACAGGTCGCTCCCTGCGTACACTACCTCACCGCTGGCTGAAGCCTTTACAGGCTCTCCTAATTTGCCACCAATATCAATCCCCTTGTTAACCGGCATTTTGAGCGAATATGAGGAAATGATTTTACCATCAGCAGGCCATTGCCAGCCGCTGACAGACAAAGAGATGGTTTTTTTCGCTGACTTATTAGCTGTATATTTTTTGACCGGCTTACTTTTTTTAGAAGCAACCGTCTTTTGATTATTCACAACAGGCTTCGCTGGCCTGACAGCAGGACGCTGACGCATCGACAAGCTGATCTTTTGACCGGGATAAATGGTATAAGGATGGCGAACTTTATTATTATCTGCTAACTCTCTGAAATCCCTGTTATAGAGCCAGGCGATTGAGTAAAGAGTCTCACCCTGTTGCACAACATGCTGACCTGAAGTCACCCTGGGGGGCGACCTCAAGTCAGTAACCGTCACCCGGGCAGGGTCATGACTGCAGCCAGTAACCAACAGGCAGGCAGTTAGTAAAAAAAGCAGAAAAAGTATTTTTTTTGAGCAATCACTCATATTAATTTGAGTGATTTTCATAAAATCCAACACTTTATCAACTCCACTGGCCCAAACCATCATCAAAAAATCATATTCAGAAAGTGAATAGAAAAAATCATTAATGATTAAAAATATTATAATTTAATCAGTAGTTTCACCCGCATTGCCACATGGCTTTAGTGCTTCCTGCTACCAAGCCACTCGATAGCCGCCACCAAAATAATGGCAGAAATCATGAGACCAATGGATTCAACCAGATAAGCAGGCTGCCCGGTAATAATCTCATAGTCCATAGGAGAAACATTGGCCTGAATCAGGGGAACCTGCTCTCCGGAACTGTTGATCCGTGACTGCAATGTTTCTTTCCACGGCCAGACCTTACCCAGCGATCCCAGCATCAGGCCGGTCAACAGGGCAATAGCCATATCCCGATGCTTTTTCAGCAGCCACGACAGTACGTGAGAAAAACTCAACAAACCGCCAATACAGCCCAGACCAAACACGATCAGCACACTGAAGTTCAAACTTTTTACCGCATCAATAACCGGTCCATACAGTCCCATTAGCAACAGAATAAAACTGCCGGAAATACCCGGCAAAATCATCGCACAAATAGCAATCGCTCCGGCAAAAAACAGCGTTACCGGTTCAGGCTCAAGACTGCCCGGTGTCAATATACCTACCGCCCAGGCAACCACAACACCCACCAGCAGAGAAATCATCACCGGTACATTCCATTGATGAACCTGACGAATCATGTGCAATCCTGACACCAGAATCAGGCCAAAAAAGAATGCCCAGAGCATTTCCGGATGATTTACCAGAAAATAAGTAATGGCATGGGCAAACGACAGAATACTGGTCAACACCCCACCAAATACACAGACCAGAAATGTGCCGTCTATCCGCTGCCAGACTCCGGCAACACCCTCTTTGCCAAGCACTTTAAATAATGACGGGTTAACACTTTTCAGGGCATTTAACAGCCGGTCGTAAATACCGGTAATAAATGCGATGGTACCTCCGGAAACACCAGGTACCACATCAGCAGCACCCATAGCCATTCCCTTGGCAACAAGCGCAAAACAGGAAGCAAATTTCGACATGTTCTAACCTTTGGAACAAATTAAAGAAATAACGGGAAACCGCTCCCGAAAGCCAGCCATCCTGAACTGACCATTTTCATTAAAGCATTTTAAAATTCTGAGTATCTTTCACGCTACATTAGCGTATAACACCCGACAGCAGTGGTACAAAGCGAACGGCGTCCAGTACCTTGCGATGGTATTCATCACCCTGCCGGGTAACCAGAAGCAGATCCTGAAAGTCACTACCACCCACAGGAATCACCAACCGCCCCCCCTCAGGGGACAATTGGTTCAACAGTTCTTCAGGAATCTCTCCGGGAGCAGCAGTGACAATAATGCCATCAAACGGGCTTTCTTCCGGCCATCCCATGCCGCCATCGGTATGGCGAAATCGCACATTATTCAATGACAGCCTGGAAAGCCTCTGCCTTGCCTTTTCCTGCAATGGCCTGATGCGCTCAACGGAATAAACTTTCCCTACCAATGAGGCAAGTACTGCAGTCTGGTAACCGGAACCGGTACCAATCTCAAGCACCTTGTTCACTCCCTCCCGACCCAGAAGCGCTTCGGTCATTCGGGCAACAATATAGGGTTGGGAAAGTGTCTGATTATGACCAATAGGCAATGCCGTATCTTCATAAGCCCTGTGAGCCAGAGCCTCATCGAGAAAAAGGTGTCGGGGGATGGTACGAATAGCATCCAGCACTTTCGTCGACTGAATACCCTGATCCACCAGACGCTGAATCAACCGCTCCCGGGTTCGGCGAGACGTCATGCCGATACCATCAATTTCAAGATCCTTCATACACAGGCTCCGAGCCAATCCTCCACCAGTGATAATGTACTATGCCCCGTTTTATCGTATTGCAGCGGGGTAATCGAAACATAGCCGGATGACACCGCATGAAAATCCGTCCCCTCTTCGGCAACTAATGGTTTACCAACACCACCAATCCACCAGACAGTATTCCCCCGTGGGTCTATCATTTTTAATGGCGGTTTCGACCCGTCCCGGTGACCCAGCCGGGTCACTTTCATTCCTCTGATATCTTCATAGTCACAGGCAGGCACATTGACATTAAGAATGGTACCTTCCGGAAGATTCAGGTTATCCAGGCGCAGCATTATATCGTGTAACACTCTGGCGCTGACTTGAAGATGGTGATCTTTTTTACCACAGGAGGAAATCGCTATCGCTGTTTTTGCCAGCATACGTCCCTCCATGGCTGCAGCCACTGTCCCGGAATAAAGAACATCATCACCCAGGTTGGCACTGTTGTTAATACCGGAAACTACGCGCTCAGGTAACTTGCCAAACAGACCACTGACCGCAAGATTAACACAGTCCGCCGGTGTGCCGTCTACGCTGAAAAAACCATTGGTGTGTTCCTTCATACGCAGTGGATGATTCAGAGTTAATGAATGCCCCCGCCCCGAACAGTCATTATCCGGAGCCACCACCCAGCACTGGCCATGCAGTTCAAGTGTCTCGAAAGAAAGAGCCAATCCCCTGGCTGTTACACCATCATCGTTGGATAACAATATGGTCATCGTCCATAAACTCCCTAATCCTGAATTATTCCAATTTCTTCTTTATACTCACCATGACGTTCTTCATGGCGCTCTTCATTACAAGAAAGCAACTCCCTCAATACTGAAGTCGCAAAGCGACCCTTTGGCAGTCGAAAGCGTAATACCAGCAATGAACCTTCCGGACTATTTCCCCAGGACCAGCTCATTTGTTCCGGAATCAGGCGATTAACTTTCCGCTCCTGCTGCAGCCCCGCCTTCTCCAAACCATCACATAGCTGAACAAATCCTGTGGTTATCGACTGCTCAAAAAGCAGCGTCTGGTCAGACACTTTTGGTAAACCCCTGCCCCACAATGGAGACGTTGGACTTAACTCGCCTCGGTCAAGACGCGCCATCAACTCTGCATCAGGGGTATCAAAAATCAGGCTATTGCTATCAGGAAAGCCCAGGACATCGCCCGGTGTGTATTGATTCCAGGATCCCTGTCCAACTTTTTCAGACAGAACCCGGTTAAAAAGCCAGGACCGTGCCGCAGACAGGTAAACCGATCGCTTATTACGCTGAACCCGAAACTTTCCAGCCAGCATGGCCACCGCTTTTTCAACATTCCTTCCCTGATGACCAAAGCGCTGTTCACCGAAGTAATTAGGCACACCTTCCCGGGAAATCTGCTCCAGCCGGGCTTCTACCCGGGCAGGCTCAGCATCAATATTCCGCAGGGTGATACAGAAGTCATTAGCTTTCAGCGCCCCGGTCTTTAACTTTTTACGATGTCTTGACTGACGAATAATACGGATAGAATCACTCTCCAGCCCGGCCCAGCTCGGATCAGCCTTGCCAGGCAGGGAAACACAAAACCATTGACGTGTAACACCATGACGATCCTTGCGTCCGGCATAACTGACCGACTGCCTTGTAACACCGGCATATCTGGCCAAAAGACCGGCAACCCAATCCGTATTCTCACCTTTTTTCTCAATCAAAAGAAAAAGGTGCTCACCCTCACCTTCCGGCTCAAACGGCAGTAACTCATCAACAAGAAAATCGTCATGACAGGATTTAAAAAGACAACGGCCCAACGGCCCACCCAGGGCATAATGCCAATCAAGAGAATAATCCACAGGCACCGGCACATCTGCATCCATGATGCGTACTCAACTTAAAAATACTAACAATAAACCATACCGCGTTTAACGCGGTTATTGAATGGCAATCCTGGAAAATCTCAAGCGCTTTTTCTGCCCTCTGTCTTCTGCCTTCTGTCTTCTGAAAGCAAAACAACAGCATGCACGGCAATGCCTTCTTTCCTGCCGGTGTATCCCAATTTTTCAGTGGTGGTTGCTTTTACATTGATCAGGGCAGAATCAATCCCCATATCTTCACTGATATTCTGGCGCATCTGATCAATATGAGGAGCCATCTTTGGAGACTGGGCGATAATGGTACTATCCACATTTACCGGAGCCAGACCCTGTTCTTTCAACAGCGCAATAACATGACAAAGCAGCTTACGGCTATCAATACCCGCGTAGCGTTCATCGGTGTCGGGAAAGTGTTTGCCGATATCCCCAAGGCCTGCAGCACCCAGGAGTGCATCACAGAGGGCATGAAGCAGAACATCACCATCGGAATGAGCTATCAGGCCGTGAGAGTAAGGTATCTTAACCCCACCGAGAACAATATGATCCCCCTCGCTATCAGTGAAGCGGTGAACATCAAAACCATGACCAATGCGCATTAAGAGACCTCAAAAAGTTTCGACTGCTGTTCAATATATAGAGAGGCCAGAGCCAGATCAGTTCCCCGGGTTACCTTGATATTATCAGCATGCCCTTCAACCATAACCGGTTGTTTACCGGAATATTCAATAGCACTGGCTTCATCGGTCACCGGCATTTTATCCGCTATCGCTTTTACCATGGCATCATGAAGCATTCCCAGACGGAACATCTGAGGGGTCATGGCATGCCAGAGGCCCTGACGGTCAACGGTTTCCTGCACGGCACCATCAGAACCGGCGCGCTTCAGAGTATCCGTTACCGGTAACCCCAGCAAACCACCCACCGGATGATCACCCAGCTGATTCACCAACCAGTCCAGATCGGAACGGCGAATACAGGGACGAGCCACATCATGGACCAGCACCCAGTCATCCGGACTGGCTATATCCAGCAATACTTTCAGGCCGTTGAGCACCGAATCATAACGCTCATCACCGCCCTGAGCTAACAGGATTCGGGAATCCCGCAGCACCTCCACCGATGGGTACAATTCATCATCCCCATCCAGTACCACCACCACCTTTTCCAGCAGGGAGAAATCCAGCAGCCGCTCCAGGGTATAAACCATTAAAGGCCTGCCCCTGATTTCCAGATACTGCTTCGGGATGGCGACATTCATACGACTACCGACGCCTGCCGCCGGAACTACCGCCCAGTAACGAACCGTTTTCCTGGTTTCTGCGCTACTCACTCTGACACCCTTTGCCTGAACAGCATAAAATCAAAACAGGGAAAAATGTTCCCGTTTAATCGTAGGTAAGAAAGAACGTTTCATCACGCCGAATCATCCCCAGCTCCTGCCGAGCCCTTTCCTCAACCGTTTCCATGCCCTGCTGCAGCTCTACCACCTCTTTTGCCAACAGGCGATTACGCTGATACAAACGTTCATTTTCCAGCCTGGAGCGCTCAAGATTATCCTGCTGAGTCAGCAATTCGGCCATGCTGCCTTCACCAATCCAGAGCCTGGCCTGAAGAGAAACCAACATAAGTGTCAACAAGGCTATTGCCAGTTTTTTCATAATCAGTTCCACTTTAGAAACCGTAACTAACCAGCAGTATGGACAAACACTATCAAAAAGATATTTTGAAGTTAAAGCTGGTAGTAATTGGGCCTTAACGATGAAGTTTAACAGTTGTACCGACGGTTTAAAATACGATCAACAGCCTGCCTCGCTCTGACTACCAGACAGCATTCTGAAGACAAATTGAAGACGAAAAAAAAGGAGGCATAATGCCTCCTCTTTCGATCAGCTTTTTATGCTAATCAGGCGTGCTTGAATTCAGCGATACCACGATAAGGTGCGGTTCCAGCCAGTTGCTCTTCAATACGCAGCAGCTGGTTGTACTTGGACACACGGTCAGAACGACACAGGGAACCGGTCTTGATCTGGCCGGCACAGGTGCCTACTGCCAGGTCAGCGATGGTTGAATCTTCAGTTTCACCGGAACGGTGAGAGATAACCGCGGTGTAACCAGCGTCCTTGGCCATCTTGATCGCATCCAGAGTTTCGCTCAGGGAGCCGATCTGGTTGAACTTGATCAGGATAGAGTTGGCGATACCCTTGTCGATACCTTCCTTCAGAATCTTGGTATTGGTTACGAACAGGTCGTCACCAACGATCTGAATCTTGTCACCCAGGATTTTGGTCTGGTAAGCAAAACCATCCCAGTCAGATTCGTCCAGGCCATCTTCGATAGAGATGATTGGGAACTGTTCAGTCAGACCTTTCAGGTAGTCAGAGAACTCGTTAGAGGTGAAGGTCTTGCCTTCGCCTTTCAGATTGTACTGACCATCTTCATAGAATTCAGAAGCAGCACAGTCCATCGCCAGAGTCACTTCTTCGCCCAGCTTGTAACCGGCAGCAGCGACGGCTACTTTGATGACAGCCAGTGCTTCAGCATTAGAAGACAGGTTCGGTGCAAAACCACCTTCGTCGCCTACTGCAGTGCTCAGGCCTTTGTCAGACAGTACTTTCTTCAGCGCGTGGAAGATTTCAGCGCCCATACGCAGAGCTTCGGCGAACGTCTTGGCGCCAACGGGCTGAATCATGAATTCCTGGATGTCGACGTTGTTGTCAGCGTGCTCACCACCGTTGATGATGTTCATCATCGGAACCGGCATGGTGAACTGGCCAGCAGTACCGTTCAGTTCAGCAATGTGTGCGTACAGAGGCATGCCTTTGTCAACCGCAGCCGCTTTGGCAGCCGCCAGAGACACAGCCAGAATAGCGTTAGCGCCCAGCTTGCCCTTGTTGTCAGTGCCGTCCAGCGCGATCATCTTGTCATCCAGACCACGCTGATCGTTAGCGTCGAAACCGAGCAGTGCTTCACGGATAGCACCGTTGATGTTGCCAACAGCTTTCAGGACACCTTTGCCCAGATAACGGGACTTGTCGCCGTCACGCAGTTCCAGCGCTTCGCGGGAACCCGTGGAGGCACCGCTGGGAGCACAGGCAGTACCAAAGGCACCAGACTCAAGAATAACGTCTGCTTCAACAGTGGGATTACCACGAGAATCGAGAACTTCGCGAGCCTTGATTTCTTTGATAGCGGTCATGGGATACTCCGGGTGAAGAATTCGGAAATTTCAATAGATAAACGAAACTTTGAGGGTACGACATAAGCCCGCGTACGCAGAACTTGTGCGACAGCCTCTATTACCCACGGCAGGAATCTGGAAAAACCATTGAGGCTTTTACACAGACCGATAGCAGAAAATCGTTTTCGTCACTCTTCACCCCTGTAGATAGCCTTAAGCTCATATAGCCTTAAGCTCATATAAGGGACTGGCACAGAGCGAAGAAAAACATCTCGCTGTTTCATGCAATGCCGTTTCGGGAGCCGCAACTATACCACCGGAAAAACCTGTGTCAAAGCCTTGAAACTACGCTCTATACCGTACCATTATTGACTTCCGTGGACTTTTGAGCTTCCCTGTTAACCAGTGTAAAGAGCCTGTTAACTGACGTGTGGCCTGTTGCTTATTTGAATAAAAAACACTGTCATATAACTGAAATATTTAAGCAATATTTCTGTAACAGTTTTTTCTTATTCTAGCCCCCATCAAACACAAACACTCTTAATGAGTTTTCGGGGGAAAAGAACCATGACATTCCTAAAGTCAGTTGTCGTATCCTCAGTATTGGTGGCCGCCGCGCTTTCCGGAGCTGCCAGTGCAAATTCAATTAATGGGGCGGGTGCCAGCTTTCCCCATCCAATCTATGCCAAATGGGCAGAAGAGTACCATCAGGAAACCGGCAATCAGATTAACTATCAGGCCATAGGTTCCGGTGGTGGCATTCGACAAATCACTGCTAAAACCGTTGACTTTGGCGCCACCGATGCCCCTCTGGATGAACAGCGGCTCAACGAAGAAGGCATGATCCAGTTCCCAATGGTCATGGGCGCGATTGTTCCTGTGGTAAATATTCCAGGTATTGAGCCGGGCAGTCTGAAACTGACGGGTGAAATCGTTGCCGACATTTATATGGGCAAGATTAAAAAGTGGGACGATGAGCGCATCACCGCCATCAACCCGGACCTGAAGATTCCTTCTCAGTCAATCTATGTAATACACCGTTCTGATGGCTCCGGTACCACTTACAACTTCACGGACTACCTGAGTCAGGTGAGTGAAGCCTGGAAAAATAATGTTGGCACCAATACCGATATCACCTGGCCAAGAGCCGCCACCACTATTGGTGCCAATGGTAATGCCGGCGTTGCCAATTTTGTTCGCCGTACCCGTGGCTCCATCGGCTATGTGGAATACGCATTTGCCAAGCAAAGCAATCTTAGCCACACCCAGCTGGCCAGTGCGGAGGGCAAGTTCCTGCAGCCCTCCATGGCAACCTTCCAGTCAGCGGCCATGAATGCCGACTGGAAAAACGCACCCGGTTTCCGCCTGCTGCTGAATAACCAGCCCGGAGCTGATTCCTGGCCAATGACTGCGGCAACTTTCATCCTGATGCATAAGGATCAGGCAGATGC
>NZ_JAVRMB020000218.1:0-21554 GCF_031844845.1 Endozoicomonas sp.
TGGTGAAGATAACCTCATCCGCGCTGCCAGAAATCTGGCCCGTACCCTGACCCTCCTCCGCCCTGGAGGCTAACGCAAAAGCCTCTGTAGGCATTCCCACACAGAGCGAGAGTGTCGCAAAAGGGAGAATTAACACCCAGCCGTCATCCCCGCTATACACCGTCATCCCCGCGCAGGAGGCTGTCGAAAAACCCTCGTTCCCATGCTCTGCGTGGGAATGCATACGGATCTGGTCGCATGTGGAGAAACCTCTCCTTGTCCGAACCTGTGGGGGGTTTCAGGCTGGTTATTCACTTGTGGCGAGTACGGTATGCATTCCCACGCAGAGCATGGGAACGAGATGTCCGGAGGGTTTTGCAACACCCTCGCAGGCGGGGATCCACTCCTCTAGATAGACTCCTACTCTCGAGATGGATTCCCTCCTTCGCGGGAAAGACGATGGTAAATTCTGAATGGTTGTCACCCTCAGGGAACAGGGAACACTTTTAATTGCACCCACCCGGTAATACCTTCCTGATCTTCAACCATTAATACTCATTGCACTGCTTGTTGTTAACAGGAACTTAATATTTTCTATATTCTGTCTCCGGAAATCCATCAAATTACAGACCATAAAAACCGTTCGATCCAATTCACAGAAAACAGCCGGTGAGCAAGCTGGCATGGCTTATATAGTGTGCCATTTTTTTGACTGCACAATAGAATCCAAAAATACCAAAAACCCGTTATTTTCAGGGCTTTCTCTAAATTTTTTTTATTTATAAAAACATTGAAATATATGAAAAAGAGATATTTACTACCTCTTGTTTTATGAGAAGTACCATAGTTTTGTATACATCTACCAGACAGCCATTGTCAGTACTTTTTTCTGACAACAATTGATGTAGCGCTGAGGATGAACAGCAGGGGATAAATATGGATGTGCAGGTAATCCGACATTTAATTGGTCGGGTAAAAGAGCTGGAAGCACAAAGCGGACACCTACAAAAGCTTATCGATGATCAGATTGAACAAATACATCACTCCATAGAGCTTCCTGAAGAGAATGCCTGTGAAACATTACTGATTTTCACCATGGATTATATTGATCATGTACCTGATTTTCTTGAAGCACTGGCTGAAGCATCAAGAGAAGCCGGTATTCACAGTTTTATAGCTCCGTTCCTTGATATTGCTGAAGAAAACTTCCTGTCAGCCCTCACTCAGGATCAACCGGTGAATGGGCTCGATTTATTACTGGATAAAGCCTATTTTGCCCATAGACTTATCGAAGAAGTAAACGACCAATACCTTATAAAAACCGGATCTACCCTGATCCCCATGAATATGACCTGGGCTAACCTGATTATTCACTCAATACTGGATGAGAGCTTTGCCAATGAGCTGGACGTCATTGCGGACAAGACGGTTGACCAGATGATGCGTTCACAGGCCATTTATCATCAGGAGCGATTCATGGAGTTCATTCATGATCGCAATTCTGAAGAGTGGATAAGAATCTGGTCACGCTGGAATTGCCTTTCCAGCAACCTGGGCATTGAACTGAAATTTACTTCTGCAGCCTGAGCTGCAGGAGTTCATATTGTTAATATTTTAACCCGGTTGCACTTTTCACTTTTTCAGTTTTAGCCCCATCTCCGGTGCCAGGAGTTTTCCCACACCCCGCGCCCCCCTCGCCTTATACACGACAATGCTTAAGCCTGTGGGCTTATTTCAAACTTGCAGCCTGTACCGGCTAATCACTGACCTATACTTCATGCTCCGTAATGGTTACAGATCGACCATGTCATCTGGCAGCCCCTTAGTGTTCGGTGAAAATAACCGGATTTCTACAACCCCGGTCACTTTCATCTCATGAACCTGCGACTGAATAGCCAGCCCCCATTCAACCGGCACTCTTTATATTCACCAAGTGTTCTTCAATGGGCGATCGTAGCCATTAAACGATAGATTCCAGCAAAAAAGTCGAGTAAAGGTAACCTGAAATGTTTAAACATAACGTCTGGTTATTAATTAGACCGATATCCGTAAGTCCTCCCCCTGGCCAGCGTACACTGTACGCCTTGATACTGCTCCTGCTGCTTTCCATAACGCTCACGCTCACTGAACCCGCTGTTGCCGAAACCGATCCTGTCGATTACGTATGGCTGGCCTATGCAGGGGCTGCCGCCGCCTACCTGCCAGTGGATGATGAAGATAACGGCCCCCGTTACCTCCAGGACGGAAAAATCCAGAAGAACTGGAGCTCGATCAGGATCAACGTTCCCGGCCGCTGCGCCCACGGGCTCGAAAAAGCTGGCGAACTTTGCTACCCGCCGTGCAAGGATGGATACAATGGAGTCGGCCCCGTTTGCTGGCAACCCTGTAAATCGGGTTACACCAATGACGGCGTTTTCTGCCGGAGAGACCGGACCTATGCCAAAAAAAGTTACGGCCGCGGGGCTGGCAAACCTCTGGGCTGTCGCCCCAATGAAGAACGCAACGGGCTGCTCTGTTATAAAAAATGCAAAAATGGTTATAAGGGGAGGGGTCCCGTCTGCTGGCAACAATGCCCGAAAGGCTATAAGAATCACGGAGCCACCTGCTATCGCAACTTCTTCCACTTCTTTGGCAAGAAAACCTATGGCCGGGGCGCTGGCAGAACACTGACCAGTAAATGCGACAGTGGTCTGGAAAAAGATGGTTTGCTCTGCTATTCGCAATGTAAGTCAGGCTATAATGGCGTCGGCCCTGTCTGCTGGGAACAGTGCAAAGGGGGCTTCACTGATACCGGGGCGGTCTGTCAGGACAAGGTGCATATTTACACCAAAGATAATTATGGCCGCGGGGCAGGAAAACCCATCATCATCACCAGTTACGAACAGGTCTACGATACCGATGCCTGCAGCACCCCAGGCTGGACTGGCAGAAGTTTCACAAAGCTGCAGGAGTATATTGTCCTGCGCAACGAAAGTAAGAAAATCACCCTGTTTACTTTTCGGGGCACCAAGCCAACCAGCCTCCTTACCTGGCTGCAGGACTTCGATTTCACACCTCACTCCGTCACCCTTAACGGCAAAAAACTCTGGCTGCACAGCGGTTTTCAGCGCCGGTTTAACGCTATTGCCGATGATATCAAAACAGAACTGCTGGCAACCCCTGACGACCACACCGTTATCGTTACCGGCCACAGCCTGGGCGCAGCCATCGCCGCCATTGCCGCCCCCTACTTCTACGGATGGGGACGCGCGCCGGATGCCGTCATTACCTTTGCCGGCCCGGTGGTGGGTAATGGTGACTTCCGTGATATGTATGAGAGTACCATTGGCTGCGATGCCACATTACGCATAACGGTAGATGAAGACCCGATACCCAAAGGACTCAAAGTCTATGGCTATACCCACGTCTGCGATGCTGCCTCATACACTTATAACAACAGCAATGTTCTTAAGGTACATGATCTCTACCTGTCGTATTTTGATGCGGTTACCTCCATTTATGGCCCACAGGCATCAGCCTCAAATACGGCATGTGCAGCACCGGAATAATCGCTATCAAACCTGTACTCCGGCAGCTCAGAGTTCAACCGGGAAGAGGACTCAAATTACCACCGGATTTTTTTATTGAACCATTCATGGAACCATAGCCACCGCGCACAGACTGATCGGGATCCATAACCGCACTGGCTGGATCCTGATCATTCATAAACCACAGAGACAAAATAGCAATGTTAAAAATTATGATTTTTCAGTGCTTATCGGAAGGCATTGCATCCACAAACCGGATAACATCGGTATGATCTTCCAGACTACTTTCTTCCCGTGCTATTCGGGCTTCGGGTAGCACGCCCTCCAGTTTGGGATTCACTTCCATCACATCACTGAAACCACAGTCCACGCATTCACGGTAATCCCGTTCAGTCTCACTTCGAAACATACGGATGGAATCCATGGTGCCACAGGAAGGGCAGACGGCTCCGGCAATAAAGCGCTTGGTTTTCATGATTCTTATTCCTGGCTGGCGACCTGATATTATAAACCTGACTTATCCAGATTCTTACTACGCAACAGCGAGCTCCTCAAACTCACTGTTACGTATAATCTATAGAAGTAGACAGCCAGAAAGTTATCAACAGCCCCGACGGTAAAACCTCTAATTGCCGCGAAGTCTACACCATTACGCTCTCTTGAGACCGCTCTCAATACCAGAGTGGCGCAGCAATGCATCAATCTCAGGTTCTCTGCCACGAAAGTTCACAAACAGTTCCATGGGTTCAGCAGAGCCCCCTTTCTCCAGAATTTCATGAAGGAAAGACTCACCGGTTTCCCGGTTAAAAATGCCGTCTTCTTCAAAACGTGAGAAAGCATCAGCCGACAGCACCTCAGCCCATTTATAGCTGTAATACCCTGCGGCATAGCCACCGGCAAATATATGGCTGAAGCTATTCTGGAAGCGGTTAAATGCCGGTGGAGTAATCACGGCAACTTTCTGTCGGACATCATCCAGTACCGACTGCACTTCAAGATCTTCCCGGTACTCCCTGTGGAGTCGGAAGTCGAAAAGAGAAAACTCCAGCTGCCGAACCATCGTCATAGCCGACTGAAAGTTCTTTGCGGCCAGAAGCTTATCCAGCATCGCTTCCGGCAGAGGTTCCCCTGACTCAAAGTGACCAGAGATGATAGCCAGCCCTTCCTTCTCCCAGCACCAGTTCTCCATAAACTGACTGGGTAGCTCTACCGCATCCCAGGCAACACCGCTGATACCAGAGACAGCGGCATAATCAACTTTAGTGAGCATATGATGCAGGCCATGGCCAAACTCATGAAACAGAGTGACCACTTCATCATGGGTTAGCAGTGCCGGTTTATCACCAACCGGTGGTGTGAAGTTACAAGTCAGATAAGCGACTGGTAGTTGCAGCTTGCTATCTTTTTTCCAGCGGGAGCGACAGACATCCATCCATGCACCACCCCGTTTGTGTTCCCTGGCATAGAGGTCCAGGTAAAACCGGCCAATAACTTCTCCCTGGCGGATGATATTGAAAAAGCGAACATCCTTATGCCAGGTATCCACGTTATCCACAGCTTCAAACTCAACACCATAGAGTCGATTCACCACGTCAAACATGCCGGAAATCGATTTTTCTGCGGGAAACCAGGGGCGCAACTCTTCCTGAGAGATGGCGTAACGCTGTTGACGGAGCTTTTCTCCGTAATAACCGACATCCCAGGCTTCCAGATCTTCAACACCGTGCTCCTCTCTGGCAAAAGCCTTCAGCTCCGCCAGTTCTTTCTCAGCCTGAGCTTTACTTTTTCCTGCCAGGTCTTCCAGAAACTCAATAACCTTTTCTGGTGATTCAGCCATCTTGGTGGCCAGTGAGTATTCCGCGTAATTCCCGAAGCCCAATAACTGAGCCAGCTCATGACGCAGTGTCAGTATTGTTTTGATATTTTCCGTATTATCAAACTCGCCTGGATTGGGTCCCTGGTCAGAAGCACGGGTAGAGAATGCGGTATAGACTTCCTTACGAAGTTCTCTATTGTCACCGTAAGTCATCACCGGGAAAAAGCTTGGAAAATCCAGACTCAGCAGCCAGCCTTCTTTTTCCTTAGCCTCAGCCAACTGTTTTGCGCCGGCCATTGCCGACTCTGGTAAACCCGCCAGATCAGACTCGTCAGTAATCAATTTGCTCCAGGCCATGGTGGCATCCAGAACATTATCGGAAAACTTGCTGGTCAATTCTGAAAGCTGCTTTTTGATCTCGCCAAAACGCACTTTTTTATCGTCATCAAGAGCAACACCGGCCAGACGGAAGTCCCTCAGGTTGTCGTTAATCACCTTCTGCTGTGCGCTGTCCAGCTTCTGAAATTCGTCGGAGTCTGCCAGAGACTGGTATGCCTCGAACAGCTGGCGATTTTGTCCAATACGAGTGGCGTATTCAGACAACAGGGGCAAGCACCCGTTGTATGCTTCCCGCAGAGCCTCACTGTTAACAACGGCATTCATATGACCAACAGGTGACCATGCCTGTCCCAGCCGATCATCCAGCTGATCCAATGGCTCCTGTAAAGACGCCCAGCCTTTCCCATTACCAGAAGCCAATAACGCTGCCACCGCCTTTTCGTTATCCTCAATAATGGATTCAATGGCTGGCTTGACATGTTCGGGAAGGATTCTGGAAAAAGGAGGAAGTTCACTGGATTCCAGTAGCGGATTATTCTTCATAGGACAGCTCTCTATACCAAAGTTATTATTTGTAATAGATGGGTGCAGGCCTGAGTGAATTCAAGCAAAATCCAATCAATGCATCTTATCTCAAGCTAAATCTGGCAAAAACACCAAAGGAGCCTAGCTCAATGAGTCAAGCCATCAGACGATTTAATAATAAAATGCCAGTTTCTGGAGAAAGGGTCTACATCGATGACAGCGCAGTTGTCCTGGGTGATGTCACCATTGGAGATGACAGTTCAGTGTGGCCAACGGCCGTTATTCGAGGCGATATGCATTCAATCACCATTGGTGAGCGAACCAGCATTCAGGATGGCTCTGTTCTTCATATAACCCACGCCAGTGATTACAACCCCAACGGTTATCCACTGGTGATTGGTGATGATGTAACCGTAGGGCACAAGGCTGTTTTACACGGTTGTACCATCAAGAATCGCTGTCTGATTGGTATTGGTGCCATTATCCTGGATGGAGCCGTGATTGAAGAAGAAGTTATCGTCGCAGCAGGCTGTCTGGTTCCCCCTGGCAAACGTCTGGAGAGTGGCTTTGTTTACAAGGGAAATCCAGCGACCAAAACCCGGGAAATATCTAAAAAAGAACGGAGTTTCTTTAAATATTCTGCAGGTAACTATGTAAAACTGAAAAACCGCTACCTCGATGTTTAGAGTATTTCCCAAGTTAAGCTTATCTGTCTCTGAAAGATGAATTAAATACTTTAAAATCAAATAATTACAAAACAGCTCATTGATGCCTTTCAGACCATAGTATTACAGACAAGGTCAGCTCTCTAAAACTAACCTGAATTTAACAAAAATAAATTCGGATTATCCTGACAACTGTTTTTTTAGAGGTGACTACTATGCCGGTAGATGCAATCAATAGCTCTCAAGAAGATTTAGTTGCTCTTCAGATCAAGCTTACGGCAGAAGAGGGTAAAGCAAGCGCCTCTCGACAAGCTGAAGAAGCTACAGAGAAATATCATGATGAGCTTGCTCACGAAGACATCCTGATGGGACAAGAAAGTGTGGTGGAAAGGTCAAATGCTCAAAGACTTGCATCCATACTGGCAAAAAAAGGTCGCGTATAAACCAGATAGTTACATTTATGTCCGCTTTTCCTCGGCACTTTGGGTGTGTTATAAGCCAGCACGATTTAAATCAGCTGGCTAAATTAAAACCATGGAAATTTATTCAACCGTTATTCTACTCTTCCTGATCATGGATCCACTGGGCAATATGCCAGTGTTTATTTCGGTCCTTAAAAGTGTTCCGGAGGAAATGCGCTGCAAGGTTCTCATTAGAGAGCTTCTCATTGCATTATTTATACTTCTGATTTTCCTGTTTGCTGGGAAATATCTGCTCTTATCACTAAACCTGAAACAGGAATCTGTCAGCATAGCCGGTGCTATCATCCTGTTTATTATCGCAATTCGCATGATATTCCCATCCAGTCGTGGAGGGGGGGTAATGGGCAGTACTCCAGACGGCGAGCCATTTATTGTCCCTCTGGCAATACCTCTGATTGCAGGTCCTTCCATTCTGGCAACCCTCATGCTGGTCTCCAGCCAACATCCAGGTAATCAGCTGAATCTGGCGATGGCCGTATTTATCTCCTGGGCTTTGAGTGCAGCTATTCTGATGCTCTCTGGCAAAATCATGAAACTACTGGGTAGCCGGGGTATTTTTGCCATTGAGCGACTGATGGGTATGATTCTGGTCATGCTTTCTGTCCAGATGTTTATGGACGGTATTGCCCACTATCTAGCCTGATAATCACTCACAAACTGCTTTCTGGAAGATAATAATTACAGGAAGCAGTTTCTGTACAAACACCTCATAATTCCACTATTATCGAATTATTTCTCAAGATAAGCTTTCTATCATGGATCTGGAAACCTGCGCCAAGGCTCTGAAAGAGCTTGGTCACCCTTCGCGCCTCAGTATTTATAAATGCCTGGTCCGATCTGGCCACAATGGTTTACCGGTCGGCACACTGCAAAAAGAGCTGGAGATACCAGGCTCAACGCTTTCCCATCATGTTTCGGCATTGGTATCTGTAGGCCTGGTGCAGCAAAGGAGGGAAGGGAGAACACTCTACTGCATTGCCCAGTTTGAAGTATTGAATGATGTAATTGGGTTTCTTAATGAGGAATGCTGTTCGGATGAAAAGGGAATGGCAAAGGTGGAATAACAATTTATCAACAGCATATCCACCGCCGGCAGGCTCAGGCAAATGCCCTGACCTGACCCACTTCCTGATCTCTGTTTAGCCACAGGTCGTAATTCACCTGCATATTTAGCCACAGGTCCGGCGTGGTGTTGCAGGCTTTTGCCAGGCGGTAAGCCATCTCGACGCTGACGGAGGATTTTTTGTTAATCAGTGCCGACAGGGTTTTACGGGCCACGCCGAGCCGCTGTGCAGCTTCGGTCACGGTCAGTCCCAAAGGTTCCAGCCAGGACTCTTTCAATACTTCGCCGGGATGCATTGGGTCAAACATATTATTTCCCCTTATTTTGCTTATTCAGGAACGCCGCTGAGGCGTTAGTGGTAATCCCTGTAATCGACGATATAGGCATCGCCTTTTTCAAATCGAAAAGTGATCCGCCAGTTACCATTTACCCACACCGACCATACTCCCAGCTCAACTCCCTTTAGTTCGTGGAGTTTGAAAGCCGGGGCGCTCATATCCTGCACATCCCCGGCGGCGTTCAGAGTGGTGAGAATAAGTTGCAGTTTTCTTTTCTGGGCCGCCTGAATTCCCCGGGTTGTTCCTGATTCAAAGAACTGCCTCAACCCCTTGTGCCTGAAGGTTTTTATCAAATCAACCGCCTTGTGGTAATGGAGAGCGATCCGCAACCTGTAACGTATCAGGTGTCATTTTGCAGTCTAGATCCACAGAAGGGAATAAACAAGTTGTCGGCTTGATGGGAAGCAGCTGCTGTCGGCACAGAACCGGCAGCATTCAAACCATACCAAAAGGCAGTCTTGAGCTTCCCCTCAAAAGAACGCTTAAGCCGCCATTGATCGCTTTTTCATATACACCAGCAACAGGGAAACTGCTGCGGGTGTCATTCCCTGAATGCGCGAAGCACGGCCCAATGTCTCAGGACGGGCATCACTCAGCTTCTGCTTTAGTTCATTCGATAACCCTTCAATCACACTGTAATCCAGTGCTTCCGGTATCCGGGCATTTTCATACCGACGCAGACGGTCAATTTCTTCCGTTTGCCGATCAATATAGCCCTGATACTTGGTCTGAATCTCAACCTGCTCAGTAACCTGGGGATGGTTTTCAACGTCGCCCACCAGCCCGGCAACATCTGAATAGGTCAACTCTGGCCGACGAAGCAACTCAATAAGACTGTACTCACGGCTTATAGGCTTGCTGAGCTTGTTTTCCAGCGTTTTGGCAGCTGGGGTACCCGGATGAACATAAGCGCCTCTGAGGCGTTCAGATTCCTTCTCAATGCGTTCTTTCTTATCGGCGAACTGCGTCCATCGCTCGTCATCCACAAGGCCAAGCTCTCTGCCTTTTTCGGTCAGTCGCAGGTCTGCGTTATCTTCGCGGAGAATCAGACGATACTCTGCCCGGCTGGTAAACATGCGATAAGGCTCACTGGTGCCGTTGGTAATCAGGTCATCCACCAGCACGCCAATGTAGGCTTCATCACGACGAGGGCACCAGGCTTCTTTCTCCTGAGCTCTCAGGGCGGCATTCATACCGGCCAGCAGACCTTGTGCCGCCGCTTCTTCATAACCGGTGGTACCGTTGATCTGTCCGGCAAAGAACAGGCCACCAATGGCTTTGGTTTCCAGGGAGTATTTCAATCCTCTTGGATCAAAGTAATCGTACTCAATGGCATAACCCGCTCTGGTGATATGAGCATTCTCCAAACCTCGAATGGATTGGATCAGATTGATCTGCACATCAAAAGGCAAGCTGGTAGAAATGCCGTTTGGATAGAGTTCATGTGTGGATAACCCTTCCGGCTCCAGAAATATCTGGTGTGATGTCTTATCCGCGAAGCGGGTAATTTTATCTTCAATGGATGGGCAATACCTTGGGCCTATACCTTCAATCACACCGGTAAACATGGGTGAGCGATCCAGACCACCACGGATAATTTCGTGAGTTCGCTCATTGGTGTGAGTGATGTAGCAGGACACCTGTTCAGGATGCTGATCCACTGAGCCCAGATAAGACATGACAGGCAGAGGTGTATCACCTGGTTGAGCTTCCATCACTGAGAAATCAACACTGCGTGCATCAATACGTGCTGGCGTTCCTGTTTTCAGGCGCTGAACATTCAGAGGTAATTCTCTTAATCGGTTAGCCAGTGCAATGGAGGGAGGATCACCAGCTCGGCCACCGCTGTGATTTTCCAGACCAATATGAATTTTGCCACCAAGGAAGGTACCGGCCGTCAACACAACGTTAGGTGCCAGGAAGCGAACTCTCATATCGGTGATCACACCACGAACCTGACTGGTGCTTTCATCAACCACAAGGTCATCCGCAGCCTGCTGGAATATCCACAGGTTCTCCTGATTTTCCAGAATAGAGCGAATAGCCGCTTTGTATAAGGCACGGTCAGCCTGCGCCCGGGTTGCCCTTACTGCGGGTCCTTTTCTGCCATTCAGGATTCTGAACTGGATACCGGCAAGGTCGGTAGCTTTCGCCATGGCGCCACCGAGCGCATCAACCTCTTTAACCAGATGACTTTTACCAATCCCGCCAATGGCCGGATTACAAGACATCATCCCCAGGGTTTCGATGTTATGGGTCAGCAACAGCGTTTTTGCGCCCATACGAGCTGAAGCCAGGGCAGCTTCAGTCCCGGCATGACCACCACCGATAACAATCACATCAAATTGTTTAGGGAAATCCACTGCCAAAGTCGGTCACCTGTCATCAGGAAAAGATAAGGCCGGCAATTATACACGGGTTAATTAGAGCTGTGACCCTGTATTGAATAAGCGTGATATGAAGATTTCACAGGGTATGTCCAGTAATAGCCTGTCAGCAGGAAACATTCAAAGCAGGCTGTGCGTAATGTTACTCACAGATCAACGCCTTACTCATAAATCCTCATTTGCCATATAAAAATCTGCGAATTTTCGATGCCAGTAACAGTAATAACAGCGTATAGCTGTTTCTTAGTGTTTTTTATTATTATTGTTATTATTAGTGTTGATAGAATCTGTTGATAAGTCATTAAACTCAATATATTTCATACAGTTACTATTTGAACAACTCTGTTATCTTCATGGTAGGAAGGTCTCATTAAGGTGTCATTAACCTGTGGAAAAAATCGAGCTTATCCACAGGAGGAATTTATCAATAAGTTATACCCTGTGTTGTTAATAGCTTATTTGTGTATATGTCCACAATTGATAAATATCACGGTTGTTGGGCCTGAAGCTCAGTCCCCATGCAAGCTCCCATCGATAACAGAGGGTTTATTCCTCTTTCATTTATCCACAGGCCGATAAAGCGGTTGCGACCATGGTAAATATCAGTACAATCCGCAAACGATAATAATTCTTGTTTACGGTATCCCATGAAAAAACGCCTTTCCCTGATATCTGCTTTTGCTCTCTCTTCCGTGCTTTTTTTGGCTCAGGCTGCCTCCGCATTGGCTGCAGAAGAGGTAAACATCTACTCCTACCGCCAGCCGTTTCTGATTGAGCCTATGCTTGAAGACTTTGAAAAACAGACCGGCGTTAAAGTGAATGTGGTATTTGCCAAAAAGGGATTGGAGGAACGTATTGAAAGGGAAGGTAAGTTCAGTCCTGCGGATGTGGTTTTGACCTCAGATATGATCAGCCTGTTCGATCTTATGGATCGTAAGCTGGTTCAGCCGGTTAACAGTAAGACCATTAACGACAATACCCCGATACATCTGCGAGATCCGAACAACCAGTGGTTTGCGCTAACTCTGCGGGTTCGAAATATCTACAGCTCCAAACGCTCAGACAAGCCTGTGGATATTAATTATGAAGATCTGGCCAGTGCTCAGTACAAAGGAAAAATCTGTACCCGCAGTGGCAAGCATCCCTACAACATTGGTCTGGTCGCTTCCATGATTGCCCACAAGGGAGAAGCTGAGACCAAAAAGTGGCTGGAAGGTGTTAAGAAAAATCTGGCCCGTCGCCCACAGGGTAATGACCGCGCTCAGGTGAAAGCGATCAAGGAAGGGGTTTGCGATGTATCCCTGGGTAATAGCTACTATTTTGGCAAGATGCTGGAGAACAAAGACCAGAAAGCCTGGGCCGATGCCGTTTATATTAACTTTCCTAACCAGAAGAACTTTGGCTCTCACGTTAATATCAGCGGTATGGTGATGGCAAAGTACGCCCCACATAAGGATAATGCGCTGAAGCTGATGGAGTATCTGTCCAGCGAAAAAGCACAAACCATTTATGCCAGAGACAACATGGAATACCCGGTTAATCCGAAGGTTTCAGTGTCTGGTACCGTGGCTTCCTGGGGTAAGTTCAAAGCCGATCCATTACCCATTTCAGACATTGCAGCCAACCGTATCAAGGCACAGCGTTTGCTGGATGAAGTTAAATTTGACCTGTAGTTCTTGTCCATAATTACATGAATCATCACTTACCCTGGTATTGGAGGGCTGGCAGTTGGTTGCTGGCCCTTTTGCTGTTTACCCCTGTAATCTCTCTTGTTGTCGAAGCGCTGGTTCCTGCCGGCGAATTATTTGACCACCTGTGGAGGACGGTTCTTCCCACCTACATCATCAACAGTGTTCTTCTCATTCTTGGCGTGGGATTATTGGGCGCAATGCTTGCCATCCCTGCCGCCTGGGTGATGGCGAATACGGATATCCCGGGCAAGGCACAACTTCAATGGTTACTGGTATTACCGCTGGCCATGCCTTCCTATGTGATTGCCTATATTTACACGGATCTGCTTGAGTTTGCCGGACCTGTTCAGCGCCTGTTGCGTGCCATCACCGGCTGGGAATCCGCCGCTGATTATGCATTCCCTGAGATTCGCAGCCTGGGGGGAGCCATTATCATTCTGGCTCTGGTGCTTTATCCCTATCTTTATCTACTGTCCAGAACGGCTTTTTTAGAGCAATCCCGAAGCCAGATTCTGGCCAGCCGTCTACTGGGTTGTTCACCGTTACAAAGCTTCTTTCGTATAACGCTCCCAATGGCACGCCCGGCGATTATCACTGGTCTTGCATTGATGGGTATGGAAGCCCTGGGGGATTTTGCCACCGTCAGCTACTTCTCAGTCCCAACGTTAACCACCGCGGTATACGACACCTGGCTTGGTTATGGCAACCTGAGTGCAGCGGCGAAGATCTCGGCAATGATGTTACTGGTGGTTATGCTGCTGATCAGTACCGAAAAATATAGCCGACGAAGACAGCAGCTTTATCAGAAAAATACCGGGCAGGAACAGCGAGAGTTTGTTCAGTTATCCGGTTGGCGAAAATGGTTAGCCCTGGGCTGGTGCTGGTTACTGGTTACACTGGGTTTTCTGTTGCCTTCACTGATTCTGGTGGATTACCTGATTACCCACTTCAGTACATCATGGAATAGCGAGCTGTTTGAATATAGTTTGAACAGCTTGATGGTGTCGGGTTCAGCAGCAGTAGTTGCCTGTTTTATTGCTCTTTTTCTGGGGGTTTACCAACGGTTAAAAAGTAATACTCTGGCAAAAATTCCTGCCCGTCTGGTGTCAACCGGCTATGCCCTGCCAGGTAACGTACTGGCTATCGGGGTACTGATTCCCCTGACGCTTTCTGACAATGTGATTAATGAACTGTTGATAACCTGGAATCAGGCACCGGTAGGACTCATCTTCAGCGGTTCTGTTATTACCCTGGTTTTTGCTTATGTGGTGCGCTTTTCAGCGGTTGCCGTGGGCAGTGTTGAATCCAGCCTGGGCAAAGTCTCCCCCTCACTGGATATGGCCAGCCGAACCCTCGGATGCAACCCTCAGGAAATGGTACGACGCATTCACATTCCTCTAATCCGCAAAGGTCTGCTGGCAGGGCTGCTACTGGTGTTTATCGAGAGCATGAAAGAGCTGCCAGCCACATTGCTGCTGAGGCCTTTTAACTTTGAAACCCTGGCAACCCGGGTCTTTCAATATGTCTCTGATGAGCAGTTGGAATATGCGGCACCTGCCGCATTAGTGCTGGTGCTGGTGGGATTGGTTCCCTTGATTATGCTTAACCGTTCTCTTGAAAGACAAGAGCTGAGGCAAGAACAAAAATGATCGCCCTGAAAATCACGGAACTTGTCTGTGCATATGGCAGTACCTCACGACAGAAAGATAATACTTCACAGAACCGCGACCTGGTACTGTCCGGACTGAACCTGTCCATTAAAGATGGGGAGATTGTCTGTCTGCTGGGTAGCAGTGGCTGTGGCAAATCCACTCTGCTGAAAGCCATCGCAGGATTGATACAACCGGTATCCGGCACCATTGCGTTACATGGGAAAGAGGTCAGCTCTGATGCCGGGGTAACCCCTCCGGAACAGCGGGGCATTGGCATGATCTTTCAGGATTACGCACTTTTTCCTCACCTTACTGTTTTTGACAACATTGCCTTCGGCCTGGGCAAACTGACTTCAGTTCAGGTCAAAAAGCGGGTTCAGGAAATGCTGGAACTGGTCAACCTGTATGGTTTGGAAAAACGATATCCCCACGAGCTATCCGGAGGACAGCAACAGCGGGTAGCCATTGCCAGGGCACTGGCCAATAAACCTTCAGTCCTGTTACTGGATGAACCTTTCTCAAACATAGATAGTCAGGTTCGCCAACATCTTGTCCGGGAGATTCGGGAGATACTGAAGCAGCAAAAAGTGGCCGGGCTTTTTGTTACCCACAGTAAGGAAGAAGGTTTTGCTTTCGCCGATATCATCGCCGTGATGGGGCAGGGCAGGATTATGCAGCAGGGCACAGCATTCGATATTTATCATCACCCCCATAACCGCTTCATTGCAGATTTTATGGGGACGGGTAATACCCTGCCGGCGACGATTGTAGATCGACACACCGTCAGGACTCCGCTGGGTCTTGTACAATCCACCCAGCCTTTGCCAGACAACAAAAACGAAAGCCTTGAGCTTTTTGTTCGTCCACCCATGGTGAAGGTCGCCGCTGTGAATAACCCACACAGAAGTTATCAACAGGCGCATGTGCATAAGCAGCAGTTTATGGGAAAAAGTATTCGCTGTGAGATATCACTTGAGTGTGATCAGGGCAGTTATCAGCTGGTGTCCGAGCAAACTAACCCGGTGATGGACGGTGCCAGCGTTGAGCTCAGTATTGAGCCTCATCATCTGGTGCTTTTTGATGCCGATGGACAGCTGGTTTTTGGCTGAAATCAGCGTTCAAAGGAAAATGAGACCTATAAAAAACAATTGAGTTAACCAAATGTAATCGAATACTTTCGATCGTTTGATCAAGAAATATAAGCTCCCCCATGACAACTACCCAATGTCTATCCAATGTCTATAGTTTTTTAACAACCGGACAGTCAGTTTATATAAAAGCAAATGGTTAACTACCTGATATATAGATCCATTTCATTCCCCAAACTTCTTATAAATATTTTCCATCATCGTTTTTAACTCATCATCAGTAAAAATCGATAAAGCATTCATTTTCTGATGAAAATATTCGATTGCCTCTTTAGATAGAATGAAAAAGCTAGTCAGGTTCCCCATGTCTAATGCTTCGCCTAATGCTTCCGTTATGTTTATTTTCTTATTTTCTTTTTTTTTAGCTTTTATTTTCTTAGCTTCTTCTAATGGATTCAACTCCCTGGTCATTATCGATACTAAACCATCTTGCCATGATGAATTTATATATTCTAAACTTTTTTTAAAGTCAGTCATTTGACTATCAGGTATTCCTTTATCATATACATTAACCTTATCTGAATATAATCCTAACTTTTCTTTTGCTAATTTTAGATCCTCTTGGGCTAGCTCTTTATAACCATCTTTCAATGCGTTATATCTAATAATAAAGCGCGATCCATCATTGATTCCTGTTTTTTCGCCAAGACCAAGTTCTAATATCAGGTTCAACACTCCGAATTCTAGATTGCCAGCGGTATTCTTTGATAAAAGATAAAATGAATGTCTTTTGTTCTTTATGGAAACATTTTTATCATACTCCAGCAACGACCGATTGTCAGGTTTAATATAAATGGATCTTTTTAATTCTGAACGCTCAGTGTTAAACATTTTTTTTGCATCTTCAGATAGCTTTAATTTTACCGTGAGATAGATAGGCTCTCTGGTAATCGATGAAAAAAATTGTGTACTTGCCAAGAACTCAAGAATTTCATCAAGCTTACCTTCTATCCCATTAAAGTACTTGCATTTTTTTTTATTGACAGCCTCTTGATAAATATCTGTTAAATATTTCTGCCTGATATCATCACCTAAAGAATCAACACCAAGTAGTTTTTCAAGTGAATCCCCATAAAATTCAGCGTTGTCATCTATAAATAATGAAAGCAAATTTATCAAAGACTCTGATGGATTCCCATCGGCAACTTCAGATTTGGACGTAGCGTTGGTATTTTTACTCAAATACGTCTGGATCTTCTTTAATATTTTGATGCGATTATCATCAGCTAATGTCTCTAACGTATTAAAAAAATCGTCAAATGTTTTTGCTTTCATTAATTTCTTGTTATCCAACTTCTCCCCTTTCATTATCTGTGTTTTAACGAGAAATATAGTGAAATTTCTTGTTTCATTTCCTTTAAAATCATCTCTTAAATCAGTTTTGATCTGACCTAAATCAAGACTCTGCAGCTGATTTAAAATTGCTTGTGCTTGTAACATTTCCAAGTACCTTCTTCTAAGTAACTTCATTTTTGATACGAACGTTACTCGTAGTTGTTGAGTCGTGCTCGGCTTGGGACGCTCCCGAGTAACTTAATCTTTTTTTGGTACGATGTTGCCCTTAGTTGTTGAGTCGGGTCCGAGTCGCTTTTAAGCAGGTAATAAGTTAAGTACCTGAATCCGTAGTTTCAAGACCGAATAATTTCCTAAAGTCTCAGGCACACCAATTCAGGCACACCAATTCAGGCACACCAATGAATGTAGACTAAAATTGTACTTAGTAAAATTTTCACTCAGAAGGTACATTTTTGTGGAACTCACTTTTGAACATTCTGATAGAGAATGTTTTACTGGCTTAGGAATTGTCCCTAAATAAATTACCTATTTGCCAGTAAATTGAGGGACCTGGGGTGTAGCACTATAAACAATTCCGGCTGCGTTCTCCGCTGTCATTGTGTACAGGATGACAGCGGAGTTGGTCGGTAATAATGGCTGTTTTCCCAAATGTGGAAGTTATTAAAGGACAGTTCCTTAGGAGGTCTCTGCTTCGTTGGTAAGGCTCTCAATAAGAATACATCGCCTCGCCAGGCTTTGAAGAAAATTAAAAAGCGTCATGGCATTTCTAACATGGACCTGGTTCTGGCTTACATCGGGTTACTGGTAATCATGCTTTTGATGGTATTGAGACCTGCCGCCATGATGACTGGTTTAAAAAAAGTCTGGGCATAAAACAGATGCCTTCTTCCAAGTACATTACGCCAACGCTTCAATGAGGATGCGACAAAACTGATCCCAGTGATTGAAGAAGCACTTGCTGATTTAATGATCAATCTCGATGTTCCATTGACACCTCTTGCCAAAGAACTGGATGCTATTCATCCCGGGTTACCCCCCCCGTTCTTCTGACCCAGTTTTCTCATCCGTTGTTTCTTTCCGGAGTCCCCCCTTATGATCAAGACCACATTCGGTATACTGCAAAAAATCGGCAGGGCACTGATGCTGCCTGTGGCGGTACTGCCTGTCGCCGGGATACTTGCGTGGGCAGCGCCGAATTTTCTTTCATACCTGAGCTGATCTCCAGCATTATGGCCCAGGCGGGAGGATCGGTATTTGGCAACCTGCCGGTGATTTTCGCCATTGGTACCGCCATTGGGCTAACCGAGAACGATGGTGTGTCCTCGGTGGCCGCCGTCGTGGGTTACTCCATTATGCTGGGCACCATGGGGATCATGGCCCGCCAGCTTGGCTATGAACCGGTTTCCATAATGGGTATCGAAACCATTGATACCGGGGTGTTTGGCGGTATTATTGCGGGCGTTCTGGCGGCGTCCATGTTTAATCGCTATTACAAAATCCAGCTGCCCGATTACCTGGGTTTCTTTGCCGGCAAGCGCTTTGTCCCCATTATTACCGGAGTGCTGGCCATTGTCCTGGGCATTGGGCTGAGTTTTATCTGGCCACCGATCCAGGGCCTGATTGATGCCTTCTCCCAGTGGTCCGTCACCGAGAACCCGGTGATGGCCGGATTTGTCTACGGGTTGGTGGAAAGAGCATTGATTCCCTTTGGCCTGCACCATATCTGAAATGTGCCCTTCCAGATGGAGATGGGCCAGTTCGTTGACGCCTCCGGCCAGGTCTTTACCGGTGACATCGCCCGATTTTTTGCCGGCGACCCCACTGCCGGTTTTCTTGCTGGCGGCTATCTGTTCAAAATGTTTGGCCTGCCGGCGGCAGCCATCGCCATCTGGCACTGCGCCAAGCCGGAAAACAGAGCCAAAACCGGCGGTATCATGCTGTCCGCAGCGCTGACATCAATACTGACCGGCATTATCGAGCCCATCGAGTTTTCCTTTCTGTTTGTCGCCCCCATCCTCTATGGCATCCACGCGTTACTGGCGGGTATGGCCTTTGCCATTACCAACTATCTGGACATCAAAATGGCCATGTCCTTTTCCCATGGCCTGATCGACTACGTGCTCTATTTCGGGATTGCCACCAAGCCCGTCTGGATCATTATTCTCGGGGCACTGTATGCGGCGCTTTACAACTGTCTTTCATCACCCTAATTGTTATTTTCGCCAAGGAGATAAAACCGGTTGTACGCTCATGCGAGTATATTAATACTTCGCTATACCAACTTCGTCATATGACCCCCTGAAGTTATATAGAATGCAATAATCGCACCTTCTACAAAAAATCTAATGCCGTCTAAAACGACTTGAAATGTACGTACATCCAATTCTTTTTCTTTCGCCCTGGATATTTTTCTGAAACTTTTCCTGAAAACTATTGTCAAGGACTAAACGGATACTCAGGAATACCAACATGCCGCCTATTCAACACCAAGTTAAGAATCTGGATCACCTTGGCTTGGCTGCCGCAATGTGTCGGGAACTAAAGGTAGCTGAATATATTGATGCTTGTATAACTAATGACGCTGATGCACGCAATGTCACCATTGGACAGGCAGTGGTCGCTATGGTTCTCAACGGACTTGGCTTTACAGGACAGACGTTGTATATGTTTCCGGAATTTTTCAAAAACAAGCCGATTGATCGTCTTATTGGGAAAGGTATCCAGGCGGAACATTTAAACGACCATATTCTTGGCCGTGCCCTCGACAGTCTGTACGACGCTGGCGTCAGCGAATTGTATCTGAACCTTGCCGTTAAGGTCGTTCACCATTTGAAACTACCCTGCAAGGCATTGAATTTGGATGGTACCAGCCTGCATGTGGATGGTAAGTACAACAGCGATGAAAATCCTGATGACTTGAACTGCATCCATATTTGCCCCGGCTACAGCCGTGATCACCGGCCTGATCTAAACCAGGTTGTCTTGCAGTTAATGACCGAAAATCAGGCGGGAATTCCTGTATTTATGGCACCGGCAGCGGGAATATAAACGACAAAACCTGCTTTCAGGAAATCATCAAACAACATCTGGCGTGTTTCAAAGCGGCTCTCAATAACCGTTACCTGGTGGCTGACGCGGCGCTTTATGTTGCCGAAACCCTTCGGTCTCTCGATGAGCAAAAACAGTTGTTTATCTCCCGGGTACCCCTGAATATCAAGGATGCAAAGGTGCTGGTCAGCAAGGCGCCTTCTATGTCGTTGGAGCCTGTTGAAAGTCATGAAGATTATTACTCTGCTGAAGTGTCTTCCTGCTACGGAGAGGTTAAACAACGATGGGTCTTGTTCCGGAATGAAAAGCGCAGGCTTGGTGAGCAGAAAGCTCTGACAAAAAGAATGCAGAAAAAGTCACTGAAAGAGGCCAACAACCTGGAAAAACTGGGCAAAAAGGCCTTCCTGTGCCAAGAAGATGCATTAAAGGGGTTTGCCTTGTGGCAGAAGCAATGCGAGTACTGCCAGAGTGAAGTGGAGCCTGAGATCATCAGCAAACCCTGTTATAAGAAAAAAGGACGTCCATCGCCGGATAGTGAGCCTGATTACTTCAAATACTTTGTGCGGGCCGCATGCTTTGTCGCCTGTGAGAAACGAGAAGATGCGCAGGCCTCACTGGGTTGCTTTATACTGGGCACCAATGACTTGAATCAAGATAGCCTGAATGCCGGTGAACTGTTGTCTACCTACAAGTCGCAACAACATGTTGAGAGAGGATTTCGTTTTCTGAAAAGCCCGGATTTTCTGGTCTCATCACTCTATCTGGATAAGCCGGAACGCATTGAAGCACTGTTAATGGTGATGACCCTGTGTCTGATGGTCTATTCTGCTATCCAGCACAGGATAAGGCATGAACTGAAAAAACAAAGTCGGTTCTTTCCAAACCAGAAGAAAAAGGCCTGCCAGAACCCTACGGCAAAATGGGTATTCTTCTGCTTTCAAGGAATTAATGTATTAAGGTTCAATAATCAGGAGCGATATGTGGTCGGTTTGAAGGAAAGACAGTGGACGATCATCCAGATTTTAGGTGTTTTTTACGAATCGGTATATTCCTGATAGGGGTGGTGAAAGACGGCTGTAAGGTCAACAATTTGTAAGCCTAAGAACAGGTTTGGTTCCTATGTTTAGTTTTTGGATGGGAACTAGCTAGGAAAGTACAATTAGTATAATAAATCATCTAATACCAGCGAAGGCAGGTATTTTCAAATAGGAGCTAACAATCAGGCAGCATTCACCCTATGATTCAGGAGGCCTCACATGATCTTCTGTTGGGTTTTTACATTGATTTTTCGGAATTGACTCAATTAAGTAGGTAATAAATTGAAATCGAATATTTCGATCATTCGATCATTCGATCATTCGATCAAGAAAATACTACACCCCCTCTGTAGCCGAGGCTTCAGTCGATGTCACCCCAAAATTTTTCCAGCAGAAGATGCAGCAATTCCCGCTCTTTATACGCCGATGCTCGTTTAAAAGTTAATTTTCACTTACCTCGTAAACCAGTTTAGATAAGCGATTTATGGATTGTAAGCAAATTATGCTAAACAAAATTTGACAGAAAACTGTGCGAACAGTGCCGATCATGCAGCGATCTTG
>NZ_JAVRMB020000219.1:0-23435 GCF_031844845.1 Endozoicomonas sp.
CATAAATCGTGTGTATTGAGTGAGAAAAGGGTCGTTCAACCCCATTTCATCCCGCAGCTTTTCCCGCTCGGCTTCAGAGACCGATTGCCCTACCATCTCCCGAAGCGGGTCCCCCAAATTATCCTGTATGGAAAAACTGATAATGCTGATAACAAACATCACTATCAGCCCTTGCATAAGCCTGCGCATTAAAAATAACAGCATAAATAACCTTCAGATGCCTAAAGCCAACAAAAGCAATAGTGACCAATGTTCTTATAATCCCGCTCCCAGTCTCTGCGTGGGAGTGTTGCACCTTCCTTATAGAACAGTACCTGACGGGTAGCTCTGCATTCCCACGCAGGACCCACAGGGCCTAAAAGCATGGGAACGAGGTGGTGAATACGAGGTAAACCCTTGCTCCCACACCCGGCGTGGGAGCAAGGTTGCAGAATTACTCCTTGATCACCAGATCCCCCAGATAAGGGAAGTTCATGGTGTTCACCACTTCTTTTGCGGCAACATTTTTGCTGGCACCCCAGGCAAGGTTCTGCCAGTGCAATGGAACAAAAGCAGCTTCGTTATAAAGCTTACGCTCAACGTCCTGAAGAATTTCTGCACGAGCGACAGAGTCTGTTTCTGAACCAGCATTTCTGACCAGAGCATCAATCGCTTCATTGCAGTAGTTACCGGAGTTGTACTGTCCCCAGCCAGACACCTCATCGGTACAGGCCGTCAGATACTCGGTGAAGTTGGCGGAATCTTCTGTATCAGAACGCCAGCCAATCATCATCATATCGGCAGAACGCTCGTCAAACTCTGGCCAGTATTGAGCCTTGGGCAGAGTTTTCAGATCCACCCTGATCTTGATTTTTGCCAGCATGGAAGCCACCGCCTGGGCGATTTTGGCATCATTCACATAGCGGTTATTTGGAGCCGTCATGGTGATGGAGAAGCCATCTTCGTAACCGGCTTCTTTCATCAACTGTTTCGCCTTTTTCAGGTCATAACGAGGCTGAAGGTCATCAACATAACCCACATAACCTTCCGGACTTTGCTGGCCGGCAGGTGTCGCAAAACCCTTCATGATCTTCTTAACAATGCCTTCGTTATTGATGGCATAGTTAATGGCCTGGCGAACACGCTGGTCTTTGAAAGCTTCAACTCGTTCCTGGTTAAGCTGGAAGGTGATGATGCGTGACTCACTCAGTGTAATGAGATCAAGATTTCCGGATTTTCTAATACGGGCATGATCATTGGGCGGCACTGGGTAGATAAAGTCCACATCACCGGCAAGCAGTGCTGCTACACGGGTAGGACCTTCTTTGATAGGCGTGAAAATTATTTTATCCACATTGCCCGGAGACTTTTTATCCCAGTAACCATCAAAGCGTTCGAAGTCAACCCGGACACCCTGCTGGCGCTCCGTCACAATAAATGGCCCGGTACCGGAAGCATTTTTTGAGGCATAAGTGTCGCCATGCTTTTTCAGCAACGCCTTATCCTGCCCCTTATCATCCAGACCGGCGTAAAACTTGCTGTCCATCGGGAAGATATAGGTTGCGGAGTTCAAAAGAAGCGGAAATGCCTCTTTGGTCACCAGATCAAAGGTGCGGTCATCAATCACCCTGACATCAGCAAAAGGCTCAAAAATCGCCTTAAAGTCCGGACTGTCAATAAGTCGGTCAAACGTCCACTTAACGTCGGCAGATGTCAACAAGTTACCACTGTGGAACTTAACACCCTCTCGCAGAGTGAAACGCATGGTTTTCTCATCAACCCGCTCCCACTTTTCAGCAAGGCGCGGCTGAAACTGGTGGTTGTTATCCCAACGGATGATCGGATCAAATACCAGGTGTGACAGTTGCAGCGTAGCTCCGGAAAGCTGCTCATGGGGATCCAGAGAAACCGGGTCTGAGTCGTATGCCATTTTTAAGGTAGCGGCCTGAGCCCCTACCGCCAGCGATGCAGCCAGGATTGCTCCGGCCATTCTTTTCATGGTTTTTTTCATCGTTCCCCCATTACAGGTGTTTTACACTGTTATTGTTAACCTCGTTCCCACGCTTTTAGGCCCTGGGGGTCCCGCGTGGGAATGCAGCTCATCCCTGAACCTATAATTATCCATTAAACGTGCGACACACTAGCCTCAATATCCAACCCACTGCGAGACAGATTTTCCACTCTGGGCATCATATTCATCAAATGCTGAGTGTATTCATGGTGAGGATCACTGAAGATACGCTCGGTATCCCCTACTTCCACCAACGTACCCATCTTCATAACACCAACCCGGTCACACATCTGCAAAATAACGGGAAGGTCATGGCTGATAAACAACATGGTCAGACCCAGTTCTTCCTGAAGGTCTTTCAGCAAATTGAGAATCTGGGCCTGAACGGAAACATCCAGCGCTGAAGTCGGTTCATCACAGATCAGGAAACGTGGTCGCGTCGCCAATGCCCTGGCAATAGAAATACGCTGGCGCTGACCACCGGAAAACTCATGGGGATACTTGACCCCGGCAGCATGTCCAAGACCCACATGATCCAGAAGGTCAGCCACTATGCTGTTCGTCTGGCGCTCTGACTCAGCCAGTTTATGAAAACGAATGGGCTCGGCAATAATATCCTGAACCGTCATTCGGGCATTCATACTGGAATAAGGATTCTGGAATACCATCTGGATCTGTCGGCGAAAGGGCTTACGCTGCTTTTCACTTAACCGGGTAATATCCTGCCCGGCAAACTCTATCAGTCCCGAATCTGGTGGATAAAGCCCGGCAATAACGCGGGCAATGGTGGACTTACCAGAACCAGATTCCCCCACCAGACCAAAGGTTTCGCCAGCACGAACATCAAACGACACCTGGCTGGATGCCTGAACATATCGTCGATTCTTTGCAAAGAAGGCAGACTGGGTTTCAAAGCGAAGATTAATATCCTTAACCTTCAGCAGTGTGTTGCTGCTGACTTCACCAAAGCATTCTCTTTGGCCCAGCCAGTGGTTTTTTACATCAATATGGCGGCCCTGCGCTTTTTCAATGTACTCAACCCGCGGAAAGCGATGGAGTTTAACGTCCGTTCTTGGCACAGCGCTGATCAGGCTTTTGGTGTAAGGGTGTTCCGGGCGACAGAGAATCTGCTCTGTTGAACCCAGTTCTACCAGATCCCCCATGTACATCACGGCAACACGATCAGTAACGTTGGCAATCACGCCCATATCATGGGTAACCAATAAACAGCCAACCTGCCGCTCTTTGCAGAGCTTGCGAATCAGCTCCAGAATCTGGTTTTGAATAGATACATCCAGAGCCGTGGTTGGCTCATCGGCAATAATCAGCTCCGGCTCACCGGAGAGGGCAATGGCAATAACTACACGTTGTCGCATACCACCGGAAAACTGATGAGGGTACTGTTTGATGCGAATTTCTGGTTCTGAAATACCGACAGATTCCAGTAGCTCAATGGCCCTTTGGCAGGACTTTTTTTTGTCAAGCCCCAGATTGACCATGATGGTTTCGACCAACTGGGTTTCAATAGTCAACAGTGGGTTAAGTGAAGTCATTGGGTCCTGAAAAATAAACCCGATTCGTTTACCACGAATTTGACGGATTGCTTCCCCCCTCAGGCCACTGATGGTCTGACCATCCAGCTTGATGTTACCAGCAGCCACCACGCCGGGAGCGCTCAGCAGGTCAATAACAGCATTGCCAACGGTGGATTTACCAGCACCGGACTCACCCACAAGCCCCAGTATTTCACCTTTCTCAAGGGTGAACGAAACCCCTTTAACAGCGACAGCGGTGCCATGACGAGATGGAAACTCGATGCGCAGCCCTTCTACTTCCAGTAAGGACATGCTTCCCCCTTGTGATACTCAGTCGGTATCTTCAGAAGCTGACAATCAGTTTCTGAAACTCGCAAGTCATTACTAAAAGCGCAGCAGGGAATGCCAAAAGAAGCATTCAGCCTGAAGTACCAGTCCATGGCAGTTGTGACTTACGACAGATACAGGTCGATATGTGAAACAGCTTGTTATACTCCATAACCACCATCACAAAATGAATTGAATGTTCTGGCTAAACTCACGGGTGACATGAGTCCATGGAGATTTTTTTATTAATGCTATTCTGGTGGAGGGTATCCAAACCAGGCAGTAATTTTCTTCAGGCCAACCCCACCCGGTAAGGTGAGTAATAACCTGATACTCCAACAAAGATGCAGGGCAGCAGCCCTATAAAAGGGTACTGCAAATAAAGCAGGACTGACCCGCACATCCTCATCGGGCATAGACGACAATCACATAAGCTTATGTCGACTCGCTTCGGAAAATAACTATACAGTCAGGCAGGAAAAATAAAAAGCCTTGATTCGGAAACTACTTACGAATCAGGGCTTTAATCATGCAACAAGAAAGGATATTTATGCAGCAGAAAGACCGGCAGGCTTGAAGCAGTTACGACAGAACTGCATATACATGCCGAATGGTCTTCCCATGATCAGCATTGCGCCCATCTGGCCTGCACAGGCCATCAGTACCTGTTCGACACTGGCACCTGTGGAATATACCAGCGCGGCATACAGCGGAATCTGAAATGAGAGAAATGCCAGGGCATCAAGCATTGTCATCTGGATAAACCGACTCTTGATAAAGCCCCCCACAGAACTGCCGCGACCAACCACCCAGTCACGATACAAGCCATAAGCCCTGGCCGTCAGCAGGTTGACAGGAATACTTAACAGACGCGATTGCAGCGACTGATCAAAGCTCAGTCCGGCCATCAACTCAACACTCATACCCACAACAATGCCAAAAGTGATCATGGCAAAAGTGTCAGCCAGCATATCCCGATTAAAAAACATTACCCCGTTCCTAAACAAAAAGCCCCGAAAAATGGGCTAAAAAATCCCTGTACCAGATTCTGATTAACAGAAACCGACAAATTCTTTTGAAGTCAAAGTGAGCCCATCAGCATTTTCAGGAAGTGATCTGAACAACCTTCCGAAGCCGAAATCATTGGATCAAACTGGAGATCTGATGAGCTGAAAACAGAGTAATCAGAGACCTGATTACGAGGTAAAAAATATCGCTACAGAAGGCAAAAAACAAGAGTTTATAATCATGTATTTGACATATTCAAAGATGATTACACCAACATAAAAACAGAATGCAGAGAATAAAACTACAAAGATAAAGAGTGATTGCAAATGATCTACTGTGGAAATCATTTGTCCATATTTCAGGCAAATCAGGAACCATCCTTTAATAACATCCCCATTTCAACGAGCGTTGCCCGTTGCCCGAAAAATCAGGATCCGCTTGTGCTTTTTCGGACAACGGGTAGCGGGTAGCAGGCAGCCTTCCCAGCAACGGCTCTTGCATCTTCTGGCAAGAGAGGTATAAATACTGACGAAAATCAATCCACTTTCCAGCAACACTCATTATCATTGAGAATGGATAAAAGGGTTTTCTATGCTAGAGCAGATAATTCAGTCTCTTAACGACTTGAGAGAAAAGCAGCCACTGATACACAACATCACCAACGCTGTGGTTACCAACACAACGGCCAATGCCCTGCTGGCCATTGGTGCGTCACCCATTATGTCTCAGGCACCTGAAGAGGTTGCCGAGATGGTGAGCATTACCAATAGTCTGGTTATTAACAGCGGCACAATAACCAGCGCCAGTCTGCAAAGTATGACCCTGGCTGCGAAAACAGCAGGTGAGCTTGGTAAACCCTGGATTCTTGATCCGGTGGGTGCCGGTGCGACATCATTCAGATTGAAAAGCAATCAGCAGCTATTGCAATACAAGCCTTCTGTCGTACGAGGCAATGCTTCCGAGATTAAAGCATTGTTTACCAATGCCAATGAAGGTAAGGGTGTCGACAGTAGCAGCACCAGTGAATCAACACTGCACTTCATTCAGGAAAAAGCTCGTGAGCATCAGCTGGTGATAGCCGTCACCGGCGCTACGGACTACATAACCGATGGCCATGACATCTACAAAATCAATAATGGCCACCGGATGATGGCCAGGGTCACCGGTACAGGATGCACAGCAACCGCCATTATTGGCGCCTTCCTGGCGGTCTGCGACAACCCACTGACTGCCGCCGTTGCCGGACTGACCTGCCTGGGTATTGCCGGTGACATTGCCAGTATCGATTGTCCGGGACCGGGTTCATTGCAAGTACGCATACTGGATGAACTCTACCGCCTTGATCAGAGCACCATTCAACAATTTGAACAAGTAAGCACTTTAAGAAGGAGCTGTCATTGAATCTGCTGCCACCCTTTAAACTTCCGTTCCCTGTTTTTAAACCCGGAAAGGCGTTTAAAAAGCCCAGCTTGGCGTTGCTTGGCCTGCCGGTAAGACTCTTACCGGCGTCCATGATCAATCTGCCACTGACAAAAGCGATCAACCACATCTTCCACACGCCGGTAGATGAAGGTGATTTTGATTTTCTGGAAGATCGCTGCGTAAAAATCCATGTCACCGATATAAACGTCAGCTTCTATATCAGCTTTGATGGCAAACAGTTGGTTGCTACCGGCCCACGGCACTTTGACGTTGAGTTTCAGGGAACCAGCAAAGCCTTTCTGAAACTGGCCCGCCGACAGGAAGACCCGGACACCATGTTCTTCCAGCGTCAGCTAATGATTGAGGGCGATACTGAGCTGGGATTAGGTGTTAAAAACCTGCTTGACAGTCTTGAGCTTGAGCAACTGCCCATTCCTGTGCAGAAACTGGCCTGGCTGGGACAGACAATTCAGCAGAAAATACCCGCAGCCACTCATTAAAAGCCTTTTTCACCACAGAGGCACAAAGTTCACAGGGGAAAAGATAAAGGCTTTTCTCTGAGACTCTGTGGTGAAAAAACATCAGAAAGTTTCCGCCAATTTTTTGCCCTGAACAGTAAGCCGGTATTGCTGGAGTCGGCTATTGGGTTTGTCAGGGATGGTCATTTCAATCAAACCTGCTGCCAGCGCCGGCTTCAGGTAGCGCTCGCGGAAGGATTCCCGATCTTTTAGTGACAAGCTGGTTTGCAGCTCATTTCTGCTCAATGCTTTGCCTGCCTGATGAAGCGATTTAAGCAACGCCTCGACTTGCGGGGTAACTTGCTGGCTGACTTGCGGGGTAATGTATCCGGCAGCACTGCCAATGGTTGCCAGAATCATGCTCAGCATAAACTCAATAAAAGGCGCAGAATCAGTTTTTTGTGTGCTGAGATTTAAAGCCTGGTAATACTCACTTTGGTGCTCGTGCACCATGCTTTCTACCGGAAGCTGAGCCAGTAAAGGCTGCCATTGGCTCAAAATCAATGTTTGCCACAAACGCCCCATGCGACCATTTCCATCAGCAAAGGGGTGAATAAACTCAAATTCATAATGGAATACCGAACTGGTGATTAACGAGTGCTGATCAGTGACGGACAGCCAGCCAAACAGGTCACTCATTAATGATTTCACACGATTGGCGGGCGGTGCCATATGCACGACCGTTTCGCCATTCATTACCCTCACATTACCACGGCGATAATGTCCCGCATCATCAATCAAGCCTGCCATCAACACCTGGTGAGCTTTCAATAAATGCTTTTCACTGCCCGGTTGCCAGCTTTCAAACTGCTCATAAGCTTTAATGGCATTGCGAACTTCCTGAATTTCCCCGGGCGGGGCGATAACTCGTTTACCTTCAAGAATGGCGGTAATCTGCTCTTCGCTAAGGGTATTACCTTCAATGGCCAGCGATCCCTGAATAGTGCGGATACGGTTAATGCGACGCAACCGCAGACTTGTTTCATCTTTCCCATCCCCGGAAAGAGCAGCCAGCCCCCCCAACTGTTCGCTAATATCTGAGATCAGGCGAATAATCCCGGGAGAGATTGTGTAGGGTGGCTGGCTGGTTTTGGTCATTTATGCTGATTCCAATTATTCTTGCTCTCTGAATTGAATCACAAGAACGCTTATTATATAACCTGTCAACCTCGATCAATCCCCCGCGTACCAAACCAGTACCCATTGCACTGACCATGTTCCAAAGCAGACAAACCCTGACTGGCATTCCCCATTGCCAGCGACAGCCCTTCCGCTACCTGAAAAATATCGTCTGAATGTGCCGACAGACGCATAGCCTGAACACCTGCATCCTGCATTAGCTGGTACTGATCAAGAATATTGTGGCAATGACCAGAAAGGGTCTGAATACCATTAATAGTAAATAATGCGTCACCTTCCTGAGTGGCCAATGGAATCCCTGCCGATGATTTCAGACAGGTGAAGTCACAGTTGTCCTTACTCAGCTCATTGACTCGTGCAGTAAAACAACGGGCAGAATAAGCCAGCGGCAAATAGCCATAACTGAACACTTCGGTTTCCAGATCGTTAATACCCAGCTCGTTTAAACGTCCCATCACCATTTTCAAGTGGTCAAAGGAAAGCTCTACAGGTAATACCCACCGCTTCAAACCTGTACGATGCAATACCTGCAATGCTTCTGCACTGTAGAGATTGACAGAGGGGCCAGTGATAAAAGACAGCCCGGCCTTTGAGAGATAGTGGACTGCGGCCATATCATTGGCCTCCACGGTAAGCTGACCGTTTTCACAGACTTTGCTGACCTGGGCCAGCTCGGATTCTGCCTCAATCAACGTCAGTGTCGAAAGCACTACTTCCTTGCCTTTATCCTGAAGTAATTTAGCGATCGTCAGCCAGTCATCCAGCTTCAGTTCCCGACGTTTGGAGCAGACGACTTCTCCCAGGTACACCCGATCAAAGGCTGACTCTGCAACCTTCTCATAAAATGAAATAACTTCTTCTTTGGGCCAGAAGAACAGTAATGGACCAAGGGTAATTTGCATAATTCATTCCATATCCGCTCCGGGTAATGCCCGGCAACGCGATCTATTCACCACAAAGGCACGAAGAAAGCTTTTAAACCTTTGTGACTTTGTGTCTTTGTGGTTCAAAAAACAGCCCCACCAGCACACAATGCACCGAGAGCCATAAAAATTACTGCCAGGGGCGGCTATAAGCACCCAGTGTCGTCTGACTACCCTCAGATAATCTGGCCAGGCCACTCATCCACCGCTCATTGGTAGCAAAGTCAGCAGGGCTTGCCCGATAATGATCAATAGCTTCACGCCAGATTCTCACCACTTCAGCAACATAGGCAGGGCTTCGCTGTCGCCCTTCAATTTTTACCGCACTGATGCCTGCCTGATGAAGCTGGGGAATAAGGTCCAGAGTGTTCAGGCTGGTTGGCTCTTCAATGGCATGACTAACCTTGTCATTTACCTTAAATCGCCCCTTACATAATGTTGGGTATCCAGCCTGCTCATTGTTATCAAAGCGGTCAATCAGAAGCCCACCCAATCGGGTTTCCATGCCATTCGCTGTTGTCTGCCAGCGTACCGCCGATGCCGGTGAACAGGCGCCCGCGGTATTGGGGGACTCTCCGGTAACATAAGAAGATAAGATGCAACGGCCTTCAGCCATGATACACAGGCTGCCAAAAGCAAAAACTTCCAACTCAACCGGGCTTTTCTGAGCCAGTCTTTCTACTTGCTTCAGTGAGAGCACTCTGGGTAATACCGCCCGTTTAATTCCAAAGTGGTCATGATAAAAAGAAAGACTGGCCTGATTAGTCGCTGAAGCCTGAACGGACAAATGCAGGTTAAGATTCGGGTAACGCTTGCTGGCGTAGTCAAGAACACTGATATCAGCCGCAATCAGGGCATCCACACCAAAATCAGCACACATATCCACTGCTTTCTTCCAGCGGTTCCAGTTGGTTGCCTGAGCATAGGTGTTGACTGCGACAAACAGCCGAACCTTTTTTCCCCGTGGATTTTTTTGTACATAATCAAGGGCCTTCACAGCCCTCTGATCAGAAAAGTTGAGACCGGCAAAGTGCCGTGCATTGGTTTCGTCTCTGAAGCCTATATAAACAGCATCAGCACCATTATCAACAGCAGCCTTGAGTGAGGGAAGGTTACCGGCGGGACATACCAATTCCATAGAAATATCCGAGAGTTTTTTGCAGCTTATCATGCTGCACAAAAAACCAACTTGATGCTTATCAAGAGATATTCAGGAAAGAGTTCTCAGCTCAATAAAAGCCATCTTTGATGTTTATTATGCACTGACGACCAATGGCTGAAGAGGAAAGACATGAAGCGTCTTATATCGCGTTCCCTCGGCGTCTGTTTCACTTTTCAGTAAAACCACTTCACCCACCGTCATTTTAAAGCTGGGAAGATTGAAGAAATGACTATGGGTCACATGACGTGGGTTCTTAAACCTGCCGAGAGTCACATGGGGATGAAAATGCCGCGTTTCCGCTTTAAAGCCCGATTGCACTGCAGCATGCTCACAAATATCCGAAAGACGCTTCAGCTCCTGCCCCGAATGCATTTCCAGAGAGAGCACTTTCGGCTTTCGGCCACTTGGGAAGAAGCGGAAGCAGCCGGTCATACTGTCGAATATACGATAATCCGAAAGATCCTGCTCCAGGTAACTGATCAGTTGGGTTAACTGATGAGGATAGCTATTTCCGAGAAACTTCAAGGTTATATGCTGCTGTTGCGGCACGACCCAGCGCAAATCATTAACATGATCTTCACCCGCACGGTGAATGGCCTTTTTATGCAGGGTTGCAGCAAGCTCAAGGGGAAGGTTAACTGCAAGAAAGGTTCTGATTGGAGACCCCTTCTCGTCAGGAGAAATCAGGTCACTGGGAGCGTTGTAGCTAATGGGATTTTTTTTCATATTATTCTAACTTCAACGTCTGACTGCTAAATTCAAACCGGTTGCACCCTGCAACTGCTCAGTTTGATTATTCTAGTACATTGATAGCGGAAAGTTACCGTATCCGTGTGTTATTCCAAAAGAGCCTGAAAAAAACGGCGATTAATCTTGATACCTGATTCTGCTATCTGCTCAGGAAACAAATGAATATGTACTGGCACTTTGAATTTAGCTATCTTGCCTGCCAGCCTCTCTTTTGTAAATGGTTCATTGAGCGTACCGTCTACCGTCTGTACGTACGCCACCGGCCTCATCCCAAACTCTGAATCAGCGGCTGCAACCACAACCGCCTGAACAATTTCCGGCAATGTAAGCAGGGCCTGTTCAATCTCTTCAGGATGAATATTCTCCCCTCCGGAGACCATCATATTATCCATACGACCACATATCTGTATTTGGCTTCCATACCACAACCCTTTATCTCCGGTATAAAACCAGCCGCGGGAATCCCTCAGAGAAGTCACCATGCCATTTTCATAGTACCCCTTCGCCAGGGTCTCCCCCCGAACCATAATCTCCCCCTGCCCTGATAACTTGACCTCACGCCAGGGCAGAACAGCACCAGAGGTAACACCACCTTCTGTAAATAGCGGCTCTCCTGTACAAACCTGAGAAGCCATTTCTGTCATACCATAAGTGGTCAATACACAGATTCCCTGCTCTTTCACTGCCTCCACCAATAGTGGTGATGCAATACCACCACCCAGAAGAATGAAGCGAACACCTGCATCGTAGAGTGAAATTCCAGAACGAACTAACCTGAACAGCTGTGTGTTTACCACAGAGAGGTGTGTTATACGTTTTTGGGCCAGTATTTCATCAAGGGATAACTTCTGCTCGAAGATAACCATTGTTGCGCCGGCCAGAATGCAACGCATAACGATAGCCAGACCTCCAACATGGAACACAGGCAAAGATAACAGCCAGGTGTCACCATACATCAGAGGCAGAACCTCCATGGAGCCCAGTGCATTAAAGTAATGATTTTTATAGCTGTGGGCTACGGCCTTGGGAATACCGGTTGTTCCGGATGTTGCTACCTGGTCGTAAATATCATCAGGAAAAATTTCAATGGGCTGAAGGCTATTTACTGGCTGAAGGCTCTTCACTGGCTGAAGACTCTTCACTGGCTTAAGGCTCTGTTCCTGCATGAGCTGCTGATGAAAATTGATGCCTGCACTATCGGCCGCCATTCTGGCACCTGTTCGATCCGCATAACCTTTTCTCTGATCTTCAGGAAAAGCTGGATTTACAGGACAGAAAACCCACTGAGAACGAAGACAGGCAAGTGCAACGACCACAGTATCCAACGGTTTGCTGGTAATAAAAAGAAGACGGTCTCCAGTCTTGAGCCCCTTTTCCCGATATATACGACAACACTCATCAACCCACTGATCCAGCTGACGGAATGTAACACTCTCCTCTTCCATTTGGATCGCTATACACCTGCTCTGATGCATAGCGCGATGTCGCAAGGGGCAGTGTTGTAATTCAGGAAAAATGGTCTTCATCAAGGCTCGCAAAAAACGGAATTTATGGAAACAGAGCTTCCTGCTGCAATATCTTCTGAAATAAGGCTGTGCGTAAAGGCTGATGCAGTATCAAGACCCGGTAGCTCCTCTGGCGTCCATTGAGCACTGAGTTGCTGAAGGACATGCAAACCAATCGGCGATTCATAAGAGGAGCTGAATACTGCCCGTATACCCTGGATTCTGGCCGCATTCACCAGCTCCTGACATCTTCTCAAACCACCCACCAGCGTTGGTTTAATAACGATAGCAGCAAGTCCTGACATCGGTTGCAGTTGGAAACCCGGTGACTGGACAGTTTCATCCAGGGCAAAAGAAAGCCCTGTTTTCTCGTAAATCTCAGAAAATTCAGCCGCATTAGTGGTTGGTTCTTCAACATAACTAATTCGGCGTGTATCAATGGAGCTGGCCAGCCAAAGTGCCTCAGGCAAAGACCATCGTTGATTGGCATCCAGTTTTATATTGACTGAATCAGGCAAAAGTTTGAGCACTTGCCGGATTCGGGAGCAGTCTTCTTCCAGAGCGTCTCGACCCGTCTTCAATTTGAACTCTTTTGGCCAATCTCCCTGCCACTGCTCCAGCTTGAGAAGAATTTCTTCAATAGGCCCCTGCAAAAGAGGCGCTGTAATCAGTGGGGAAACCCAATCATCCTGATTTAACCACCAGAGCGCAGACTCAATGCCAAATGACACCGATGGCATTGAAAGCTGTTCAAGGAAAGTTTCTGTCACAAAATCATTGGCAGCAAGAGCATGAAAACGCCCTTCATTTACTGCATGAACGAATGACTGAAGCTGTACTTCTGACTCTTCAAGAGACTCACGACTGAACCCGGGTAATGGTGCTATCTCGCCATAACCGAAACGCCCACCAGCACTCAATGTCAGAATCAGCCCTGCCCGTTGATCCAGACTGCTTTGCTTCAATAATAGAGGGTGCTTTAAAGGCAGCCGATATCTCAGGATATCGGCCTTACATTCTTTCATAAAAAATGCTCACGACGATGGTTCGTCACCCTCAGATTATAAAAGAAAAGCACTTTTAAAAACTTTGTGCCTTTGTGTCTTTGTGGTTCAACGCTTTTCTTTCAAGGCAAAAGCAGCATCAGGGGTTACGACCGAAGCGGCTGAAGTCTGGCTGGCGCTTTTCCAAAAAGGCATCACGCCCTTCCTGAGCTTCCTGGCTCATATAGAACAGCAGCGTTGCATTACCAGCCAGCTCCTGCAGGCCTGTCTGGCCATCACAGTCTGCGTTCATCGCCGATTTCAGGCAGCGCAGAGCCATAGGAGAATGCTGAAGGATTTCACGACACCACTGAACCGTAGTCCGCTCCAGTTCCTCCAGGGGCACAACCACATTGACCAGCCCCATATCTTCTGCCTGTTTCGCATCATACTGGCGGCACAGGAACCAGATTTCCCGGGCCTTCTTCTGACCGACGACACGGGCCAGATAACTGGCACCATAACCACCATCAAAGGAGCCCACTTTAGGGCCTGTTTGTCCAAAGCGGGCGTTATCCGCAGCAATGGTCAGGTCACATACCAGATGCAGAACATGGCCGCCACCAATGGCATAACCAGCGACCATGGCAATCACTGGTTTTGGGCAGGTTCTGATCTGACGTTGCAGATCGAGAACATTCAGGTGATGAGTACCTTTATCATCCTTGTAACCTGAGTCACCACGAACACTTTGATCGCCACCGGAACAGAAAGCCAGATCACCAGCACCGGTGAGAATAACCACACCCACGGACTCATCAAAACGCGCAGACTCCAGCGCCTTTTGAATTTCTACGATGGTCTGAGGCCGAAAAGCATTTCGTTTCTCAGGTCGGTTAATGGTGATTTTGGCCATACCTTCGGCCTGATGATAAAAAATATCTTCATAATCACCGGATAGATTTTCCCAGATAACCCCAGAGTCCAACTGCTTACTCATATCTAACTCCTGATAACTTCCTGAGCAATCCGGCCATCGCCTCTGGTTGCTCCCGATGAATATTGTGTCCACACCGGGCTATGGGCTGAACACTGTTAATCACTTTCTCTGCCAGCAACTGCTGCCCGAGCTGACCAAACTTTTGGTCGTTCTCACCATGAAAATAGTGAACTTGGGCTGCAATCTGAAGCATAGCCTGACGATAATCCGGTTGTCTGGACAAACTGAATCCCATCAGTGCTTCTGCCAATAGTTGACCACTGCCTTGTGATCGTCCTTCTATTCGCTGAGAGATCAAAGACGTAACCTGATCCTCAGTAAGGTCAGAAAAAACCGGTTGTTTATACCAGTCACGAAGCACCTCTGCCACCGGTTCCTGATTGAAACGTCTGGCCCACTCAAGGTCTGACTGGTAGCGGCACTCTTTTTCCTGTTCATTAACCAGTCCGGGATGAGCGCCTTCCAGAATGAGTTGCTCAATTCGATCCGGAAAAGCAATGGCATAAGCCATAGCCAGACGACCACCCAGTGAATACCCCAGTAAACTGAAGCGAGTCAGATTAAGGTTTTGTTCCTGCTCTATGGCCTGGATCGTTTGCTCCAGGCGATGACAAAAATAATCAGCGCCCTGTGCATCCTCTTTCTCCCAGTAACTGGAACCATGCCCGGGCAAATCCACAGCAATCAGGCAGTAGTCACTTCCCAGGGCCTGTATCAAAGGTTGCCAGTCATCGGCACTACCAAGAAAGCCATGGAGCAAAAACAGGACAGGAGCACCGATGGCTCCTGAACAATGATAAGAAAGATTCACAGTTCACGAGCCATACTGACGGCCTGTTCAATACTCTTTGCGCCCTGACCGGAAGGCGTCATCACCTCAATGATGGTACAACCCTTCCGACCACAGGCTTCATTGAATTGCCCGGTAAACTCATCTGCTGATACCGGGGCAAAGTAGTCAATGCCAAACATCGCTGCTCCATGTTGTGCTGTCAGACCATGGGGCGTGACAAAAAAATCTTTTACGACCTTTTCGTCATCACCGGTACAACCCTTTGTTGTCACATAGAAAATACCGCCACCGTCGTTATTGATCAGCACAATCACCAGCGGTGTCTGGCTCTGCTTTGCCAGTTGCAAAGAATTGAGATCATGGAGGAACGAGATATCCCCGATCAGCAAAACCATTGGACGCTGATCTCCCCGGGCACAGCCTGCAGCAGTAGCAATAAGCCCATCAATCCCGCTGACGCCGCGGTTGGTATAAACCCGGGGCAGATGTCTCTCTGAAAAAATCTCCACCATTCGAACAGGAAGGCTATTGCCAAGAAAAAGGCTACTGTCAGCGGGCAGAAGTTCACCCAGAGTGGCTCCCAGCCACTGCTCACTGAGCGGGATAGAGCCATGACTCTTAACCCGATTACTCAGCAGCTCTCCCAACCTGTGAAATTGCTCTGACCATTGCAGATTAACAGTAACAGGCTCACTCTTTTTAATGAGTCGGCTCTGAATCAGTTCATGACAGATTTGGTCAATATCACCGACCAGACGCACAGTCTGCCGCTGACCGGTATCCACCCTTCGTGGTGCAGGGTCTACCATCCAGTACTCACGCCAGTGATGCCCACTAATAAACTGATCGAGTCGTTTAGAGGTTAGATAGCCACCCAGCTGAAGGATTTGATCGGCCTGTCTGAAAAGGCTTTCACCGGATTGGCTGGCTAATAATAGATCCGCGTGTTTAACCACCGAAGGATGTCCATGAAGCTGCGACTGAACATCGACAATCAGCGGCCAGCCCAATCGTTCGGAAAGTTCAATAATGGCATTGATATCCGTACACAGAGGGACTCTTCCCACAACGATCAATCCCTTACCATCGACAAAATTCTGCCATGACTCCCCTTGAGGCAACCGGGTTAGCTCAGGCAAAAAATAGTCGGTATAGGGCTGCTGAGAAACCGTCCATCGTTCCACGGATGAAACATAGGCGGCATTGTCCATCAGAACAGCGCCTTCGAGTTGCTGAGGGTATAGCGGTTCCCGAAACATACAGTTGATATGGAATGGCAAGCCCTGCCCACAGGAGCGGGCAAATGACTGATCAATACTGGTCAATAACCAGCGCAGGGAGATAGCTCGCTCCGGTGTGGGCAAATCCAGTCTTGCCCCCGTATAAGCACCAAAAACCCCCAACTGATCGATAGCCTGATTAGCGCCACAGTCAATGAGTTCAGGCGGGCGATCAGCCGTCAGAACCACCAGGGAAACACCCGACTGGTGGGCTTCAATAATCGCCGGATAGAGATTGGCAACCGCTGTCCCGGAGGTGGTAACCAGGGCCACCGGTTGCCCAGTGGCTTTAGCTAGTCCAAGGGCAAAAAAACCAAGGCCCCGTTCATCAAAATGGACATGGCTGGTCATTTTTCCATGGTTTGCCACGGCAAATGTCAATGGTGCCGAACGGGATCCCGGGGCAATACAGCAATGCCGGACACCCAGCCGCCACAGTTCCTCAATCAGCACAGCAGACCAGATACCGTTAATATTTGCCGGATTCTGTAAAGATTCGGTTTTAAACGTCATGAACAAACTCGTTGAAGAACTTAATACCGGTCAGAAGCGCCGGCTTTTAATGAAGTGTCATAACCTGTTACGCGCCATGTATACCATCAGGCTGGGAAAGCACAACTCTGTTATGATTTTTTCTGTTTTGACCATCAGAATGCTCCGGTAATTGGGCAGCAACATTCATGCTATCTCCACGGGCCTGCTGACGATCAAGAATATCCATCACCGTAACAATTTTGTTATTCAGCTCGGACCATTCATCTTCCGCCACGGAGTCTTTCACAATACCGGCTCCCGAATACAGCATCAGGGCGTCATCCGTTAAACGGGCACTGCGAATAGCCACACTGAAATCACTTTTCCGGACACCGATCACTCCGCAGACACCGGCATAAAGTCCCCGGGCATAGGGTTCATGAGCCTCAATAAACGCGAACGCACCTTCTCTTGGAACACCACCAACAGCCGGTGTTGGATGAAGTACGCTCAACAGATGCTCATCATATACCCCATTCTCCAATACACCCCGGATCTGATAACGCAGATGCTGAATATGCTTGAGTTTAACCACAGAATGGCTCCGGTCTGTCTCAATAGAGCGACACAAGGGCTTAAGCTTCTCACAGATATCATCCAGAACCAGTCGGTTTTCATGGATATTCTTACTATCATTCATCAACAGGCTTTCAAACTTGGAATCTTCAAACTGATTTTGTCCACGGACAATGGTTCCTGCCAAAGCTTCTGTCGATATAACATTCTCCAGTCGTTTAACCAGTCTTTCAGGAGAGCAACCAAAAAATGTCTGTTCCTGTCCCTGAAATAAAAACTGATAGGACTGCGGATTCGCCTGCTGCCAGGCGTAAAGTAATGACCATGGAGAGAACTCACCCTCCAGCTGCAGCCGGGCTTCCCTTGAAAGAACAACTTTCCTTAAGCACCCGGCGGAATCCTCTCCTCCTGCCAGAAAGGCTTGTCTGGCCAGACTCACCATCTGATTCCAGCGGGAAAAACCGGGTTGATACCCCTTAAGCTGAAAATAAAAATCTGAAGCTGGAAACTGCTGGCAGTCATTCAGGGATGTGAGCAGGCCATGAGCTTTACGAACACTCTCCTGCCACTCTTCAGCCGTGCTGGCCCTGAGGTTCACGCCCAGTATCAGACCTTTTCGGGTCTGAACCAGCTCCACTAATGGCAGAAAAACCAATCCATAACCAAATGACGGCCAAATGGCGTCATCATCATCTGCAAATGAGAGATAGCAGAGACACTGACTACTGTCAGGCTCTGGTAGTGTACTCAGTAGCGCTCGAGCAGTAGCAAAGGCAGAACCCATATCGCCACGACAGGCAAGCTTTTCTGACCAGCTGTACCCCAGCACAGCAATGGCATACTCTCCTTCCCGATCTCTCCAGAATGCTTTTTCAGATAAGGTTTGGGCAGAAAGAAACCCTTGCAAATGAATAGCAGGCATTGGTAGTTCAATTCTTAACAAAGGCTTTTCAGGCACAGGTTGAACCAAAAGGTGCTCTAACTGTTCCACCATTAACGAAAACTGAGCCTGAATCAAACTGGTCAAGACATCCTGCCAATAAAATAGTTCGTGAAAACAAGCGGCGTAAGATAACGTAATTGTACGTAGATTAGCCACCAATATCTGGGTCGTATTTACCGAGAATTCCCATGCAAAAACTGCTATAAAACTGCATGTAAAAAGAATCGTATGTAATATTAGATGAAATTTTTACATTAAATTTTTATTATTAGTTTCCTTTTAAACCTCAGGTTCGGTTGACAGAATCTGGATTCACACCTTTCATTCACTGAAAATCTTAATCAGTTTGATCAGTACAGGTAACGAATAATCATGGCAACCAATGGAGAGTCAGCCAGAAAATGGCTTGAAGAAAACAGGGAACAAGTCTCGCAAGAGAGGGTTCTCCAGATACGAAATAACCTGGTAAAAAAAACCGACCAGATAGTCGAGGCTGAAAACAGCGATGCTTCTGACGAAGGCTCTGGTGATGAATACTCCGGGCTGCTGGAGGCACTGGATGTCATGGACAGCTGGCTTCAGGAACAAACCGCGCCCGTAACCGAAGAAACACAGACAGAACCTTCAGCACTGGATTACAGCTCACTCATTCAGGACTCTGTCGAGCCCGCTCCCCGGTTTTCTCAAGAAGAAAAGCTTCGCCGTTTTCAAAGCCTGCTGAAATCCAGCAAGCAATAAACCACTGAGCTGACTACAAGGTTGCCCATATGCGGGCAACCTTGCCAAAGTACAACTTCTGACTTTAAACTTTCAACCTCTCACACTCCTCAACCACCCTGTCGTAAGTCCAGTCACCACCACCCGGGTGGTGCACACCATGCTCAATGAGCTTCTGGCACATCTGCATGGGATTCAATCCTTTTTTTGCCAGACGTTCCAGTGTCTGCTTAAGTTCGTTATCCACCTCATTGAGAGCCTGAGCAGGCTTGGAACCCTTCTTTCTGACTGCAACTTTTATTTGTTTCATGGTCAATTCACCTGAACCTGTATTACGGAAAAGAACTTGCGGCCCATGATAATCTATACTCTATTCATCGATTCTGCGCGCAGTAAAGCAGGAAATTACTATGAAACGTCTCTACTACCTGACTGGCTCCCTCGACAGTGTAACCAAAATCACCGAAGATCTTCACAGGAATGGTATCACTGACTGGCATCTTCATGTACTAAGCAGAAATGAAGCGGGACTTTTTCACAGACAAGTTCACAGTGCCAGCATGCTTCAGGAAAATGATGTTATCCACTCCGGACAGCTGGGAGCCCTTGCTGGTGGCATCACAGGCCTTCTGGCCGCAACCCTGATTGAATGGTGGAACCCCATTGGTGTGACCCTCCCCTTACCAGCCCTCATTATGATTGCAGGTATTTTTACCCTGTTTGGTACCTGGAGCGGAGGACTGGCGGGTGTCACCCGGGAGAACTACAGAACCACACGTTTTCACGATGACCTGATAAAAGGAAAACACCTGATTATGGTCGATGTATCCAGACAGCAGGAACAGAGGGTACGCTACCAAATCAGCAGGCACCATCCTGAAGCCTGTCTTGCCGGCGAAGGCAGTACCCTGACCCAGCCTTTCAGCCCTGAGTTCTGGCGTTACCCCCGGCATAACTAGCTGATAACCGGTTCATCATTATCACTGTCGGATGACGATTTAACCATTGCCTGCACCTTCTGAAAGGTTTCTGATTCCTCACCGGAAGGTGCCTTTCCAATCAGGCTGAACACGACAATCGCTATACAGGCAGCAGCAAATCCGGGGATCAACTCGTACACTTCGAAAATCCCACCACTCATGGATCGCCACACTACAACGGTGATGCCGCCAGTAACAATCCCGGCAAGGGCGCCCAGCCCATTCATTCTCTTCCAGTAAAGAGAAAACAACAGCGCAGGCCCAAAGGCAGCACCAAACCCTGCCCATGCATAAGCAACCATATCAAGCACCGAACTCTCGGGATTTAATGCCAGCACCGTGGCCAGAACAGCAATGACAACAACAGCTATACGACCAACCATCAACATCTCACCCTGGCTGGCATTAGGCCGCAACATATTGCGATAAAAATCTTCAGCGACAGCCGTGGAACAAACTAATAACTGTGAGTCAGCCGTGCTCATAACCGCAGCTAGAATAGCTGCCAGAAGAATACCGGCAATCACTGGATGAAACAGAGTATTGACCATCAGTATAAAAATGGCTTCAGGATCTTCAAGTACGATTCCCTGCCTCTGGGTATAGATAATCCCTGTCAGACCCACTAATAAGGCACCCAACATACATATTCCAGTCCATGAAACCGCAATGCGCCGTGCCAGAGTCAGCTGCTCAATGGACTGCACAGCCTTGAAGCGGGCCATAATATGGGGCTGCCCAAAATAGCCCAGTCCCCACCCCAATAGGGATAAAACAGTGATCACAGAAAGGGTTTCTCCCTGAACATCAGTAAACATATTGGTGAGATGAGGATTGAGCTGCTCAATCTCTGTAAACACCTGCTCCGCTCCCCCCGTCACTTCCAATACAGTCACAGGTACAATCAACAGAGCAGCAGACATCAGCAAGCCCTGAACCACATCAGTCCAACAAACCGCCAGAAAACCACCAAACAGTGTATAGGAGATAACACTGAGCATTCCAAGGATCACTGCCAGCTCATAATCCAAGCCAAAAACGGACTCAAAAAGCTTACCTCCGGCAACCAACCCGGAACTGGTATAAAAAAGGAAGAAGATTAAAATAAATCCGGCACTTACCGGCTGCAAAATATATTTAAGGTCAGAAAATCGATTGGCAAAAAAAGCAGGCAAGGTGAGCGAATCGTTGGCAACTTCACTATAGATTCGCAATCGACGGGCAACCAGAAGCCAATTCAACCAGGTACCTCCCAACAAGCCTAAACCGAGCCAAACAGCTTCAAGCCCGGCAGCAAAGGCATAACCGGGCAGTCCCAGCAGTAACCAGCCACTCATATCAGAAGCACCGGCACTCAATGCTGCAGACCATGGTCCCAGAGAGCGACCACCCAGAAAATAATCTGAAGAATTCTTTGTTCTCAGCCAGGCTACATAGCCAACGCCCAGCATGGCAATAAAATAAATGAGGAATGTAACGGTTATCTGTATTTGACCTTCCATAGTAACCTGCTCTGATAATGCCTTTTTATCAACATTAGTTCACCAGATAGCTCTCTGGTAAGATCTCCCCCTCCCACTAATCCATTATTTTAGAAGTCAAAAAAATGGCAGGCATATAATATTGCAGATATATAACGCTCGTTATCGTATTACCGGCAGCCATCGCCCACTACTTTCAGCAACAGTATGGTTTATCCTGGTATTCAATCGCTGATGGTGTCCCCCCTAAGGTCATATACTCACACAGCCCCGCTGAGAGATAATGACCCGATACTGATATGCTTAAGACAGCAGACCATGCTGGCGACAGAAGTTATTAACTCCTATAATTTATTACACTGAAGCGCCATGAGTTTGACGAAAAAAAAACAGAATTATAATGGAAGGGGACGTTGTCTATATTAAAGAAAATAAAACTATAGGTTAAAAGGACTTACAAATGAATTCTGCAGGAAGAGGCGACATTCACAAGTTTAATATCCCTGTTGCAGGCCCCGCCAAGTACAAGGGCATTGATAAAAATGGTAAGCCCGCCCTGGAGATTAACAAGTATGGAAAATTTGCATCTCGAAGAGTAAAAAAACTAAAAACCGCATTCGATAGAATTGATAAATTTTTTCACCTAAAGAGCAAAACTGTTGTTAACAGAAGAATAAAGGAAAGAAAAGTACAAAGAGAATTAACTAAAAATCGTGCAGATATTTTAAACAACAATGCACTCTCTCCCGAAGAGGCTGTAAAGCGCTTATATACACTGACCAATAGATCGGAAGAAGCAGGTTTTAAAGAAGGCAAGCTTAATAAACTCATACATCAAGATGTCACTACATTGCTTACTCATCAAATAAATAGTGCAACCAACATAAAAGATTTGAAATCAGCCTATGAAGGATTTAATGAAAACCGTTCATTGATGAAAAATCAGATGATAGATAATCTTGAAAAACAAATTAATAACCGGCTAGAAAGAATGATTAACAAACTTGATGGACACTTGAATAGTTTCTCTGCATCCACAAAAGATCCTATAGAGCATTATGCTCTTACCAGAAGCAAATGTGAGCTGCTTAAGTCAATACTGCAATTTTCAGAAACAACAAAACAACCGAATTCAGTGAATAAGCACAAAGATAATTTAAGAAAACATATGAGTAAACTTATAAATAAAGATGTAAAAGACATAGTAAGCAAACTGAATAGAGATGAAAATACGGAAAATGTCGAAGCCATACGAGCCACGATAAATTTTGATTTTTTAAATGAAGATTGCCAATTTGATAGTTTTTTCAGGATCGGATCAAATAAGCCAGATGACAAAACTCCTGAGAGCCTTAAGCACATTAGAGACGATATCAAAAGAATTTTAGGAACTGTAATTTAAATCTAATCTCAGTGTGAAATCAGAGAACACTGTTCTTTGGTGTGATAACGAAAGAAGATTTTTCTATAGCCAAAACCCCGACAGATTACTCTATCGGAGTTTTGCAGTCTTTAGCGAACTCAAGGTAAAAAGTGGTGCCTGGGATGCCCTGCTCTCACATGGGCTTTTTATTCCGCCCCGCCCACTACCATCGGCGATAAGTTTTGATGAACAGGAAGTCCAAATACCGTGGAGGGCGACGCCCGGGAACGGCCTACTGCTGAGCACCCGCGGGAATGAAAAGCGGATGGGATCAGGCGGTTCTAACCTTCTATGGTCGCCGAGCAAGAGAGGGTAATTTTTGCTAACAAAAAAATCCCGATAGATTGCTCTATCGGGACTTTCTAATTGGTGCCTGGCGATGACCTACTCTCACATGGGGAAACCCCACACTACCATCGGCGATACGTCATTTCACTACTGAGTTCGGGATGGGATCAGGTGGGGCTAACGCTCTATGGTCGCCAGGCGAAACTTTGATAAAAGA
>NZ_JAVRMB020000220.1:0-34451 GCF_031844845.1 Endozoicomonas sp.
GCAGAAAAATGAAAGAGTGCAATAAACAATCACTATCAAACCAGCCAGAAAAATCTGGCTGGCATTACTTACTCTAATTACGCTTTCCCCATCCGCATCAGAATTTCTTCTTTTACCTGAAGGCGTTCCAGCTCTCTCTGCCCTTCTTCTTTCTGTCGCATCAGGTCATTGAATTCCATACGAGCCTGCTGCGCCAGTTCAGACGCCGCCAACTTCTTCTCATTGGCCTCCATGGCACTCTGGGTCAGTCGCTCCACTTCTTCAAGCATGTGTGCAGGCGCATCGCCCAGATCAGAGCCTGTGGCACCACGGGCCATGGCTTCCATACGAATCTGCTTCTTCAGTACTGCCAGCTCTTCATGAGCCTGACGCTCTGTATTAACGGTTTCTGTCGCCTGGTCTTTTAACTGCTCAAAGCGAGCCAGGGCAGAACCTTCCAGGCTCCATGGGTCAACTTCCGGCAATTCCTCGATATTAATGATGGACTCTTCGTAGCCTTCCTGACGGGATATATCGAGCATGGTGGCTTTAACCGCAGAGATCATCAGCATCACGGCAATCACCAGCAACGGTAAACCACCCACAATGGCTGCGGTCTGCAGCGTTGCCAAGCCCCCCATAAACATCAGTACCGATGGCATGATCGACAAGGTAAATGCCCAGAACAGACGGTTCCAGCGCATCGGGTCTTCTGTGACATTATTCTGCACCACCGACGCCAGGATAAAGGAAATGGAGTCAAAGGTGGTCGCCGTAAATATAATACACAGAGCAGTGAACACAGCGATAACCAGATAACTGAAAGGCAGCTGTTCAAGAATACTGAAGATCGCTGTTGTAGCACCCTCGGCATTCAGAATCCCCACCACATCAAGCTGCCCGGACAACTGCAGGGATAATCCATAGTTACCCAACACCATAAAATAAATCGCGCAGCCAAAAGAACCAAAAAATACCGCACCGGCGACCATCTGTTTAATGGTACGGCCTTTGGAAATACGGGCAACGAACAAGCCCATACTTGGCGCAAACACCAGCCACCAGGCCCAGTAAAAAATCGTCCAGTCCTGAGGAAAGTGGGTGTCTGCAAAGGTTCCATAGCCACCAAAAGGCTCTGCCCAGGTGGCCATAATAAAGAAGTTAGACATCATCCGGCCAATTGAGTCCAGCCCCGTTTCCACCATAAACAGTGTCGGCCCGGTGACAAAGATAAAGGCCAGCAGACCAATAGCCCCCCAGAAATTAATATTACTCAACACCTTGATGCCACCATCCATGCCTTTATAGGAGGAGTAGGCAAACAGTGCCGTACACACCATCAACACGCCAATCTGTGTCGCATTCGTGGACGGGATGCCAGTCAGGTAGCTTAACCCTTCGTTAATCAGTGGTGCCGCCAGGCCCAGTGTGGTTGCAGCACCACCGAGCAAACCAAAAATAAACAGCACGTCGATCACTTTGCCAATGGGACCTTTACTCCGGGCTTCTCCAAGCACCGGCATCAGCGCTGCAGAAACCTTCAGCACCGGATTCTTGCGAACATGGAAAAAATAGGCGATGGGTATTGCCGGTATCATATAGATACACCAGGCAATCGGCCCCCAGTGAAAGATACCGTAGGTTGCTGCCCAGCGAATCGCTTCTTCACTGCCAGGTTCCAGCTGGAAGGGTGGTGCCTGATAGTAATAGGCCCACTCAATGCTGCCCCAGTAGAGAATGCTGGCACCAATACCACCACAGAACAGCATGGCTGCCCAGGATGACGTAGAGAACTCCGGTTTTTCATCGGCATCACCCAGTTTAATCTGGCCTATCTCGGAAAAAACCACGTAGATCATAAACAGTACAGCGGACAGCCCCAATACCAGATACAGAACCCCCATGGTATCGGTCATAAAGGTTTTAGCGATGGCTATAATTTGCGCCCCTTCATCCGGAAACAGCGCCAGAGGTATAACTACTGAGATCAGTAAAATAACCGCACCAAAAAAGGTCGGCTTATCAATAAGCTTAAAGTGATCTTCCATCGTATTTGGTCTTCAAATTAGAACGGCTATTGCAGCCGTCAAAAACAGTTATTTTAAGGTGTGTGCAAAAAGGAAGTTAATTTTATGGCTTCACGTTCATGGTGAACATCATGCCTGATATGCTATTCCAACGAGGCATTTATATATCGGAACCACTGCAAAGGCAAAGTAAATATGCTTACAAATAAGTCATAAATAACAATTCGCTATTTACACTGGAAAGGGGATTGACAGGAATACGGTGGCAGGTAAAGCAGCTCAGGAAAAATCTGTCTGGATACTCACTTTAAGCACCAGACAGAAAAGCAATCAATCAGCCTCGATAAAAATCAGCGTCCCCTTCAGGCCGGCTTTTAAACCGTCGATGAAGCCACATATATTGCTCCGGATGCTCCCGGATACGCTGTTCGATAAACTGATTAACCTGCAATGCATCCTTATAATCATCACCGGAAGGAATGCTTTCCAGTGCCGGATACAGGCGAAACTCATAGCCCTTTGCCCCTGGCAGTCGGGTTACCACCATGGGAACCACTTTGGCCTTCCCCGCTTTGGCCAGACGTGAGGTACTGGTAATAGTGGCCGCCTGAATACCAAAGAAAGGGACAAACAGGCTATTTTTAGCACCATAATCCTGATCAGGAGAGTACCAGACGATTCGCCCTGTCTTTAACGAGCGTAACATTCCCCGAACATCCCGCCTTCCCAGCAACTGACTGCCAGGGTCAAAGCGATGTCTTAAACGACGTTGAACGTATTCAAAAACCGGATTGGCATGTTCCCGGTAGGTTGCATCCACACTGTGTCGCAGGGTAATCAACCGACCGGACAGCTCAATGGTGGTGAAGTGCATCACCATCAGGATCGTTCCGCTTTCTGACTCAAGATTCTCCAGCCCTTTATAGGTGACTATTTTCTCAAGCCTCTGGGCAGACCACCACCAGGCCATGGTCACTTCCATAATACCAATGCCCACTGACTCAAAGTTCTTCTTTAACAGTTCTTCCCTTTCCTGCTGACTCAACTCAGGAAAGCATTTTTCCAGGTTTATTCTGGCCACACGAACACGATAACCGGCTACCGGGTAGATGATTCGACCCATCCACCGCCCCAACCGAAGAATCCAGCGATAAGGCAACAGAGAAGGAATAAACGTTAACCCGATACCCAGCCAGGTAAGCCAGTATTTCGGGTGCAGGTATGCCCGATGAAATACATCGTCTTCACGGGCATCAGCAATGTTTTGCGTCATATTAATTCAATACTTGTATCTGATCGTTGAGTTCTCTACGCTACAATCTGTTGTATAAAAAGCTGACCATTTAATCTGCTGCTTATCGATACACTATATCAGAGTTGTACGCTATGACCCTTCAACTGCAAACCGGTACCACCGCTGCAGCTTTCAAGATGACCGGTAGCATTTATACACTGACTACTCTTGAATTGCATTCAACCAATCCAGCGGATATTACCAATCAGCTGGAGAATATGACCCGCAAGGCACCGAATTTTTTTCAGCAAACCCCTGTTGTTATTGCTGTTGACCAACTGAGTCCCGAACAACCACCCATTGATTTATATAAATTGCGCCACAGTTTACAACAGTTTGGCCTGATTCTTATTGCTGTTCGTGGTGGCCGGGAGAGTCATAAGCAGGATGCCATAATGGCGGGCATCCCCTGGCTTCCCTCGCCAACACAGCCTGATTGCGAGGAAAAAGGTGCAGAGACCAATGTGGTAATAATGCAGAAATCCCGTCCCTCGGGCGCTCTTGCAGAAACATCCAGCCAGCCACCGGCACCAGCAGCTGCGTTTAAAACCACATTGATCGAACACCCGGTCCGTTCTGGCCAACAGGTTTATGCTGAAGGCGACCTGGTGATTACCAGCCCGGTCAGTGCTGGAGCTGAACTACTGGCGGCCGGAAATATACATGTCTATGGTCCGCTAAGGGGCCGCGCGCTGGCAGGGGTAAACGGCAACAAAGACGCCAGAATTTTCTGCCTGCAATTTGAGGCAGAGCTGATTTCCATCAATGGTCAGTACAAGATGCCATCAGCATCTGACAGCAGTGATTCCCTCTGGGGAGGCAGTGTTATTGTCTCCCTTGAAGAGCAAAGCTTGCACATAAAGAAACTTTAAGAAATACTGGTCAATAGTTTAGTTATTGACTTATTACAGGATTTCAACTTGGCTCGTATTATCGTTGTGACTTCTGGAAAAGGTGGCGTGGGTAAAACCACGACCAGCGCTTCCATTGCAACCGGACTGGCGCTTAAAGGTCACAGAACCGTTGTCATTGACTTTGATGTAGGCCTCAGAAACCTCGACCTCCTGATGGGATGTGAAAGACGTGTCGTTTATGACTTGGTCAATGTCGTCAATGGTGAAGCTGAGCTTCACCAGGCACTGATCAGAGACAAGCGCACTGAAAACCTGTCTATATTGCCGGCCTCCCAGACCCGGGATAAAGACGCGCTGACCCACGAAGGGGTCGAAAAAATATTAAACCAGCTGGCAAAAGATTTTGAATTCATTATCTGCGACTCCCCGGCTGGAATAGAGCATGGAGCACTGATGGCCCTTTATTTTGCCGACGATGCCATTATTACCACTAACCCGGAAGTTTCATCGGTACGGGATTCCGATCGAATACTCGGTATTCTGCAAAGCAAGTCTCGCCGGGCTATTGAAAATAGAGAACCCGTTCGTGAACACTTGCTGGTCACACGCTATAACCCGGATAGAGTACTCCGCGGTGAAATGCTCGATATCCGTGACGTAGAAGAAATTCTTGCGATACCGCTGATAGGCGTGATCCCGGAATCCATGTCGGTACTGAAAGCATCCAACCAGGGTGTACCCGTGCTCTGTAACGATGACAGCGATGCCGGCCAGGCCTATGCTGACGTTGTCGCACGATTTCTTGGCGAAGAAGTTCCTCATCGCTTCCTGGAGCCCACGAAAAAAGGATTTTTACAACGTATGTTCGGAGGAAATGGATGAACCTGATGCAACTATTCCGCTCATCACGCAAGGAAGAAAACACCGCTTCCATTGCCAAGGAGAGGTTACAGATCATTGTTGCCCATGAGCGTAACGGCCGAGGCGGGCGCGACTTTCTGCCGGAGATGGAGCGGGACATCCTTAAAGTCATACAGAAATACATTGAGATCCGGCAAGAATGCATTGATATCAAGCTGGACTCACACGATGGCTGCTCTATCCTTGAAGTGAATGTACAGCTGCCAAATTAACGGCAGCTTCTATTTTTTCCCGGCATTACTGCAAGTCTGTTTATCCACTGCTGATAGAAAGGCCTTAGGAACCGTCCTTAAATAACTTAGCCATTTCAACGAACGCTGCCCGCCGCCCGAAAAAGCCAGAGCCACTTGTGCTTTTGCGGGCAACGGCCAACGGCCTTTTACAAGTTTCAGTAAAATATGGATCTTATTTCAGGACAATTCCTTAATGCTTTCCAGCCCGGACGTTTCATGTCCGGAGCAACCAGCCTGTCTCCCTGCTCTTTTTGCCCTGGCAATCAATTTCAGGCGCTCAGCAATAATCCCGACCTCTTTTTCTACATCACTTTTTTGCAACAATGATCAATAGTAAGATCACAACTTACATCGCAAGGTAGCCCCATGAGCAAAGAACATTTTAACCAGGATCTGATTCAGTTCCTCAATGCCTCTCCTACTCCTTACCATGCCGTGGCCACGATGGTGGCTAAACTTGAGAAAGCTGGCTTCCAGCCATTAGATGAATCAGAAGCCTGGACTCTCAAAGAAGGTGAGAACTATTACGTAACCCGCAATGGTTCTTCGATCATTGCTTTCACCCTGGGTAAACCCGAACTGGGAGCCCGAATGGTCGGAGCCCATACCGACGCCCCCTGCCTGAAAGTGAAACCGCACCCGGAAATGAGCAGGCACAGCTACTTCCAGCTTGGCGTAGAAGTCTATGGTGGTGTCTTGTTAAATCCATGGTTTGACCGGGACCTTTCTATTGCTGGCCGGGTTCAGTATCTCAACGACCAACAACAGCTTTGCCACCAGCTGATCAATTTTGAGCGCCCCATCGCCATTGTTCCCAGCCTGGCCATTCACCTGGACCGTGAAGTAAACAGTGGTCGTGCAGTGAATACTCAAACCGATATTCCACCCATTCTGTTCCAGCTGGCGGATGATGAAAACGTCGATTTTCGTGAACTGCTGAAAGAAGAACTGGTTCGACAGGGCCATTCTGACTGCCAGGAAGTCATGGAGTATGATCTCTCTTTTTATGACACCCAGAGTGCTGCCGTCATCGGCCTGAAAAACAACTTTATTGCCAGTGCCCGACTGGACAATCTGCTCAGTTGCTATGTAGGACTGGAGTCACTGCTCAATCATAAAGGTTCGGATACCACGGCACTGCTGGTCTGCAACGACCATGAAGAAGTGGGCAGCGTATCGACTACCGGAGCCCAGGGACCATTCCTGAAAAGTGTGCTGGAACGAATTTATGGTACCGGTGAATCCCTGACCCGGGCTATGAGTCGCTCAATGCTTATTTCCACAGACAATGCCCATGGCATTCACCCCAACTATGCCAGCAAACATGACGAGCATCACGCGCCAAAACTGAATCAGGGGGCCGTCATTAAAGTCAATGCTAACCAGCGCTATGCCACCAATGATGAAACTTCCGCCCTTTACCGCATTCTCTGTCAGGCCAGTGGCAGCAAAGTACAGCACTTTGTTACCCGTACCGATATGGCCTGCGGAAGTACTATCGGCCCACTGACTGCCGGTGTGCTTGGTGTACGTACGCTGGATCTTGGGCTGCCGACATTTGGTATGCACTCTATTCGGGAACTGGCAGGAACTGAAGACGCATTTGAGTTAAGCCAAACCCTGGTCAATTTCTTCAAAACAAAATCACTTCCCTCCTAATTGAATCATTAATAAACCGATTCTTCTGGTGCCTGAACACAGGCACCACGTCCAACCTTTCCAATGATTCAAATATCAGGGCTAAAACTATTTAAGCACTAGTGCATGGTTTCAAGGGGTTTGACAGGTAGGTAGATCGAGCAGAGCGAGTCCCAACAAATCTCGGCACTCCCCCACAAACAGCAGTTAAATATTTACAGTCTGAATTGCCGGGCCCGTTTTTTGCGGATTGTTGTTTGCTGTTGAGAGTTTGTGTTGGGGCTCGCATTCGCTCGACCCAACCTTGTCACCCGTCAATCTTATTTAAATGATGTATTAGAGCCAAAACACTCATGTATTATTTTTAACCACCTAAACTCAGGAAAAGCATTCAAGCCAGCAAAATATTAAAAACCAATTACATTTGTTTGCAGACAACAACGAAAAATCGCTTCATACATACAATTTCAGACTCCCATTATTCTGCCGATGTTGCTATTCTAAGTTTGTCAATAGACCAGCCATGACCACAGGCAACCCCATGAAAGCCCAACCCAAAAGCCGACCCGCACTGCGCCCGACATCTCAGTTCAAGAATGTTTTTTCCATACATCGCAGTACGATTAATCCAATTAAACCGTTGTTAAAGGCTTCAACGACCCTGCCGGCGGCTCAGTCATTTGATGAAACCGGTGGTTTTATCAAAGGTTATAACTGAGCCCTGCCCGACAAAATCACCTTCATATTTCGGGCAAAGACAATATGTCTCTGCCCTTTTATTTGATGCTGAAAACCCTATACAGCCCCCCTCACACCAAATGAATCATTGCTTTTTTCCAGCAGCCTTGTTGGAATAGAAACTATGCATGGGTTATATCCACTGCGGATTAACGGCCTGATTTACATAAAGTTGTCAGAGGCCAAAGGCTCAACGGCTGTTATCCATCAGATGACTGTATTATGCTGTATCTAGCCCCATGGGTTAACTCAAGAGTTTGACAACCTGAGCGATGACTTAAGTAATGGAAAGCGTCTTAGCCGTCAATTTATTACTGAGCCAGGATGGCACTCTTCAACAGACAGAATGACACGGAGCAAGAGCCTCTATGATATCGAAACTGCAGCCAGCCAAAAGAATTCTGCCGTTCTTTTTGTCGCTGCTTTTCACCGTGCTCTTTACGGGAAGTCTGGCTCAAGCCGTCGATAAGGACATCAGTCAGCCCGTTCCGTCCCTGAGCCCAAACCTGCAACAGGCCATTGCCAGCGTTCATGTGGTTCAGCTGCTCTCAAGAAGCCACTACCGGAAAATCCCTCTCGACCAGAGCAATATGGAAAAAGTGTTCGATCGTTATCTGGATCGACTGGACCCAAACCGCAGTTTTTTCCTGCATTCCGATATTCAGGAATTTGAGCCCTACCGTAAAAAACTGGGCGACTCCCTGAAAAGTGGCGACCTAAAACCTGCTTTTGCCATTTTTAATCGTTATCGTGAAAGGGCAGAAGAACGGGCTCGCTTTATGCTGAAGCAACTGGACACTGGCATTAAAGGCCTGAACCTTAAAAAGAATGAAGAGCTGATCATTGAGCGCAAAGAAGAGCCATGGCTGGCAAACAAGAAGGCCCAGCAGGATCTGTGGAACAAACAATTCAAAGATAGTGTGTTAAGTCAGAAGCTGAACAACAAAACTGACGAAGAGATTATCAGTCAGCTACGTAGAAGAAACACGAATCTGCTTCGCAGACTTCATCAAAGTAAGAGTGAAGATGCATTCCAGGCATACATTAATGCCTTTGCTGGAATTTATGACCCTCACACCCAATATTTCTCTCCCCAGACAGCGGAGAACTTTGACATTAACATGAGTCTCTCCCTTGAAGGGATTGGCGCGGTTTTGTCGGCAGAAGATGAGCACACCAAAGTGGTCAGTGTCGTTGCCGGTGGCCCCGCTGAAAAAGCAGGGCAACTCAAGCCTGGTGATAAAATTATCAGTGTCGGACAAGGTAAAAAAGGCGAACTTGAAGATGTCGTCGGTATGCGTCTGGACGACGTTGTTAAGTTGATTCGTGGCGCCAAACACACACTGGTTCGGCTGGAAATCATCCCCGGCAGCAGTAAAGATAGCAGCACCCGGATCTATGAGATCGTCCGTGACCGGGTCAAGCTGGAAGAACAGGATGCATCAAGCCAGATTATTGAAGTCCCTTTGAGTAGCAAAACAAATGGCAAACCCAGTCGAATCGGCGTTATTGAGCTACCCACTTTTTATATTGACTTTAAGGCAGCTCAATCCGGCGATCCTGACTATAAGAGCACAACCCGCGATGTTCGAAAGCTACTGAAAAAGCTGAAGAAAGAGAAGGTTGATGGTCTGGTAATTGACCTTCGTGGCAATGGCGGTGGTTCACTGCAGGAAGCCAATGAACTGACAGGCCTGTTTATTGACAAGGGACCTACCGTTGTGGTTCGTAATAACAGAGGCCGTTCTGACAGGCAGGAGGATCCCGACTCGGAACAACTCTACGACGGCCCAATGGTCGTGATGATTGACCGCCTCAGTGCCTCAGCCTCCGAAATTTTTGCCGGAGCCCTGCAAGATTATGGCCGGGCTCTGATTGTTGGTAGCCAGAGCTATGGTAAAGGCACCGTACAAAGCATTCAGCCATTAAACCATGGCCAGCTTAAGCTGACTCTTGCCAAGTTTTACCGGGTTTCAGGTCAGAGCACGCAGAACCGGGGGGTCATCCCTGATCTCATTTTCCCATCGCTATACGATGGCCGTGATATTGGTGAAGACACGCTTCCCGATGCGCTTCCCTGGGACAGCATTGCACCAGCCTCCTTCAGGCCTTATGCGGACTTCAGTCCTTTTCTGCCGGGGTTGCAGAAAAAGCATGAGTCTCGCACCCGTAAAAATGCTGACTTTGTCTACCTTCACGAGATGAAAGACTACTTTGAGCTTTATGAAAACCAGACTAAAGTGTCTCTCAATCAGGAAAAGCGACAGCTTGAACTGCAAACCATGCGAAGCCAGCGTCTGGCCATCGAAAATCGCCTGAGAAAATCCAGAGGCCAGCCACTTCTGAATAACCTGGATGAGCTCGAAGAGATCAATAACCAGGAACTGGAGCAGAAGAAAAAAGACAAAGAGCCCGACGCCTTTCTTCAGGAGGCAGGGGTAATCCTGACCGATATGGTGAAAGCCGCGAACAACAAACAACTCTTCACCCGTCGCTCCGATTAAAAGTAATCGAGACAGAGCGAAGCCGTAAGGCTTCGCTCTGTATCGCACTATCAGCCACCTGCCTATCCCTGACTAATATCGATCGGTAGCCGACCCCATTGTCTTCGAGCATAACAGCGCAATCATCGTCGAACCCCATTTGTCCAGATCTCGCAGTGGGCTCATTTCATATTGGAAGAAACCCTGAATACCTACCCTCTGAATACAAGCTATAATCGGCCGATATTCATACCCTTAAACTTCCACCGTTTATTAAGCCCTCATTAAATTATTTAGTCTTGCGAATGCCTCCATCTTGAATTTTTTCGAGGTTAATCCCAATGCGATTCTTAAGTCTGAATCTGCTGGCCTGTTTTCTATACTCCGCCACCCTCTCTGTTCATGCCATCAACAAATCCACAGTGATTAACAAAACCGATCAGAAGATTGCTGTCGCCTGGACAGCACTTGGATGCTTGCATGATGTATACCAGCATGGACAGGTATGCGCCGGCAGAATCCTGGCTCCCGGACACTCCCATCGATACCAGTACAACTGGGGAGCCACTAATGACCACATCCATATAGGCGGCTTTTTTAAAAGAATCGGTCTATATGCAGTAATCGGCTCTGCTATATCCTTTGACCCAAATAATCGTGGGCCTTATAGCGGGTATTCGGCAACAATTGGTGGTAACTGTCGTTTATCATCACCGGATAAAAAAGTGGTTATTGTAAATTCGATCACCATTGATGACCATCAATGGACTGTTAATTGTGACTATAGTATTCATAATATGTACGACAGTGCTTTATTCTCTAAAGCAGTGTCAAAGGAACATTAAGACTGTGTTTTAAAGCCTCTGAAGAAGTAAGTAGTTGTTGCCGAAGCAGGAGTTTACCTGGATGCCACTGGCTGATAGGGCTCTCTCTATCTCTAATAAATTATTTCTTTCAGCCCGGAATCGGCTACGACAGTTGCCAATCTATAGATTGCGCCTATGCTTTACGATGAGCAAAAAAGTTTTTAGATTCTTTTTATAACTAACCAGCGATGTATGCTTTTTGATTATGAGTTCTTAATCGAGTGATCATGTGCCGTAGGTGATTACTCCCTTTTCCACCCTCTATGTAAAGACTTTGTATTTTCGCTGTTTTTTTTGATTTTTACCGAGGTCGTTTATTATGGGATTCCTGAAATCAAAGCTTATAGGGTTTTTGTTGTGTTCCTTTGCTCTCTCTGCCCAGGCAACCAATAAATCCTCTGTTATTAACAAAACGGATCAGAAAATTGCTGTCACATGGACAGCCCTGGGATGCCTCCATAATGAATTCAGGCATGGTGATGTTTGTGGAGGCCGGATTCTTGATCCCGGACACTCCCAGCGATATCAATTCAACTGGGGAGATGTAAATGACCACATTCACATAGGAGGGTACTTTAAAAAGGTTAACCGATATTTGGTCAGTGGCGCTATTGTTGGTTTCAATCCAGAATTGCCCTTCCTGGTGCAGACCATTGGTGGAAATTGCCAGCTACCTTCACCTGATGAAAAGGTTGTCGCCGTGAGTTCAATCACCGTTGATGAAGATAAATGGACTGTTGACTGTGAATATCAAATTCATGATATGAACGATGATGAGTTGCTTTATGGTCAGACAGGTGAAGAGTGTAATCCCAGAGAGCCTGAAGAATAAGTCAGCCAGGGGAGATTCTGCTATTAAAGAACCCAAAGCTAATAAGGCGATGTCATGATGGACTCACCGCTAAATGACCTTTCCAACCTTTTCTCCCAGTTAGGTCTCGACACTGATCCGGATTCGATTGAGAATTTCCTCAAGAAACATTCTTTGAAGAATGATGAAAAGCTGGAAAATGCTGTTTTCTGGACCCCATCACAAAAAGCATTTCTGGTGGAAGAGAGAGATCTGGATGCTGACTGGTGCGAAGCTATCGACGAACTGGATGCTCGCTTAAGGCATTAAGCAAGGAGGCCATAAAGACCTCCCTCCTCCCCAATAATCAATAAGCCACTGATGGACGTGTGGATACATTCCCCAGTACTTCAGCGAGGCTTGATCTGGAAAGTTGCCCCTGCAACTGCCCATCATCATCCACCACCGGCAAAGGATAATCAGTATCCAGCGTATCGGGTATCACTGACTCCAGTATTGAATCCACCTGAATAGCGGGTACGGTTTCAATCGATATTGAGCTCAGCTTCTTGTGGCTTCCCTTCTGCACAGCCTGCTCAAGAGTCTGCTGTAGAATGACGCCCTGATAACCATCGTCATTGACATAGTAGCCGAAGTCTTCCGATGTTTTTTTCATCTGACTCAGTGCTTCACCAATGGTTTCCGCAGTAATTCGACAAGCAGGCGGTTTCATAACGGTTTCAACCGTCAGCGCCCGGGCACGATTCACATCCTTAACAAATGCTTCAACATACTCCGTGGCCGGGTTTAACAGAATATCTTCCGGCGCTCCCTGCTGCACCAGTTCACCATCTTTCAAAATGGCAATGCGATCCCCCAGCCTGAGCGCTTCATCCAGGTCATGGGTAATAAAGACAATGGTCTTGTGAAGTCTGCTTTGCAGCTCAATTAACTGGTCCTGCATTTCACTTCGAATCAATGGATCCAGTGCCGAGAATGCTTCATCCATCAGTAGAATTTCCGCATCAGTACACAAAGCCCTGGCAAGCCCTACCCTTTGCTGCTGACCACCAGACAGCTGAGCTGGATATTGCTGCTCATAACCAGCCAGACCAACCATTTCCAGCCACTCAGCAGATTTTTGCAAACGCTCAACTTTAGCGACCCCCTGTACAGCCAACCCGTAAGCAACATTATCGATGACTGTTCGATGAGGCATCAAACCAAAACGCTGGAAAACCATCGACATTTTCTGCTGGCGAAATGTCTCCAGCTCTTTGGTAGAAAACCGGGTAATATCAGTACCATTAACGAGAATCTCACCCTCGGTAGGGTCAATCAAGCGGTTAAAATGGCGAATCAGCGTAGACTTTCCTGAACCGGAAAGTCCCATGATGACAAAAATCTCACCCGCATGTACTTCAAGATTGATATCTCTGAGCCCAAGGGTATGAGCAGTATCTGCAAGAATCTGATCCTTGGACTCTCCGCGATGAACACGAGCCATCATCTTTTCAGGCTGTTTACCGAACAACTTGTAAAGTCCCTTAATCTGGATCAGCGGCTGCTTCTTTTCGAGATCACGCATGCTCTATTCCTCCCAGATGCTTCTGAGTTCTTTGGGCATATGCCTGGGAAACCCGGTCAAAAATAATCGCCAGCGCCACAATGGCCAGGCCATTGAGCAGCCCCAATGTGAAATATTGATTGGTAATGGACTTCAATACCGGCTGCCCCAACCCTTTCACCCCTATCATGGAGGCAATCACCACCATAGCCAGAGCCATCATAATGGTCTGGTTAATTCCCGCCATAATGGTTGGCATTGCCAATGGCAGCTGTACCCCCCACAAGCGCTGAAATGAGCTGGCACCGTAAGCAGTGGCCGCCTCCAGCACTTCTTTATCCACCAGCCGAATACCCAGATTAGTCAGTCGAATAACGGGAGGAATGGCATAGATAACAACCGCAATCACCCCGGGGATTTTGCCAATCCCAAGCAGCATGACAACAGGAATCAAATAAACAAATGCCGGCATGGTCTGCATGATATCCAGCATGGGAGTAACCACTTTCTGAACCCGATCTGAACGGGCCATGGCAATACCAGTGGGAATACCAAGTAACAGAGAAACCAGAGTACACACAGTAATCACGCTCAGTGTTCGCATGGTATTTTCCCACATACCAAAATAACCGATCGCGAGCAGTGAACAGACAACACCGAGACATAATTTCCAGGACCGGCTAGCGGCATAGGCCAACCCGGTAATAGCGATCAGCACCAGCAACCAGGGGGAACTGATCAAAAGATTTTCAAACCAGACAAGAAAAGAAAGTAACGGATCAAAAAAAGATTCAATCAGGTCACCGTATTCACGGGAAAATTCCCGGTAGGTGCCGTCCAAAGATTTTCTCAGTGCGATAAGATCACTGCGTTCCATATCTGGAAACTCAGTGAACCACGATTCCTTAGCCATACACTTCAGCCTTTATGATGCTCTATTATGAGAGGGGAATGGTGGTGGCTACACAAACAACAAATCGAAAAAGAGTGCAACCACCATTGCAAAACAGGCGAGTGACAGATCTCAGAGAGCAGCAAGCTTTTGCTTTACTTCTTCAACAAGTTCGGCAGATAACCACTGAGTCCAGATAGACTCATAATTCGTCAAAAAGTGCTCCATCGCTATATCACCCTCAGCCTGATTTTCTTCCATCCAGGCCAATAGCTCGTTCATTTGCTGATTGGTGAAGGATCGTCCGGCCAGATATTCATAGGCAGCAGGCGCTTTAACGGCAAACTGTTCAGTCGTGATGGTATTTACCGGAGAGGGTGGATACATGGTGACTTTTGGCGACTCACAATCCTCCTGGGTTATACAACTCACATACTCTTCTTCATCAATACCTGTACCAAAGTCCACCTTAACCATTTCATACTTACCCAGCACAGCAGAAGGCGCCCAGTAATAGCCAAACCAGGCTTCATTACGCTCATAAGCTTTAGCGATGGCACCCGACATGCCGGCACCAGAACCAGGATCAACCAGGTCAAACCCATATTCTTCAAGATCCAGCGCCCGGAACAAATTGCTGGAGTTGATCTCGCAGTTCCATCCAGCCGGACAACCGTAAAAAGCAGATAGCTTTGGATCTTCAGGGTGCTCGAACATCGCTGCTTTCTTTTTAATACCCTCAATGGTTTTCAGTTCAGGGTCTTTTTCTACCATATATTTCGGCACCCAGAACCCTTCCTCCCCGCCGTCTGAGAGCGTGATCCCAGCATAACGAAGACGTTTTTCTTCCACACCTTTATCAAACGCCGGCTTCATGGAATTACTCCACATTTCCGGGGCAATATCCGGCTCGCCCTTTTCAACCATGGAGGCTCCGGTAGCCATAGTATTACCGGGTACCAGCTCAACATTACAGCCAAATACATTCTCTAGAATAAATTGATCAACGTGCGCAATCAGAGTGGCTGAGTTCCAGTTCATATCAGCTATGGTGACATCGCCACACTCATTTGCAGATGCACTCCCTGCGAAAGGAAGAGAAAGTGCCAGTAAAGCCCCGACTGTAATTTTACGTTTTAACATTGTTATACCTTATCACTATAAATCCATTTTCAAACGGTCATTAACTTACACATCTAATGATTAGATATCAAATTACTTTCCACTTCCATCCTTGACAGGCTGTACAAAATACACTCAACCATCAGACCCTTACGGATCTGGAGAGCCGATATCCAGCAGCGGCGCAGCATCAATGGACTCCGCATCCATCATGGCCGCCACCCTCTGTAGAGAAGAGAGAACCTGGGTTTTTTCCCAGGGCTCCAAAGCCTCAAAACGTTCGATAAACTTTTCATGCAACAAGGTAGGTGCTGTGGCCAGAACAGATCGACCCAGCGTTGTCAGTCGGGCATTAACAATACGTTTGTCATTAGTACTGCGGACCCGCTCCAGATACTGCCGCTCCTCTAACCGGTTCAGAATGATAGTGACTGTCGCCTGACTCAGGGAAATATCCTGCGAAATTCTTTTTACTGTCACATCCCCCAGGTCATGGATTGCCCGCAATACCATGATCTGGGGCGTGGTCAAACCACAGGTTTTTATCAACCGTTTGGAATGGAGATCCGTTGCACGAATAATGCGCCTTAGCGATATAAGTACATCAGTCCAATAGCATGTTTCAGCCATACAACCTACTCACCACAAGAGGTTAAAAACAGCCCTGAGCCGGAAATGTGATATCCCAGAAATCAGCATACAGCAAGGGCTCCGCAGAGCATTATCAAAATAACGCACCGTGTTTATCTGCCTTATAACATCAACAGGACAAACACACTTTGATATCAAATAATTTGAACTGTAACATATTTCACCTAAACTCCTACAAAGCTGTAAACAGGATTCTCTTCATGCCCCCCCCTTCAGAGCGTTGACTGGCTTCTTGCGGATAGCCCCTCTATTCAAACCGTCAAACCGATTTTGAATACCTGCAAGAGCCATCAACCAAAGAGAGCCTGACCCATGCCCCAAGCAGAAAGTCCGATCCCTCCCAGGCACGCAATCAATCCTCCTGTATTCTTTGGCTCTGCCATTTTAATACTTCTACTGGTGGGCTATACGGTTTTCTTTCCCGACGATGCTAATAACCGCTTTACGTATCTTCAATCCAGCATCATGATCAATGCCAGCTGGTTCTATGTCATGGCCGTAGCCCTGATTCTGTTATGTGTCGCGTTCCTTGGCCTCTCCCGCTATGGCGATATCAAACTGGGGCCAGACCATTCAGAACCTTCGTTCAGTTTTGGCTCCTGGTTTGCCATGCTATTTTCCGCAGGGATGGGCATTGGCCTGATGTTTTTTGGGGTTGCCGAGCCGGTGATGCACTTTATGTCCCCCCCCCTGGGCGAACCCGGAACCGTAGAAGCCGCCAGAGAAGCCATGAAGCTAACCTTCTTTCACTGGGGACTTCATGCCTGGGCTATTTATGCCCTCGTCGCCCTTATTCTGGCTTTTTTTGGTTATCGTCACGGCTTACCCCTGACGCTGCGCTCAGCCCTCTACCCCATCATCGGCGATCGAATATATGGAATAGCGGGCCACACCATCGATATTTTTGCCATTCTCGGCACCATCTTTGGTGTCGCTACCGCCCTCGGCTACGGCGTACTTCAGGTAAACTCAGGGCTTAATTACCTCTTTGATATTGAAGTCAGCACTCAGGCACAGGTTTTTCTGATTATTGTTATCACAGCACTGGCGACGCTGTCGGTGGCCTCCGGACTGGACAAAGGTATTCGCCGATTGTCCGAAGCTAATCTACTGCTGGCATTGATGCTGCTATTAATGGTTGTTTTTCTGGGACCAACCGTACTACTGCTACAAATGTTTGTTCAGAATACCGGCGGCTATCTTTCCGATCTGGTTGACAAAACATTTAACCTCTACGCTTATCAACCCACCGACTGGTTAGGCGGATGGACGTTATTCTACTGGGCCTGGTGGCTATCCTGGTCCCCCTTTGTGGGCATGTTTATCGCCCGCATATCCAGAGGCAGAACTATCCGGGAATTTGTCACCGGCGTACTGTTTGTCCCTACCGGCCTGACCCTGCTCTGGATGACCGCCTTTGGCAATACCGCCATTGATATGATCATGAATCAGGGCGCCACCGACCTTGGCGAGGCCGTACAAACCGATGTCCCTGTGGCACTGTTCAAGTTCCTGGAGTACTTCCCGTTCTCCGATGCGCTGTCAATGGTCGCCATTGTCATGGTGGTGATTTTCTTTGTCACTTCATCCGACTCCAGCGCCATGGTCGTTGATATGCTGGCGTCTGGCGGCAGTAGTAAAACACCACTCTGGCAACGGATTTTCTGGTCCTCCATGATTGGGGTTGTCGCCATGGTTCTGTTGCTGGCAGGCGGACTTAAGGCGCTGCAAACCGTGACGATTGCCTCCGCCCTGCCCTTCTCCATCATTTTGCTGTTTTCTGCTTATGGATTACTCAAAGCACTGGCGGTGGATGCCGCCAAGAAAGAGAGCCTGACCCGCACCATACTAACCCCGAAAGTCGGTCACAAACCGATACCCTGGCAGGACCGCCTGAACACGCTGGTGCATTTTCCACGCAGGTCAAACGTCAACCGTTTTATTCAGGATGTGGTATTACCCGCCATGGAGTCGGTGGCTGGCGAGATAGGAAAACAGGGTGTTGAAAGCACCATACAGTTCGATACCGATAGAAATATCCCCAGCCTGGTGCTACTACATGGGGATGAAGTGGATTTTTTCTACAAAATAACGCCAAGAGCCTATCTCCAACCCAGCTTTATGCTGGATGAAGAGGACGAAGAAGAGCGCAAATATTTCCGGGCCGAAGTTTTCCTGGCAGAAGGCGGTCAGGGTTACGACATTATGGGCTGGACCAGAGACCAGGTTATTGGTGATATTATTGACCAGTATGAAAAGCACATGCATTTTCTACATATGGTTCGATAATATAACGCTGATATTTACTTTCAAATAGAACATTTTTTCTCAAAATATCCAATGGCTTTTATACAACCTGTAAAAGCCATTGGTAGATAATAGAACCTGACAATCCAAATGTGATGGTTATGAGCACACCAGAATCTACGCAGAAAAATGTTTTTGGCCAGCCCTTAAAACCCTGCTGCATAGATCCTCCCACAGGATTTTTTCGGGATGGTTTCTGTCACACTATTGAGCAGGACACAGGTAGACACACCGTCTGCGCCCTCATGACCGATGAGTTTTTGCAATTTGCCCTGACAAAAGGCAATGACCTGATCACCCCAAAACCTGACTGGGGATTTGTGGGTTTAAAGGCCGGTGATCGCTGGTGTCTATGCGCCAATCGCTGGAATGAGGCGATGGAAGCCAACGTAGCGCCACCCCTGTTTTTAGAATCGACTCATCTTGCCACGCTGGACATCATACCCATGGCAACGCTTCAGAAATTTGCTATTCATTAAATAAATAAAACACCAAAGCGATATCAGCTGTTCTGGCCAAAAGATCTCCTTATAAGAAACTATTTTATATATGGATAAATATATTCGAACTGCTGACTAGCCAGGTTAATCGTGACTTTTGAGCTATGTGAAGCATCGTAACGCTCCATCCAGCCATCAGTGGTCAGGTGATAGCTATTTTTACTTCCACCGGTTGTCAGGTACCCGGAAAGATTACCCGTTAACGTTTTTCCATAAACATTAATTCCTTTAAAGAAGAAACTGAAATTAACACCACTGCAGACATTCACAAGATCTGCAGAATGGCCATAGGGAACGACAACATACTGCTCTTCCCGACCACTCCTCGGCTTCAGTTTCAACCTCATTACCATCAATCCGGAATCACTGACATGGAGATACAACACCAGTTTGCTTATCCATATTTTCTCTGTTTTGGAAATACTATAGGCATCAAAGCGGTAAGTACCCGCAGGAATTTTACAGGCAGTAACTGGTGACGCATCAGAGTATACATGCTGTGTGTGTGCTGGCACGGGCTCTGACCTGTATCCCCGATATGAATAATCCTGTGAAGGCGGATATGAAGGAGGCTCGGAATGTGGATGGGCAGGAACATCGGGATAGGGTGGCGGATTGAACCATTCAAAGCCAATAGGTTCACCCAAAGCAATCGATGGCAATAAAAATAAAATAACCTTAAGAAACTTCATAGCATAATTACCAGTCAAAAATTTTATTTTTCAGGCGGTTTTGGTCTAAAAAGAATAGGCTAGAATTCTCACATCACAGGTGAAATTCAAAGTAAAAAAAACAATTTTAATCCGGTCAAAGTTAGCATTAGAAAAACCCAATAAAATTTTTCTTTAAGTAATGACCATCACAAATCCTCATGACGATAGTTCGTCACCCTCGGGAATGAAAGGTGTAGCCACGGAGACACCGTTTTATCTACAGTCTCAGTTAAAACCAAAGGATCAGGATTACGTCCTTAACTATCTGATCCATCACTTCGTTAAACAGCCTGTGCCGAAACCCTGAATGACAGGATGGCTGTTAGGGTAAAATGACTGTACTTATAACTCTAACTCAAAAAGGAAAATCAAAATGGCTACCTTCGTTGCTAACCGTCGTGATAACGCAAAATTAGCTTTCATGATATATCGTGGCGAAGTGAAAGCTGTTTACTGCATCCATTCTTGGTTCCCTGCTGGCTCAACTACCTATACAACAAGGCCAGAAAAAGACGTAAATATTGATGGGAGATGGGAATTTACAGGTTCTAAAGCAGAAGATAAAATTTTTAATAAATATGTTGGAACTGATGTATCTCACCATTTCAACAGGGGTAACTCAAACCCGATATTTTACCTTAATTGCCAGGAGCAGACGCATAACGAGTAAGTGAGAGGTGCGAGCCTGTAAATTTAACTTTGTCTCCGTGGCGATTTTCTTTCACGGAAAAGAAAAGCGGCATAAATACCGCTCCGGAGAATAATAAAAAGCATCAAGTCAGATAAAACCCGGCGACCCTATCCAGAAGCCCCCAGCTTATCCTCAGTTCGAAGTTCAAAATCCGATGCATCGTGGCGATTTCTTAATTGCTCTGATGGTTCACCCGAGACCCGGTTCACCATTCTCCCTCGCTGGACGGCTTTGCGTTGCCCGATCTGCGCTGACCATCGAACCACATGCTCATAACGATCCACCTGCAAAAATTCGGCCGCTTCATACACCTTGCCATCGACCAGTGCTCCATACCATGGCCAGATAGCCATATCAGCGATGGTATAATCCTCACCACACATAAAGGGATTGTTTTCCAGATGTCGGTTCAGCACATCCAGCTGACGCTTCACCTCCATGGCAAAACGATCAATAGGGTACTGGTATTTTTCAGGTGCATAGGCATAAAAGTGGCCAAAACCACCGCCAAGAAATGGACCACTGCCCATCTGCCAGAACAACCATGAGAGACACTGAGCCCGTTTAGCCGGTTCTGAAGGTATAAAGGCATTAAATTTTTCTGCCAGATATAGAAGAATGGCACCAGACTCAAACACCGGGATCTCAACACCATCACTGCGATCCACCATGGCGGGAATCTTTGAATTTGGATTTATCCCGACAAAACCGGTGCCAAACTGGTCGCCTTCCATAATCTCAATCAGAAAAGCATCGTATTCGGCCTCTTTAATCCCCAGTTCCAACAACTCTTCAAAGAGAATGGTAACCTTCACACCATTCGGGGTCGCCAGCGAGTATAGCTGAAAGGGGTGCTCACCAACCGGGAGGGACTGCTCAAAACGAGCACCGGCAAATGGCCTGTTAATTCCGCCAAACTGTCCGCCATTCTCACTTTCCCATACCCATATCCTGGGTGGAACATAGGGTGCATCAGCCATAGATAGCTCCAGATTTTGCTAACTTCAGATGGTGTTCACAATAGGATGATTTTCAGGGGAAGGTAAAGTAATCTTGTCGTCCGATGGATTTATGTACTCGCTAAACATTTTTTCTGGAACCTTACCTCCAGCGTCCTTCACTTTTTTAAATAATTGCCTCAACAAGTCGTCATCCAGCTTCTTCGCAAAATAGACGTCACCGTTATTACTATCCCCATCCAAATAGAATTGAACGTCAGAAAGTTTTTCAGCTTTCAAATCGTTGAAGCGAATAACCAGCATCATCTCACGAGAACCATCTTTCATTGCTCTACCCTGGAGTAAGGTATCATCACATCTAACATCACAACCTGTCAGGTAGCTATCCAGATCTTTTAAACACCCTTCCAAACATTGCATTATCCCACTTCGACTAAGCCCATGGAGATAATCATAAAAAGATACATCAACACTATCCTCAGCATTAACTGAAGACAATTTTACAGGATCGAACCTGACTCCTGCTTCCTCCAGCTCTTTAGCTCCGTGTTGTTGTAGCCAGGAATCAATATATTTTGCATTTTGATACAACTCCACAACCTGGTTGCGCAATGTTAAATCAAGTGCATTACTAACTATGGTTTTAAAGTTACTTATATACAGAGAAAGTTTCTTTTCTCCCTCATCAGAAGTATCAGCACGGCCGGTCATTAACTCAGAAAACGCAGAGGACAGCTCTTCCATCAGTTGACCTGTATCACTCAAGTCCTCACTCGTCATACCTGTTCCACTATCTGGAATGGCTTCTTCCTGAAACGTAGAAGCAGAGTCCTGAAGTGAGAGGGCGGATAGTTCTCCTGCTACAGAAAACCCGGTATTTCCTTCTTTTACCCTGGAACTCCCTTCAGCCGGCATTGTTACTGTTTCGTTCTCCTCACCTACTTTTGCTGGCTGGGTCATATGCACTCTGCCTGGAACGTTACTGTTCGCAGAACGAGCATCAATACCTTGTTGATAATCCCGTTCACCCGGACTACTTGACCGAAATATATTACCAGACTCACCATTGTTCTCTGAATTCGTTGTGCTGGACTTAGCCTCTGATAAATCATTTGTGCCACCAACGTTCGTCTTGCCACCAACTGGGCCAAACATATTAAAATATCCTTAGATTAAAGAATTCTAATAGGTGGACTCTGAGTTTTCTTAATGGTTCGGTAATAACCAGAGTATTTCAGAAGAAGATTGCCTCAGTGTCAGGCTCTGATGACATAAGGCTGCAGGTTCAGTGAGCTGGAGACTGTGGTCACATGATGAAAAGTGATCCTGAACCATTGAGGCTTCTTCCGAACCCCCGGAACTTATTTCAATGGTTTCCAGAAAACCTGAAGCTCAGTGGTGGCAGCCCCATCCATGGATGCCGCCATAAACTGTCGAATTTTCTGTTGAAGTTGATGAATTCCTGACGTTGTTAAAACAAACGATAATGGACTTATTTCTGTATAGCATTAAAAGTACCCGTTGGCATATCCACCCTCAATGGATTTCACTACGTTCTTTTAGAAACACCATACATTCGCCAGGCGGGTAAACAGGCAAGCAAAAAACCAAGAAGAAACAGCGCCAGCAGCCAAAATAATTGCTGAACAGGCAATTGGATACTGTTTATGACGGGAATCCAGCTCCCCAGAAAGAGAGTGGACGTTTTATAGACTACGACTCCGGAAAAAAGCGCAAAAAGAATATGCAACATTGGCTCGGCCAAAGTAAGGCCTGCGAGCTGCCAGGGTCTGGCTCCCACCATCCGCAATAATTCAACTTCCTGCTTTCGTTCTGCAAACCCTGCAGAGAGGTTAAAGAAAATCATCATCAGGGACAGAAGCCCGATAATAAAGCTCATTGCCATGAAAACATTGTTCAACACTCGCTCATAATATCCCAGCTTTTCAAGCTCCAACACTGGAATGACTACCTCAAGTGGCACTTCATATTTTGACTTCAGAGCTTGCTGAACAGCAAACAGAGACTGCCGACGTTTCAGTTTAATCAAGATAAAATTGATATAATCAGATTTTACTCCGTGGGTTTTCCGGTTTTTTCTTAACCCTTCAATGGGGATCAAAATATTATTATCTAATGACGTTCCGGTTTCCGTTAAAATACCCTGGATAATAAACGGTGTTGGATACTCATCTTTTAATGAGGGTGAAAAGCCGTTAGCAATGGTGAGTGTCTCACCCGGTTGATATTGATACTCCTCAGCCAGTTCAGCACCTATAAACGCTGAATAATCATTTCTGAAGGCAGTGCCCTTACCACTGGATCCAATGAAATTAACCGCCTTCAACTGCAACGTGTCCATATAACGTGCAGTGGTACCCGTTACGGTATATCCCCTGTGACTTTCATTGGTTGAAACCGGGGTTACCCACTCCATTTCCTGCTGGCCCGCGATATCCTCATAAATCTCCCAGGGAATAACCGGAGGCGGAGGACCTATACGGAAAAGACTATAAAGCACCAGGTGTACTGGCTGGGAAGGAGCCCCCACAATCAAATCCGCTTCTGAAGACACCTGCTGTGCATAGGATCTTACCGCTTCGTGAATATGACCGATAACCAGAAGGAGAGCCACGCTGAAAGCCAGGGCAATAATAGAAATTATTGATCGTCCGGCTCTCTGCCTAAGGCTCTTGCGCATAATTTTCATAATGACCATCGGTTTTCTCGCTCTCTGGCCAAATTCAATGTTTCCATTTCCAGATATCTATCAAAACCATCAATACCGCTTTCATCATGAGTCGTGCATATTAATGTCGAACCATTTGCACGACACTCATCCTGTAAAATCCGATAGACTGCTTTCTTACCATGACTGTCCATGGCTGAAACAGGTTCATCAGCCAGCACAAGTTCTGGCTTACCAATGAGTGCACGAGCTATTGCAAAGCGCTGTTGTTGGCCAGCACTGTAATTGGAGATATTTTTTGACAATCGGGATGGATCTTTCAGGCTTAATTTCCTGATAATGCGAATAGCATCATTGACAGCAGTATCAGACCGTTTTTCTGCTTCTTCTTTCCTTTTAGGCGAGAAGTAACAGGGCAAAAGAATATTATCCAGGGCACTCAGATAAGGAACCAGACGATAATGCTGAAAAACAAAACCAATGGCATCAGCGCGGAGTCGCTCTAACAGGGATGGTTTGATCATGCTCAGGTCATTCCCTAATACAAGTACTTCGCCACTACTGAAGCGAGTTAATCCCATCAGAGTTCTTAAAAGGGCTGTTTTACCAGTACCATTCCCTCCCTGAATACAAACCGTTTCGCCAGTATTGATGGTAAGTTCAGGAATTTTCAATATTTCTGTTTCGCCGATATACTGCTCAAGATCGCGAACAGTAACGGCTTTAGGTCGCATCATTACAATATTCCCGATTTGATGAGAACCAGCAACTTTTCAGGGAAAACCACAGTCTTGTTTTGCCAGTTTTCTGTGGTCAGCCAGACATCGACCGCTTTCAGGTCGGGCAATGCCTCATAAAGTTTGACTTCAATAAATCTGAGTTGCTCCGGTCTTTGGCACTGAAACGTTTGATAGCCGTTAATTCGACCAGGTTCCCGATGCACACTCTGATCAATAACACGACATCGGGCAGCAGATGCAGGCAGAGCAAAATGTGGCATACGCTGAAGCTGGTCAAACATCAGTTCTGAGTCCATTTTTTTATTAAGAAAAGATAACGACTCTTCCTTAATGACAATATACACCGTCAGATTTTCTCCGGAAATACTGATATCCAGCCCCATTCGTGCGGGCTCAACCGCCCTGTGAAGAAGTATCTCAGCCCGGCTTTCCAGGCCTGGCAAGATTAGAAAAAAAAACACCACCCACTTCGCTGAAGCCTGCATAATCACTCGTAAAAAAAAGGCCATGGCTCGCAGTGTTGAAGCTATATTCTTGGTTTGCATGCTCACAGTTATCGGTCACATTTAAATAAAAATAAGCGTTTCCCCCTACCTGCTGTTAATGCCAAACCCTGCTGCTGGCAGATTGAGCCTACTGGCTAGCCCTTCTCCCACCCTGAGTCACTGAGGCATTATACGAAGTCCGTAACCTTTTGCTTTATCAGCAATATCTGCTTTTAACTAAACATTTTGACCTATACTCGAAGCTGTTAGCCCTCCAATAACCCATCAAATTCTTATTACAGTAAACGTCAACACACCCCTAACCCGACACACTTGGAGTTCAATCCATGCGTTTCATCACACCCTGCAAAACGCTGACTCTATTCATGATCACTCTGTTCCTCACCGGCTGTGCCAGCGATGGTCATATGAAACGATGGAGTCAATGCGCCCTGATCGGAGCAGGCACCGGCGGACTTATTGGCGCATCGGCCAACAGTGAATCAGGCTCATCAGAAAGTGGGAAATCTGCCGCCTACGGAGCTGTCGGAGGAGCTCTTGTCGGTGCTGCCATCTGCGCCCTGACCGGTGGAGACAGTGATGGGGATGGTATTTCCGACAAAAAGGACCAGTGCCCAAACACTCCAGCGGGTGTCAAAGTCGATATGAGTGGCTGCCCTCTGGACTCGGATCACGATGGCGTTCCTGACTATATGGATAAGTGTCCAGCCACACCGTCCGGTATGAAAGTAAATGCTGACGGTTGCCCGGACTCTGATGGTGATGGTGTGCCAGACAATATGGATCGCTGCCCCAACACACCAGCCGGTGTTGCTGTTGACCAATATGGCTGCCCGGCTGACACTGATGGTGACGGCGTCCTCAGCACAATGGATAAGTGCCCTGATACCCCCAAAGGCGTTCCTGTCGACGCCGATGGCTGCCCTTTACAGAAAGATATGGGCATGATCTATTTCGATTTTGATAACGCCGACATCACCTCGGATAGCCGCCTGCAACTGGATAAAATTTCAGCCATGGCGAAAACAAATCCCAATATCCAACTGACTGCCGTGGGTTATACCGATTCAACCGGCCCCATGGAGTACAACAAAATGCTCTCCATGCACCGGGCAGAAGGTGTGAAAAAGTATCTGGTGGAGCAGGGCCTCAACCCTGACAGGATTAAAATAGTTGCCGGCGGCATCATTGAGTCTGACGATCAGACCCTTATGGGGCGCCAGCATAATCGTCATGTAACCGTGACTATTGAGCAGTAATGTTTACTCTTCGTCGGATGGCTTAACGGTTTACAGCTCAGCGATACCGGCAGGGTTTCACCTCAGCGGGCAGGGATGCTCCGCTCAAATACATTCTCTGGTTCATCAATACTGGCCATGGCATTTGCCTGTTTCTTTTTCAGGTTGTGGGATAAGATAACGACCACTTTTATTCCCACTTACCCTCCAAGCAGTATTCATGACAGACAATCGCAAAGCCTGTTTATATGCCCTGGCTACGGCCTTATTGTGGTCGACTATTGCCACCGCTTTTAAAATTGCCCTTAAACATCTGGATCCATGGCAGCTGGTTTTCTGGTCAGTGGCCACCTCAACCATCCTGCTTACGATCATTGTGATCATTCAAGGTAAAACAGGATTAATTCTTTCCCAGTTCAAACCGTCTTATGCTCTTTTCCTGTTCCTGGGATTATTAAATCCATTTCTCTATCATGTAGCATTGTTCGGAGCCTATGACCTGTTACCGGCCCAGCAGGCTCAGGCTTTGAATTACAGCTGGCCAATGGCACTTACCCTGCTGGCGGTGCCCTTACTGGGCCGTAAACTGTCCATTAAAAGCCTGTTTTGCTGCCTGCTCGCCTATGCGGGCGTGTTGATTATCTGTACCCGTGGAGAGTTTCAGAATCTGAACTTTTCAAGCACACCTTCCAGCAGAACAGGTGTGACCCTGGCACTTTCAAGCACCATTATCTGGGCACTGTACTGGATTTTTAATACCCGCAGTGAAGGCGATCCGGTGGTGAGCCTGCTGATCTGCTTTCTCTGTGGACTTCCCTGGATTATTGGTGCTACGGCTCTCTTTTCCAGCTTCTGGCCAGTTTCTGCAGAGGGTCTGGCCGCGGCTGCCTATATTGGCCTGATTGAGATGGGCTTCGCCTATATTCTCTGGCTGAAGGCGCTGAAGCTGGCAGATAATACAGCCATGATCAGCAATATCAGCTACCTGAGCCCATTTTTATCATTGATCTTTATTACCAACATACTGGGTGAAGCCATTTACCCGGCCACTTACGCCGGACTGGTCATGATCATTGCAGCGGTTCTTGCCCAACAACATTTCAGCAGGAAAAAGTAGTTCAATGGCTCGCAAAAACCCTTATTTTGCCTTTAAGAAGTTCAGAGTTGAGCAGGGTCGCAGTGCCATGAAAGTCACCACTGACGCCTGCCTTTTCGGTGCGTTGCTCTGTCAGTCCGATCACCTTCAACAAAGCCAGACGATTCTGGATATTGGTGCAGGGACGGGGCTTCTGAGTTTAATGGCGGCCCAGAATAGCAACGCCAGGATTACCGCCGTAGAAGTGGAAGTTCTGGCTGCAGAGCAGGCCTCTGGCAACTTTACCAATAGCCCCTGGGCAAATCGACTGCAAGTAGTGCAAGGTTCTATCCAGTCTTTCTTAATGGATAGAGCGCAATGCTTCGATACCCTCATCACTAATCCACCTTTTTTTCAACAGGCCTTCAAGGGCAATGATCCTCGCCGGAATATGGCCAGACATACCGATACGCTGAGTTTTGCAGAATTAGCCAGCTCAATACGTCGCCTGTTGGCAAAAGATGGCGAGGCATGGGTATTGTTACCCGTAGAATCCAGTGTCGTTTTTTTGTTGGCAACGGTGGGAGAAGGGTTATCGCTTCATAGAAGAATATCGCTGCGTTCAACCGTAAACCATTCACCTCACCGGCATATGCTCGTATTAAAGCACGCCTCTGCTTTACCTGAGCGACATCTGATTATTGAAGAAACGCTCACTATCTATCAGCAGCACCCTCATTATACGGAAGAGGTCAGGCAGTTGATGACGCCCTACTATCTGGCGCTATAGAAGATTTGGCCAGGAATAAGGAGCGATTCAGCCGAAGCTGAAGTTACACTGTATCTTCCGCTTCCTCCACCCCCTCCTTAATTACCCGGGTGGCCTGGTCGACCTTTGCGGCGTGCCTGTTGTAAATACGTACTGCACCTACAGTTGCGGGAATTGCGGTGATAAACAGAGCGCCTAATCCTGAGATAACCCCTGTGAAAACAGTTAAAGTGCTGTTAGCTATCGAATGATCCGGGAAGTTACCTGCAGCGACAGCATCTGCAATGGAAGAATCCATTTCATTTGCAGCGAAATAACCTACAGGTACTGCTACGAGTGAAGCTACAGACAAGAACACACCACAAATAACGGCTGCTCGCTTAGAGACAGAATAACCTCCAAATCTGCAGCATGTATGGTTAAAGACCGTTGGCACCTCTTTACCCGTGACTCGAGCATGAACATCAGTCACTGGCTCCGTTTGTTTAGTTGATAAGCCAATTGCCGTAGCCATAATGTGATTCGTTGCAACCTTGATGATGATAACTGGTGCTATTGCGAACTACGGAACCGTCCCGAAATCAGCGCCTCATTTTTCGGGATAATTGCTCACTACGTTCATCCCTGGCTCGTCGAAGGGTGATGCCAATGGACCTCGACAAGCCTCAGTCCGTAAGGATCAAGAGTAAATCTGAAAGTTCTTTCCTGACAGAAAAAGTAGCACAAGAATCAGTTTTTCCCCATGTAATATGTACTACGCTCCAGTGCCAACCATCAGAACCATCGCTTTATATTCTGGCTCTCAGGCACAAAAGAGACTCGGCAAGAAATGAGGCTGTTAATGAAGAGACTGTGACTATCTATCAGCAGCATCCTCATTATACAGAGCAGATCAGAGAACGGATGGCTCCTTATTATCTGGCCTTGTGATTTCCGGGCAGATGCCACCGGTCAACCGCAGCAGAAAAACAGCTGTTATCAATACAGCCATGATCAGCAATATCAGCTACCTGAGCCCATTTTTATCATTGATCTTTATTACCAACATACTGGGTAAAGCCATTTACCCGGCCACCTACGCCGAACTGGTCATGATCATTGCAGCGGTTCTTGCCCAACAACATTTCAGCAGGAAAAAGTAGTTCAATGGCTCGCAAAAAACCTTATTTTTCTTTAAGCAGTTCAAAATCGAACAGGGCCAATGCGCCATGAAGGTGACCACCGATGCCTGCACCTTTGGTGCGCTTTTCGGTCAGTCTCTTTACCTTCATAACAGCCAGTCTATTCTGGATACTGGTGCGGGTACCGGGCTACTCAGCCTGATGCCAGCCCAGAATAGTAAAGCGAAAATCACTGCAGTTGAGCTTGACGGGGAAGCATCAAAACAGGCTGAAAGCAATTTTTCACAAAGCCTGTGGGCTGATCAGTTACACCTGGTTAATAGCTCAATACAGACATTCTCAGCAACCAGTGCACAGCGTTTTGATTGCATTATCTCGAACCCTCCCTTTTTTCAGCAGGCATTCAACTCACTGGTCAGAAAAAGCAGGCGGGCAGTTATCAGCCATACAGGCATAGAGCCGGTCGGCGGCATGGAGCGGGTTATTATCACGGAACCGGTTAACCGGTTCCGGTGAGTAAAAATCCTGCTCCTGTGCCAGCAGCTGACGATTACCGGAATCAACCAATAAACGCCGGGAAGAATCACTCAACAGACTGTTCCGGTGCGGTTGAAGGTTATTCTGCAAACCAGGATTATTAGATTCTTGAAGGTTGTCGAGCTGTGAAAGGAGATCCTTCCGTGCTGAAGGATCTTTTGACCCCGGGCGATCTCCCTGATCTCGTTCCTGGCCCACAATTTCACGGGTCGATGAACTTAGATCATCGGACCAATCGGGTACTGCCAACCGGGCTCTTGGCCGATTATCAAACTCCATAATCCACAACAGGGTGACCAGAAATACCCCACAAAACAGCCACGCTGGCTTAATATTATTATTCATCTCTTTGCCATCCATGAGCAGATCAGAAAAAATAAAGACCCTATCAGTTATTAACAGAATCAGGCTTCAATAGCTCCCCGACTTTCTTCATTGTCATTCTCTCATCTGGATTAACCCTCAGTAAACCGGTAACAATGCGATTTAATAGAAGGACATCCGGGTGTTCTCTCTCATTAGCAGTAGTCTGAAAAAATAGCCGACTGATATCTTCAGAAGCCATATCTTTCAATTTCATAGCAAGAAATTCTGAAGGTTTTTCTGATAGGCCAGCCTGACCACTACCCGTCTTTTCCTCTCCTATAACATCCTCTATAGCATCCACGCCAGACCCCGCAGCAGACACTACCCATAACAGGATGCCAAAGCTCCAGCAGTCCGCAGGATATGAGTATGACCGGTGATCAGAAGAGTCATCAGCCCCAACCACTTCAGGAGCCATGGCGATTGATGTTCCGCGAAAAGAGGTCGTTCGGTTACGAACGTCAAGTCGTTTGCTGAGGCCAAAGTCAACCAATTTGAATATACACTTGTCTTTCTCCGGAAACGTAACCATAACATTATGAGGCTTAAGATCCCGGTGAATTACCTTTTCAGCGTGCAAAAACTCTAAAGCACCGGAAAGCTGATCAGCGAGATCTACCGCCAGTGACAGGCCTCCCGGGGGGGGATCTGTTAATTTTTGACACCCCCCCAACAAATCCACCAGATCAGTTCCATCAACATATTCACTGATCACCATGCTCAGCTGAAATCTCCCATAATCTTCCGCTCTCAGATCGCCCAGGTCGCGGATGGGCACATAACAGCCAAGGAGCATATCCTGCAAAACCAAAGCATGGACAGTGGCTATGTTTGGATGATGAGGGAGCGTAAGGCCAACCAGCTCTCCCCGTCGCTCCTTATAATCTTTATCACAGTTTTTATCATCTCCGTGATGATAGGCTAGTGATTGTCCATCCTCACTTAAGTGATGAATCTTAACGGCAAAGCACATACCGTTGTTATCACGAAATTTGTAAACGGCTCCATATTCACCAGACTGTAATTCTTCTAATTTGCTTAGCCCAAACAGGAAATACAGTGCATCTTCATTACTAGTACTACACAGCGTGCCCCCCCATGCGAGACTTATGCAATTACCTAGCCGTAGATCACCATCGGGAGACTGCTTATTAGTTTCAGACAATTCCCCGCGCGCCCGGGAATCTCCCGCAATAATGCTGGCTGACGAAGATGCTGGCGTAGAGTTTGCCGTTGCATTCAGACGCCTTGCAGAACCTGAAAAACTCAATGCATTCAGGTTATTCTCCGGAGACTCGCTTACCAGTAAGACTTTTTGGGCAACTTCATCCGCCTTTAGCGGACAGGCAAGTCTGAGACCTATAGCAGTAGTAGCAGTAGCAGTAGCAGTAGCAATAGCAATAGCAGTAGCAGCAGTAGTAGTAGTAGTAGTAGCAGCAGCAGCAGTATTCCGTCCTGAAAAGTAACTAAACCAGGACGGTACCCAGGCTATACATCGTCTTCCAAAACTTTCTGTCCGACTGACCTTATGACAGGTGTTAACTCCCCCCCGGGGAGTGATGGGAAGATTCCCCCCAGTGGCATTAAGAGGCAAAGGCATTCGGATAACCTTCTGGCTTCAACACATAGAAATACCCCATACCCATGATAAATTGCCTCAGGTTAATTTCGGCGTAACCGGTCATTCATAATCTGAGTCACTGGCTCAGCAAAAAGTTCCCCTGATGTTATAGACTATTTCCGGTTTAAAGCCCGATACACCGAGAAACCCTCTTTGTTCAGCAGCGTTTCACAGTGACCAAACGCCTGCTGAATAATGGGCGGATAACGCAAAAATCTGTTAGCAACAATTCTCAGTTCACCACCCGGACGAAGCATCTGACGAGATTGCACAAGAAACTGCTCAGTAACTTCATAGTGCGTTTTGACCCCTTGATGAAACGGCGGATTGGAGATAATCAAATCAAATTGCCCACTCACTTCCGAGAGACCGTCGATGGGCAGTACGGTAAATGACTTCACCTCAAGCTGTTCCATAGTTCGCTCACTACTGGTGAGCGCCAGCGCGTCACAATCCACCAGAGTAAAATCATGATCTCCCGGCATGGCATTGATATAAGCAGAGATAACACCAGCCCCACAGCCAAAATCCAGCACTTTTCCTGAAGGAATCGAATTCAGCGTTTCCAGCAGAACCTGAGTTCCCCGATCAAGACGACCATGACTGAACACCCCGGGCAGTGAAGTGATTTCCATACTCAGTTCAGGACCGCTGACAGCAAATGCCTTAAACCACTGCTCAAGCGTAAAACCTTCTGTTTTCTTTAATGGCTCCGATGCTTCGAGCAATACGCAGTGACGGGCATTATCCACACTCTGCACAGACGCAAAACTGTTCTTCAGCCGTTTTTTCCAGGACTTGATACCTTCATCATTCTCGCCAACCAGCCAGACTGGCACCCCGTCCGGCAAAAAGCTCAGCACCATCTGTAACCAGAAATCCATCAATGGCTTACTTTTCTGGAGGAAGATCAAAACTCCATCAACAGGACGGGAAAAACCCCCAGGCAAAACGGGGGCAAAAGTCAGAGAGAATCGATCTTTCCGACGACCTTCCAACGTCAATAATCGTCCATAGACACTGAAATCCCGGGTCAAAGCTGTGATATAGCCAACACCATCATCCAGCAGATGAGAGGCCAGATCATCAGCAGGCAACCCAACCATAACAAGATGCTCAAGCTCAAAACGCGCCTGGTTACGAACAATCAGCTGAGCCGGATTGGACAAATGAGGGGGTAAAGGAAGGGATGTCATAGATATCAACGCTGGCTAGAGCGCTCTCAAAGCAGGCACTTATACATCAATAACCCCCTTCTTTCCACGAAAGCGTTCATGGAAATACGGATTTACAAGGCTGGCTGGCAAGCATAGCATTCGCCGCCAGTAATGATCCGTATGGAGTTTTCTGATGACTGAACCACAGGGTGACCTGGTTCTGCGAACACTGGCTATGCCTGCTGACACCAACCCCAATGGTGATATTTTTGGCGGCTGGATTATGTCCCAGATGGACATGGCTGGCGGTCTGGCTGGCAAAAATCGCTGCAACAGCCGGGTATCCACTGTTGCCGTTGAATCCATGAGTTTTATCCACCCGGTCAAGGTCGGTGATGTGGTTTGCTGTTATGCTGACATTATCCGCGTCGGCAACACCTCCATGCGTATTAAGCTGGAAGTGTGGGTTCTTTCCCACCCTTTCAAATCAGAAGAGCGTCATAGGGTTACCGAGGGATTTTTCACTTACGTTGCCATAGACGACAACGGAAACCCTGTCCCAGTAGAAAGAAACCAGTAAATAACCTGAGAGCCGCTACCCGCATTCCACTACCCGTTGCCTGAAAAAGCCCGTCTTATCTTTTTCGGGCAACGGACAACGGACAGCGGTCTTAACCATCCCGGACTCCTCCCATGAAACAAAAGACCATCCTCGTTGGTATTGCCGGCGCCTCTGCTTCAGGCAAAAGCCTTCTGGCTGAAACGCTGGTTGAAGAGCTGCAATCAGAGCACCTGTGTGTGATTTCAGAAGATTCCTACTATCAGGATCAGAGTCACTTAAGCATGGATGAACGGATCCGGACCAACTACGACCATCCGGACTCCATGGATCATGACCTGATGCTTGATCAGATGATCAAGCTGAAAAATGGTGAAGAAATAGACGTACCGCTCTACGACTATACTCACCACAATCGCCGAAAGGATACCCGAAAGGTCAACCCTGCCCGGGTAGTCATTTACGAGGGAATACTGCTCTTCTCCAATCCTGCCATCCGGAAAACCTTTGACCTGCGCTTCTTTATGGATACCCCGCTGGATATCTGCCTGATCCGTCGTATGAAACGGGATATTCTCAGCCGTGGCCGTGATGTGGACTTCGTCATCAAGCAGTACCTGGAAACGGTACGCCCCATGTACATGCAGTTTATTGAACCTTCCCGCCAGCATGCAGACCTGATTATTCCCCGTGGCGGAAAGAACAGGATTGCTATTGATCTGATTAAAACCCAGATTCGCAACCTGATTGATTAACGAACGCTGCCCGCAGCCCGTTGCCCGAAAAAGCCGAAACCGCTTATGCTTTTGCGGGCAGCGGGCAGCGGGCAGCGGGCAGCGGGCAGCGGG
>NZ_JAVRMB020000221.1:0-6916 GCF_031844845.1 Endozoicomonas sp.
TATCAATAAAACTTAGCTCAATGAAGTATTGATTTATCATTGAGCCATGCAATATCATGGAGCCAACTCAAATGAGCCAAGTAAGGCAACTATTCAACAGGGGAAATTCCGTGGCCACAGTCGCGTATTACAGGGTCAGTACCAAAGAACAATCCATCGAGAACCAACGAATGGAACTTGAGAAGGTTTACCAGATTGAAAGGGACTTTATGGACAATGCCGTTAGCGGCACGATAAAGACCGCTGACAGGGAAGGCTTCTCAGCCATGCTTAACTATGTTCGTGATGGAGACACTCTCATAACCGTAGATATTGACCGGTTAGGCCGTGATGCTATCGACGTTCAACAGACAATCGCCAAACTGAAAGGTATGGGAGTAAACATCATTATCACTCGCCTGGGTGTTGATCTGGACAGTGATGCCGGGGAATTACTGATAACCATCATGAGTAAGGTTGCTGAAATGGAACGCAGAAAGATGCTGGAAAGACAAAGGGCAGGTATCGCCAGAGCCAAGGCTGAAGGCAAGTACAAAGGCTCTCAGAAATCGGTTGAACCTGAAGTCGTTAAGAGTGCCAGAAAAACCATGAGCATTGCTGATACAGCTGAACACCTGGGTATTTCAGTTGCGACTGTTAAGCGATTACAAAAGGCAAACTGAGCTATTCCAAAGGTGGGACTCCCCACCTTTTCATATCCCAATCAGGACTTTCCCTTCATCCGTCCCAGGCAGGAACGTAGCCAGCTAGCGACAACATCTAATCTCGTGGGCGATGGTTCTTCTGGTTTCGATACTGGTGTTTTAAAGATTGGTAGGTCATACAAAGGTAAACCGTCCTCACCCAATATAGGACCCAAAGCAGGAGGCTCTTGATCCCTCATATTATCCAATGATTTCTTTTCCATAAAATTCCTTGTTCATACTGACCCACAACGGTTTCATACATTTGCTGTGTTCTGGCAATGGTCTGCCCGATTGCTGTGGTGCTAGTCCTTGTGGTGCCGGTTGTCCGGGTTGTGGTTGCATAACGGATTGCATGGAACATCCTCTTTTTTTACCATACTCCGTCTCTGTCGTTTTCTGGATACTGGTATGGCTCGCTTAAATGTATGGTCTATCGTGTTGGTCGTATTGGCCCTGTCTGGTTGTGCGGGTTTTCTGAAACCGGTTCAGCCTGAAAAGCTGGTACTGGATTGGAAAGATTTTTCTCCGGCTGCGTTTGAGTCGAATTGTAATCAATGGGTTGCCCTGAGTACTGCACAGAAGCACCGCTTAAATTCCTGGAAAAGATTGTGTTACCAGTCTCCACCCCTGTCTAGTCTTGATCAATATTCGCTGGTTGTTGATATTTATTCTTTTGATGATGATCAGCAATATTATTTTGATCGGATTTATTCAGATATAACAGAGATAGACAAGCCTTACGAAAGAACATTCTTCTCAAATTTAGCCGTCAAAGTGGAAAAGATGGATATGACCGTCGCTGAGGAAAGAGGCTACAACGCGATGGTGGATCTGTTGGAAAAAAGAGGTCTGTCAACGGTAAGTCATAATTGCTCTAATGATTTACAAGCTGTTAGCGACAATGCTTTATTCTGCTCCGATCCTGATAAAAACCTAATGTTTGCAGTTAAATATTTGTTGCATTCAGGCAAGATTGCGGATTTAAAACTGTACGTTTGGTTAGATGCTCGTCCTAAGATCAATGAATCCGGTTCGGAATACAAAACGGCTATGCGGATACTCAATGATAAAAACCTGTTGTCACTGGTTGATTAATGCAGAAGTCCTTTAAGATGACTGTCGTATTGTCCAAACCAGATACTCGATGGTTGCCAGCTTGAAGCGATAGCCAAAGGTGGGATTTCCCACCTTTCCATATCCTAATCAGGCTTTCCCTTAACCCTTCTCAAGCATGAACGTAGCCAGTTGGCGACAACTGCTAATCTCGTGGGCTATGGTTCTTCTGGTTTCGATACGGGATTCCTGAAGGCTGGCAATAAGTATAATGGTATGCCGCCCGGACCCAGTTCCGGCGGTGATTTCTCCCTCAAATTATTCAATGGTTTCTTTTCCATTTTTGATGACTTCTTTCCTAAGTTGATGGTTGCCGGATAGGGTAACGGTAGGGATGCCACTTCCCAGGGGTCAAGAAATTCCACCTTAAAACTTCGACATTTTTTTTCATTTCCCATATAGATATCTTCTACGTTCTCCGCAATTTAAACCGTGGAGGATATGCTTTTGAGTATTCATGATTACACCGTCTCATCCAGATCCAGACCTTCAGCCCAACTTCTGTCAAACAATTTTTGCTCAGTCGATTTTGATTCCGGCTTAGCTGCTGCCTGATCTTCTCTGCGTTTATTTTTTAGAATCCCTTTGTAGTAATTGATATCCGAACCCTTAACACCACCAGACGCCTTAGCTCTTATAAGGTCGAGTAATCCTTCCAGAATGACCTCTTTGGAATAGGCACTACAAATCAAGAGTACCTCTTCATTAGTGGCGTCAGGTATACGCGAGAGAATACACTCAGCCCCACCTAAAAATTCTAGAGATGCCTCTTCTCTTCTCCGCATAGCAACACTTGCTACATCAGAGTTTTCAACTTCTACAAATTTCTCGTTGTGTTCGATCTTAAAGTTGATGGAATTGATTCTCCTGCCTGCACGGATCAGAGTGTATTCAAACTTGAGGTCAGTATGTTCTGCCAGTTCCTTTTGACAGTGATCAAGAATATACCTTCTGAAATCAACAAACCGCGAGTATCGACCCTTTTCAACACCCAGGTATTCTCGAAGGTCAGTAACCGTGATTTCTCGAAAAGCCACAGGACGCCCGTTGTTAACGCCTTTCACTGGCAGAAACTGACGCAACAACTCATACAATCGAATTGAGTAAGTAGATTTAAGATGCACTACCTGATTCAGGCTGTAGGTGGTGAACTGGTTTTTAACCTGTAACAAGTAAGGCTTGAGTTCCGGTGAAACAGAAAATTCCACACAACCCTTGTCAGGGTAAAAACGGGAATGGGAAAACCAAGTCACCATCAGGAAGCCTTTAGGGTTGCCCGGCTCCTTGATAGTGATGACACTGGACATCAACCGAAGACATATTTTGTCGATGTCCCTATACAGGTTTTCGCTGGTTATCCCGGTCAGCGCTACCAATTCATTAATCGTTACCTGGTAATGCTTAAAATCTTCATCCTCCGGTGACATCTGGCCAACCACGGCCAAGACCACTTTCTGGTCCCTCAATTTCAACCGGTTACCCACTTCCAGCAATTTAACTTCAACCAACTTATTCGCCTTGGTGATTTTTATGTGATCAATATCGGTCATGATCCTTGGCATGTGAAAAAATCCGTTAGTTGAACGTGCCTGTCATCATATCCGGTTAAGGTGAATATGAATATCGATTTTCCACCTTAAGGTGTTAAAAGCTCCACCTTAAGGTGTTAAAAGCTCCACCTTAAGGTGTTAAAAGCTCCACCTTAAGGTGTTAAAAGCTCCACCATAGACCGCTACAGCCCCCATATCTATTGATCTGTAGAGTAGGGTAAAACAAGAAAAACAAGTAAAAACAAGAAAAACAAGACTAACGGACGTTGTTTGTTGGTCAGTTGGTTAAACATTCTTTTGATGTTGATTTTGCCGATATACCTAAAAGACCGATTCAGGCATACTAATTTGGTATCGAAGTACTAATCTTTAGGGATGAATAAAAAAATGCCTAAAATGCTGGATGACAAGGCTGCTGCTGATCTGCGCGAGCGACTGGAAGACGTTGATCAAAATGAAGAGTCTTACAACCGGTACTGTCAGCTTCAGGGCGAAAGTTTGCTTCCGCTCGTTAGCTTTAAACTTGTCAGCGAACATCATGAACTGAAGATGGTTCGTAATCCTGACGAAGGAATAGAGGTTCAGATATACCTTCTGGATCATGACCGTAAAGCTGTTCTTTACTACAACCACATAGAAAAGGTTGATTTTAGTATTAAGCAGCATACCGATCAGCCAGTACGTCAGGTCATGATCTGGCGTGAAAACCGGATCAATGGCGGCAATGATACCCATGGGCTGGTTGAGTCTGTATTTTTTGATTTTCTGATCGGGCAATACAGTATTGCGGTCAGCGATTCAGAACAGACCCGTGATGGTCGAAGAATGTGGGAAAAACTAATCAGCATGGCCATTGAAAAGGGAATGGAAGCAGGCCGTATGGATAAGGATAATTATGAATACCATTCTATCCCTGACATACGGGAACTGACCAAAACTTCAAAATGGTTATGGGGCGACCAAGATGTTCATAAAAACCGTCTAGCAGTAATCATGAAGCTCTAACCGTACCTGATAACCTGTCAGACCATTCCGAGCAGCTGTACGGAATGGTTTGATCAGTATCACTTTTCTCGCCTTTACCTCCTATGCTTAGTGCCACTACCCTAAAACGGGTATTCAGTCTTTTACTATAGGCTCTGTGGTTACAGTCTTTCAATGTCATTATTACGAAAAAAACGACCGTATTTCTCATCAATATAATTACGGCCGGAAGTGGTTTGTTTCGTATGAATAGTCACGGAAAAAGTCGCTTTATGGTTTTATCCGTAATTTTGGTATTTTGACCGTGTTTAGTTGTCCGTTTGACCATACGTTACGCAGTAACAATAGATGTGCTGCCAAGCTATTCATTCACTTTCTTCCCAATCAATTTCGTCTGGCAAGATAAGACCATCACGCTCTCCATGCTCATGGAAAGATGGTGCAACATGCTCTGCAAACGTAAGTGCAAGTGCATCCCCGCAATCAGGACTCGATAACCCCCTTCGTTTCATATCTTCCTTTTTCTCCAGCTGGACCTGAAACTTTGTCGCTGTATAGCCGTATTCCAGTCCGGTTAAATCGTCGGCTAATTCAGGGTCATCGGGTATATCAACCTCCCCGGCTAACCAATCTTTCATGCGTCCCCACATTTCCGCCCGTTTATTAAGGTACCTTTCTTCATCGTCGGATTTATTAGCGGCGTTGACCTCCTGTATCCGGTATCCAAGCTCTACTAACTGATCAACGACACCGGCTCCAATACCGATTACATCAACAAAGGTGCATACCGGTTTAAACTGCTGTGTTTTTTCTATAACTCTTGCTGACAGTTGAACCGTGTTAAGGTTTCGGTATTTGAAAATATGTAAAACCTTTCTGCCCTGGCGAACCAGTATTATGGATTGATCATCACCAAACCGGGCAACGTCCACTCCCAGTAATACCGGCATGTGAAAATAAACAGAATGCTCAATCGTTCTCGACCTTGCGTTGGCAACATGATCTGACGGGATAAATTGCAGACTGCCTGCCCTGGGGAACTCTCCCTTAACTCTAACCCTGACAAAATCAGAATCCTCTCCGTAGTCATCAACCCATTGCGACAACTGTTCATCATTCGTCATCTTGCAGGTACGGCTATCAATTTGAGTGTGATTCCAACGATGTTTGAATTTACCAAAGCATTCACGAAACCGGCCGGTATTCCGCGTCGGGTTTCCATAGCAAAACCACATGGCTCGAGGTGTGGTCATTGCCCCCTCAGACACTTCCCATATTGCATCAGGGATTGCAGAGGCTTCGTCGTAGAGAATTAACACATGGTCAGCGTGCAAACCGGCAAAGGCTTCAGGTCGTGACTCACTCCAAGGGATTGCAGAGATAAACCATGTTTCAGGATTCTGTACCTGGTAGAACTTGGTTGCGGTCCATTGAAACCAGTAATGATGGATACAGCGTTTGTGCCAGACCGACAGTTCCCGCCACGTCTTGGTTCTCAACTGCGCTTCTGTATTGGCGGTAACAATGCCTGCCAGATGCGGTTTGGTAGACATTGCCCACAGAATAATCCAGGCGACTAAAGCCGATTTACCAATACCATGCCCTGATGACACCGCTTCACGAATCACTGCCAGTTTGTCTTGCTCCAGAGCATCTCGAATACGGTTCAATTGTTCTGTCTGCCATGAGTCTGGCTTACCACCATCCGGAAACTTGATGAGTGTTCTCACAAACCGGTAAGGATCATGACGACAGGCGATTATCTGCTTTCTAAAATCAACTTCTGGCTGAATTGTTTTATCTGAATAAACCATGGTCGTTAATGCCTCATGTATTCAGATTCCTCTTCTATCGGATCCTCCGTATTTTGCTGCCTTTCCAGCTGCACATCTTCATCCTGTTTGCGAACCCATTCCAGAGCGTCAGACGCACTGACATCGACCTTGGCCTCCACTTCATGCCGGTCCCTCCATTCTTCAGGACAACGGTTTTTCAGGAAAAATATTTGTGCTGTTGTAACCCCTGACTTGGCATCTTTAAATAAGGCATTTTCTACTTCACGAATGGCTTGTCCCTGGCCTCGCTTAAGGGCTTCACGAAATGCAGCTGCTTTTTTTTTGTGCTTATGAAGAGTGCTCTCAGCAATTCCAAGAGCGTGAGCGATAGCAATATAACTACCGCCACTGGCAGCTTCTTTTTCTGCTTTTTTCAGAAACTCTTCATCAATTATCACGTTCCCTTTACCGGGAACCCTGCCTTTTCTGTTTCCTGATGACATTGTCTGTTACCTGTTTCAGGGTTTTTGTTAATACCCTGAAGGTAGTACGTTATTCCTTTCTTTCCTTTTTTTATGGTATCCACAGGCTTTCTAGCTTATCTGGCCGCAAACCCCTGAAAAAAAGCACTCTCCAGGAAAATCAACTATATAACCAAGAACAAGTAGATGAATCCAAATCCTTAACTTTTGATTCTTTCTGCCCTTTCACAACACCCGACAAAAGACCATGGCCGACAACCTGACCCAGCTTATTCCAAAATGGACAACCGACTTTGAGTTCTGCGAACTTTTCGGCGGTATCAAGC
>NZ_JAVRMB020000222.1:0-12444 GCF_031844845.1 Endozoicomonas sp.
GGAATACTATCAGTATCATCATCCTGAAATTCAGGAACGGTTGCAGTCCGTTTTTCTACACTGTTTTTATTATCCATTACCACACTATCAACATTACCGGATCCTGGCGGGGGTGGAAAAGAGTTCTTTGATTCTACCGGATGGGGCACGGATTCCTGCCGGTATCCCATCCCAGCCTGTCGACTATCGAGCATCTGTAACTGGCCACCAAAACCATCCACCACCACTTCTGTGGTGTAATGATCCTGCCCATCCTTACCCAGCCACTTGCGAGTCTGTAACTTGCCTTCAACAAATACCTTCGAACCTTTGTGCAGGTACTGCTGAGCAATCTCAGCCAGTCGGCCAAATATCACGACCCGGTGCCACTCGGTTTTTTCTCTTGGCTGACCGGTTTCCCGATCCTTCCAGCGTTCACTGGTGGCAATATTGAATGAGGCGATCAAGCCTCCGGTTGATGTGGACCTTACTTCCGGATCAATACCAAGATTACCCACCAGTATGACCTTGTTAATACCTCGTGACATTATTATCCAACCTCTGCTTTTCTTATTTTTCCACCGGTTGTTAGATGAAATCATCGAAAAACAGGCATTCAGCCCGTAATTCCCAACCGTCCAACGCTATAGACTATGGACACTGGTTCAGATCAAACGTTCCCTGCGTTTATGCTTCCATCGAAACCAAGATGTATAGCCTTCCAGCCGATGGTTTGTTTTTTTCTATCGGTGGATTTAACACGGATAATGGAAACTGTTTGACCATCCATCGCTTCCGGAACCAAAAATGGCGAGACAAAGGTATCGTCCACAAAACCAAACCCCTTTGGGTTGACTCTCAATACTCCCGTCAGGGTTTCAACGCCCTCCATAACCACCGGATCACTGCAACCCGAAACAACGACTTCAACGCATCCCGGTTCTGGTTCCGCCAGCGTCAGTGCTACATAATCCCCGGGAGATGGCAGCTTGCGCTTACCAGAAGCATGCCGGTGTAAACCAAGACGAACCGATAGCGTTTCCCGCTGATTTAGATAAACATCGAACCCTTTCCCGGATTGGTGACACCGCTCCACGATGCCAGCACACTGGCGGGTTGGCCCATGCAAATAAGCCAGCGCCTTTGCAGATAACTGAGTGAGCACCGCCGGCAGTTCGGTCAGATCCACTGATTGGTCGTAGCCGCTGCCCTGAGTCAACGCAACAATATTCTGCTTTAACGCCCACCCCTGACTTTGATAAATACGAACCAATTGTTTAATAAACAATGAGCCTTCCCGGGCTTTACCCTGCGTCATATGCAACGGGGCAATGCCTCTTAGCAAAGGAATCGAAAACTGATCATTCACCGCACAGCCAATACCTTTGGCAAACAAGGCGACCTCCGCCTCATGGCCATCCTGCCGGTAGGTGGATGCCAGGTCTCCCCAGGCCCAGGACTCCGATTGCTTCCGACGTAAAACCGGCAGGATAAAATCCCGGGCCTCCCGGTTTTGACCTGCCAAAACCAGACACCTGGCCTGATCATAATCCAGCCAGAACTTATGCTGAACATCACGGCACTCAGCACGGGCACGATCCAGCAATGCCAGTACCGCTGCCAATGGTAATTGCCAATGCTTCCCGAAATTCTTCCAGGCTAAAGCCACTTTCCTCACACAGTTAAGCATCAGGCTGGGCGACTCTCCTCTATCACTCACATAAGGCGTCTTATCTTCATCATTAAACAGGCCGGCCTGATGCTGCATCACCAGCCGGATCAGTGTCGGAAAACAATCCATATTCTTTCGAAACAGAACCAGCAAACAGCGGTACTCAAATCCCCCCGTTGGTATCTGTAGCTGACCAATCACCTCCAGAACCCCCTCGATATCCCGGTATTCCCAATCATTAGGGCGATAGGCATTATTCTGCTGACCTCGCAACAGGATCGGTTGCAGGAAGCCTTTCAGGTAGTCATAACAGACCCAGAACAGCGCACCTCTCAGATAACGGTCCTGAGGATTTTCTGCCAATGCCGCAAATCCCGTATTCCAGGCACCGGGCAGATCACCGGCTTTCCTGAGCCGATTAACCTGTTGCGAAATGGGTTCAGCTACCACTGCCTGCATCATCCCTCCCCTGCCGAAAAATCAGACAACAATGACCGAACCTTATCGAGAACGCCGCCGCTGGCTCCGGGACCACCCACCGCTTCTACGCGGGTCCACTGTTCGGAACCGTTGTAATTGAAATCGATTTTTTTCACCCGAGAGCCATCGGAAAACCCAAGGCGCAGGCGGTAAGAAAGACTCTCCGTAGAAACCAGTTCCAGACCACTTCCCTGAATGGCCTTTTGCACACGCTCGCAAAATATCTGAATAAATGACACCTCTTCACCTGGCTCTACCGCACAGTGAAACAGCGCCTGCTTCAGCAAATTCTCAGCCTCAACCATCAATTCAGGATGACTTAAACGAAGCGTACCCTGCACATGGGTCGGCCTGTTTGAACGATTGTAAGAATATTGAACGACTGCCGTGTAATCGCCACGACAAAGGGTATAACGTTCGCAATAAGACAGGTGTTCAATACTGATAATTCCGATCCCCTGCTGGCTCCAGGCATCACGCAGCCGAAGATGCTGATCATAAAGTGGCTCCTGTCCGGGATTAAAGGCAAAACGCTGCCAGTCAGAATCGGTGTCCACCGAACCGGAATCCTTATCCGCAGACACCTCTGGCGCCACAGAAGGCTGTGCAGTATGCCCCCAGTCAAGACGGGAATAGCTGGAAAAACGGGGAGCAGAAATGGTCATCAACTGCGTTTTTGCCCGGGTGATAGCGGTATAAGCCCAGCGGAAAAAAGACTCGTTCCGGAGCCCCTGCTGTCCACCAAAATCCACTACCACCGTATCCCATTCACCGCCCTGGGCTTTATGACAAGTCATGGCATAACCATATTTGACCTGCAGTGCGTTGAACCAGGAGTCTTCCCGCAGAGCCTGCTGGAATTCAGCGGTTTTGGGTTTCAGACCTTGATGACGCTGCCGGAAGTCCACCAGCAGGGCACGCTGCTCCAGTGCTGTCAGGCTCCGTTCCCGAGACGCCAGCAGGTTCTCAATCATCAGGCATTCAATATACGTTTTCTGCCCATCAAAACCACGGTAGACCAGTTCCACCCTGCCAAAACTCAACAGCACCGGCTCGCTGACACCGCGCAGGATTATCTGACGACTCTCCGAAGTACCCAGCACCCGATTAACCTTGACCAGATCACCATTGGATAAACCATGCAAGGGGGCGTTTTTATTCACCAGTAGCTGTTCACCCTTCTGCACCGGTAATTGATAATTACCCCAAAGCTGTTCACGTACGGCCCGGTTATGATCCAGGGCACGGGCATTGCCGTAGGTCACCATAACGGACGACCTCTGACCACGGCTCTGGCATGAAGATCGCTGGTGTGAAGACAACACCTGCTGAATACCCTCAGCAACGGATACTCCGACGATTCCCGGCGGCTGGTCGGTAATATCAAAGGTGTTGAACTGCTGCTCAGCAATGGCGCTGCGAATCGTCGTTGCCTGTTCAAGAATGGCACTGCCACGAGCCTGTCGCTGTACTTCTGTCAGTTCCAATGCAGCGCAGTCCAAATGGAAGTGTTCCCGCAACCAGTCGCCAGACAACGCCGGTGACAGGGATTCCCCCACCGGGGGCAACTGCGCAGGATCACCAATAAACAGCACCTTGCTGCCCGTAGCCCCTTTTGCCCGTCCGGGTCGCGCAATGCGGGCATAGGTGAGTAAATCTTTTAACAGGCGTCCTGAGCCAAAACGCATACTGTCCTGTCGGCTCTCGGCATCACCCACCATGGAGGCTTCATCGACAATGTACAGGGCATGTTCATGGTCAGCCTGTTTCAGACTGAAGTGCAGGCATAAGCCGGCATCGTTAACGCTGCTGGCATGTTCATAGACTTCATAGTGCTCAAACTGATAAATCTGACTGTGAATAGTCGACGCAGAAACGCCAGTTTTAGAACCCAGAATTCGACTGGCGCGGCCAGTGGGTGCCAGCACATGAAAAGTGATCCGCTGCCGTTGCAACCCTGACAGCAGATGGGCTATCAGCGTGGTTTTACCGGTACCGGCACTCCCCCGGAGAATAAAGCAGTCATTGTCCCCACGGACAAAATCCATGATGGCGTCAATAGCCTGTTGCTGCTCTGCTGTGGGTGCCGGATGATTCAAGTCAATAACCTCAACTTTAAGAAATACTCAGCGTAGACAAGTGGCGACCAGATGATTCATTTTTTCGAAGCTGGCGTCTTGTCTTGAGTCAAATAAGCGTAATGGCTATTGGACAGGAAAATAGTGACGGCAAGCTTGCCTGGGGTGATTGGTTACATTTGGAAAGGGTCAGGAAAAAGCATCCGGGCGGGGATCAATGAATTTTCATAATCGGGATGTCTGAACTCGGTCGATCTCAAGCACCTGTGTTCTTTCGGTCTTAATCCTCTTGAAAGCGGAGCTATCCCGGGACGTGTGGTACGCGAATCTCAACAACTATCGCCGTCTTAATCCCCTTAAAAGCGGGGAGGTCCCAGGACAGCCCAGGGCATGGGATAGCCAGGCCGCCATCGTCTTAATCCCCTTAAAAGCGGGGAGGTCCCAGGACGCAGCGAAAGCCTGGACAACTGCCGACAAAGCGTCTTAATCCCCTTAAAAGCGGGGAGGTCCCAAGACTTAACACCCTCGATACTACAGACTGTGATGCGTCTTAATCCCCTTAAAAGCGGGGAGGTCCCAGGACATATCCATCCCCCAATCGCGGGAATGATGTTGGTCTTAATCCCCTTAAAAGCGGGGAGGTCCCAGGACGATGAAGGCAACAGCCAAGAAACCAGAGTTACGTCTTAATCCCCTTAAAAGCGGGGAGGTCCCAGGACGAATCCGAAACTGACAGCGGAACAGAACGAGAAAGTCTTAATCCCCTTAAAAGCGGGGAGGTCCCAGGACATCTGGAAATCATGAACGAGCAACTGACCGAAGTCTTAATCCCCTTAAAAGCGGGGAGGTCCCAGGACAAGCTGTGGAGCGTATCGAAGCTGAACAGGAGTCTTAATCCCCTTAAAAGCGGGGAGGTCCCAGGACGGAGAATGGACGCCATTTGAGGGCCGTTCGCGTGTCTTAATCCCCTTAAAAGCGGGGAGGTCCCAGGACAAAAACCGGTATTGAGCTGCACACTGGCGTGGGTCTTAATCCCCTTAAAAGCGGGGAGGTCCCAGGACTCCACAGCTCAAATAATACCCTGAATTCAACAGGTTACAAAGCCCCTTAGTCAACGGTGTTTTTTGACCCCGTTTTTCCATGCTCAAAAAGCCTTTTTACCGGATTAACCCGTTCCATATTGTAGAGCAGCCTGAGCCCATTTCAACGACAGCTTTTCCATTCTGCGCTCAACCATTCGAGACTGGGAAAGCCAGTAGCGAAACCAGACACTCAATCCTTCCGAGGTGAACCGACACCCTCCTGAAGCATCGTCTTCCGGTGCAGGGGTATTGAAATGGCACTGCCGAATATGGCCTTTAAGCACCTGTTCAATAATAAAAGACTCCAACGCCGGACGGAATAACTCGACCATATCCCAGGCCAGTGAAGCCCTGCCCGAGCAAGGTTGATGGTAAAAACCAGCGAACACATCCAGCCGTTGCCGTGTTAATGCCTGAACAGCCTGCTGGTAGGTCAGGGTAGAGCCAAACGACAGCATAGCATTCACCGGATCTTTTGGTGGTCGTCGGTTGCGTCCGGAAAACCGCCACTCATCTGGCAACAAACCGGCCATGGCCTGATACACTTTTCGTGCAGCATTCCCTTCTAATCCCAGTAAAGTGGGCCTTTCGGCTGCACTTATCTTACCCATCAGCTGTTTCACTGTAATAGCACTTTCCCGCTGACCCTGCTGACATAACCAAAACCATTGCTGTTTCAGTTTGCTTCGTACCAGTGCCCGGGCCATTCTCGTTGCTACCGCCCCTTCGCATATTCCCCGATACTGCCCCATGCGTTTGGCAACATCACTGGCCGGTTCCGACAGCAAAATAACCGGTGCTTCTGAACGGGGACGGTAAAAGCTCAAACCGATCCCTTTGCCGGACAACAAGTGCAGTACCGCAGAGTCCAGGTCGATGCAGGCCGTCACCACGACCTGCTTTAACCGCTGAAGCGAAATCGACGACGGTTGTTTTTCAGCTTGATCAGGGTAATGAATAACCAAACGTCCCTGCTCAGCAGAAAGACGAGCCCCTTTGTGATTGATAACCAGATTTTCCAACCTTACTCAGCCTCCTGCGGTTCCGCATCACCATAGAATTCCTCCCAGTCAGTGGCATCCATATCATCAAAACCGTCTGCCCAATCCTGCAGTTCATCGTCGTCCATTGATTCACCTCGTTTATACTTTGACCAATCGCCCTGTTCTCTTAACAGCCTATATCTGCACCAAACCATCGGGTTGCAAGACAAGCTTGCCTGCGGGCGTCAATCACCAGTCACAAATATCCGGAGCCGGACCAAAATCAATACACTCTGGCAACAATGGACGCCCATGCCAGTGTATTGATTGTCCGGCCTGTAGTGGGAAAATACGAATATCATCAACCATCTCATCCATAAGCTGCCGCAGTTGTGCCACTATCCCGTCCAGCTCTCGCCGGGTCAGCCGGGCGTAGAACACGGACTTTTGCAGAGCCAGTGCTTCCTGCCGTAGAAAACGGTGAATTTTTGCCAGCCGTGCCGGTTGCCGAATGTCATAGCAAATCAGCCATTGTTGTTCGCAGGCCATTGGGGCTCCCATTGATCTAGCTGATCACGATATACACGACAATATTTTAGTAACAGCCGCTTCCACATATTCCGCTGCTGCTCAAATAACGTCTGGTAACGCTTTAGCGCCGACGCTGATAACTGACACCCTTTTCCACTCTTCGCTGAAAAATCCCGGGACCTGAACACTTGCTGGTTAAATAACTGCATTACCCACACTTCTGCCATGGGGCGTAACGGCTCCATCAGGTCACAGGCCAGTGACTGACGATTGGCAGCGAACTCATGGAAGAACCCCAGGGCAGGATCAAGCCCAACCATCAGGCAGACTTCCCAGGCCAGCAGGTAGAGTTGGGTATAGGTCAATGACAACAGGGCATTCACCGGATCCGGTGGTGGCTGACGTTGACGACCGGTAAATCCAAGGCTGACCGGAGTCAGGTACTGAAAAACACCAAACCAGGCTTGCTGGGCCTTACCCTCAAGCCCCCGTAATGAATCCAGGTCTCCGGCATCCAGCAGTTCCTGCCGACATCTGGCAATGGTTCCCAGTGCCCTGGTCAGGGGCCGCCGGTGATCGGGACGGCGTACATGGCAACGCCATGCCTGTTTGTACAAATAGTGCAATTTGATCTGTAATCCCCGACGCACCCAGTGAATACGTTGTTGCTGATCACCGCACAGACAGAGTTGCTTAAGCCTCAAATTTGCTAATACAGAACCCGGTGGAACAATGGCAAAACTTCTGCGAAGCTGATGACTGTTGATATATACCAGCGCAATCCCCAACTCTCCGGCAGTACTGATCAATCGGCTGGGCAAACTGACAGAGTGAAGAAATACCAGGGTTTCCACCCGGCGCAGGGGGATTGTCTGCAAGGGTGCCTGCCTGCTCACGGCGAATCACCAGCGCAGCTCCCTGACATTCAAGCGCCTCGACCCGTTCGCTGATAATCAGATGTCGCATACACCTCCTATTCGTCCAACCGGCTCAACGACACAGCAATCAACAAAAGAATCAGCAAACCTGTTTAGCCAATCACCATCAGCGATTCAAACAGCGGGGATTCGTCCTGACCTAGCCGTATCACCTGTCTGGCCTGGCTGATCGGGAAACAAAACAGGGAGTCACCCTCGTCTATTAACGGTGCCAGTTGCCAGAACAGTTCAGCTTTTTCACGGGCATTCAGCCAACACTCAAATACGGATTTTTGTCGACCTTCACTGAGTTTACGCAGCGCATACAACGCCCGGTTACGATTCCGGTTGCTGGAAATGTCATAACACACCACCCATGGCTGCTGGCTCATACACCTCCTTTATTCGGTTGGTTTTTCTGGCCTTTCTAATAACGCCTTCAGCTCCCGGACTGATGGACAAAACACCTGTTTACCCGGATAAGCATACGTCGCCAGTCAGGCAATCGCAGAACAGGCAAGCTTGCTTAAACCCGTTAGTGTCATAGCGCCATTTATGCTGATGCCATGATTCAGATTTCCCTGCTGGGTGCAACCCGGCCACTGCGTAAAACCCTGATATTTAAACCTGACGGAAGCCGGGAGGTTATCCCGTATCCTTTGGTGCGCTGGTTTGAACGCTTGCAGTCACCCGAACTGTTCACCATAAATCACCTGGGGAATTACCTCGGCTGGCTTGAATATCAGCCACAGCTGGCGCTGATTCAGGGAAAGGCCTTGCCGGTTCTGCCTGAACAAGCCCTGGTGCGCAGGCTTGCTTATGATCAGGAAGATCATCCTGCCACCTTTCATGGGATGCCGGTTTCTCTTCTGATTCTGGATATTGACGGTCTTCCCCTGAGACAAAAACACGACATTCGTCGTCCTGCCACGATGATTCATGATGCCTTGGCGATATTGGGAGCAGGGTTTACGCAAACCCATTGCTACTGGCAACTCACCGCCAGCCAGCAACCGGATGCAAAGCGATTGTATGCCCGTCTTTATTTTCTACTGGATCAGCCCCTCAGCCTTGCGGCCATTAAACGCTGGGCCAATACCCGCAGGCAGGATGCCAATATTGATCCGGCACTCTACAGTTCAGTGCAAATGGTCTACACCGCCAGGCCGCATTTTATTGGCCTGGATGACCCCATTCCCTATCGCAGTGGCCTGCTGTATGGGCAAAGAGAACACCTGCCAGTTTCATTGCTGAGGGTGGCGTCACCGGAGCGTCACCGGAATAAAAAGCAGAAGGTAAAGACCTTTAACGAGCAGCCATTTCTTGCATCCCATTTCGGCGAACGCTGGATGTCACGCATTGGGTCAGAAGGCTTTTATCCGATGATTCAGGGGTTGATCGCCTGTGCAGCCTGGTACAGCGGTTATCAAACCGACTGGGAAAGTCTGAAGCAGGCAATACGACAAAAAGTTTCTTTTTGCGATCCGGATGGGCGAAGCACCGGGCATCTCAGAACTATTACCTCCAATGCCACCCTTGACTCATTGATTCAGGGGGCGCTGCGGAAGTTTGCCCGGTAGGTGATGATGAAACAGTGGGTTAGATGAGGCTTAATCTCCTTAAAAATGGAGACATTCCGGAACCACAGGTTGCAGCGGGGCATCTTTTATACGTAATCACATAAAGTGTCCGTCTGGACACCTTTACGACAAAGTCCATCATCATGACACGCATAACCCATGAAAATGGGTACTTTCATGAAAAACTTATTCAAAAATCAGGGAACCGGACAGCTTTCTTACGACCGGTTTACAAGGCAGTTTATTTATTTCAGGTGCTTTAAAAATCGTTGATAATATCATTCAGCCTGTTCAAACTGCCCCTGGCCTCTGAGAGCAATTGATTCCAGTTGTCTGGAGGGTATCCAGAGCCAAGAATTTTCTCAAATACACGATAGGCATCTGTTTTCTTTCCGTATGATCGTTTCTTTTTCTCATCATTGACCCACGCATAGACAATAATTTTCGATGATGAATCAAAGCGGAAAAACAGCCTGTATTGTTGAAAGAATTTTGCTCGAAACCAATGCTTATGATGATCACCCAGCGTTGAACCCTGACGATACCCGAGGATCGTGGGATCTTCAGGAATGACCTCAAATGCCAGCCTGGCAATAGCCGCCAACCGTTTGAAGGCATTCTTTTTAAAATAATGAACAGGGTCATTCGTTTTTAACAGGTTGACTTGTTTTAACAGGGTATCGATTTCATCAAGAAATAAAGGATGAGCAAAAATCGTCCATCCATTAATAACTATGCCTGTCTGTTCGCTCACAATTATTCACCCTCGTCATCGAGAGGTGCGTCAATATCAACCTCAACTCCATCAACCAGGCTTTTAATCTGGTTCAGTAAATCCGGCGTCAGGGCCTTTACTCGCTGAGGGTTTTCCTGAATATCTTTCGCTAAAAAACTTAAAAAGCTACTTAGGGCAGGGTCCGAATCATCGCTGTCAGCCCTGGAGAGCAGCACGCTGCCATCTAACTGAATGGTATAGCGAATCTTCTCCCGCTTACCCAGGCCCAGAGCTTTGCGAACCGTGTCTGGAACCGTGGTTTGGTACCGGTCTGTTAACGTCGATTCAGCAACTAATAGTGAGTTTTTCATAATAACTTCCATAATGAGCCACATGTTCTTAATCAACGGTAATGCAACTGCATTACCTCGTCAAATTATGACCTCTCAAGAACTATTGCAGTCCACTGGTATCCTGTGGATTTTTAGTCTACCTGACCCGTTTCAGACCCTAAGGATTCGTCCTGAAATAATTCCGACATTTCGAACTCGGTTTCCGTTCATCCTGAGCGGAGTCGAAGGGTGTTTAGCACGCTCTAAGGATTAGTCACGAAATAACTTCCCTGTTTTTTTTGCCACGGAGACACGGAGGCACAGAGAAAAGCCTTAAATAAAAAGCTTTTCTCCGTGTCTCTGTGCCTCCGTGGCCAAACATCTTTTCTGTGCTGAATAGCACCAGAAATGTGGAAGTTATTTCGGGACAATTCCTTAGCACCATCAAGAAATTGATTTTGTGGCATGGATTTGGTCAGAGCGTCGGTTTCTTTGTGAGCTTCTTCGCTTCGTGCTGTCAGACGCTTATCCATATCAGCTCTAAGTTTGCCCACTGACTCTTGAGCACTTGTGAAGTTGATGTTGTATTCTGAGCGTATATCATCAAACTCGGTCCAGCACAGGCCTCTGATCGAGTTTCTGGTTGATTTGAGTACTCCCTCGGGCAATTCTACTTGTACTTTGAAGTCACTCTTATCAAGTAATGAGCATTCAATGGGGTCGGGGTAGCCATCCAGAGGTAAGTAAATAGAGTCGATAATTGCGTGATGCTCGAGAATCGTAACCTTATTATTCACAATTGTTTTTGCGTACTGGGTTTTCTTGGATGAGGATAGGAGGTCTTCATAACCATCAACTAAAGGCTTGAAGAACAGGCCTTTATATTTAATCCCCTCTCTGGTTATTGTTGCCTGCCCGGTTCTCAAAAAATGTTTACGAATAGTGCCTTCATCAAGAGCCTTGATCTGACCACCAACATTTTCTATACCATGGTTAAAAAGCTGGATAGGAATAGGTGGAACCTGATCTTGCAGGCTGATATTGGATAGAATTCTAGGGTTTTTAATCAATGAATGGTTATGAAGATATATCAAGTCAATAAAATCGCAGTAAAGCATGGTAAATGTTTTAATTGATGATTTCCGGATGTCTGGATCACCGTAGCGTTTTTTGGCATAGTTTCCGTGAGAAGGGTCATAGATGGCTGCCCAGTTCTGTAATATATCGAACCCCTTTTCGACGGTACCCTTCCAGTCAGGTCGCTTTGCCGGTGTGTGTATAATGTGTATATTAAAGCGTTTTTGAATATGCTCTGGTACTGTCTTCCTTAGTTCGGCTTGATCTATGACAAGTTGCTTTGGTATGCCTTTAATTAAAAAATGAGAGTCACTTCTTAAAAAATCGTCATTGTCGTTATAGCCAATGGCGTCCAGAATTTTAGTTTTGTCTGAAGCCATGTTGACCAATGCCGCCAGTGCGTTAGCTCCCGATGGCTTTCCCAAACACATATGCCAACCAATAATGAACCGTGAGTAAACATCAATAATGACGTAAAAAGTTGGTTGGCCAATAAGGTTAAAAGGTGGATGGTGCGAACGAATGTAAAAAACAAGAACCGTTGCATCTATTTCAAACATATGTCCCGGGTAAAGCGTTTTTTTGGAACCAGTGATGGCTCTTCTGGTCAACATGTAGGTTCTATCACCTATTCTATTTTTTTCTCTTTTTTCTTTTGAGTAATGTGTGTAGTAATAACCTCTGAATTGTCTTTCAGTTGGCTTATTATTCTCTGGTAATTGCTTCTGGACGAGTTCAGTTATACCTGTGTCTTTATTTGTTACCTCCTCATATATAGGAGATCCATTACTGTCCATTTCAAACTTGTATCGCTCTGAATGGACAAGAAGGTTATGGGTTTCAAGGATGGATTTTCGATGTTTTATGATTTTATTTTCAATGTACAGCTTGAAATTGTCCTTGTCATTCTGTGTGAGCGCAACTCCTTTATCGGGATCATTATTGAATTATCGACCTCTTTTATTTCCAGGGGCTGTCTCTTATACACATCTCCGAGCCCACGAGACGTCCGTAAGCA
>NZ_JAVRMB020000223.1:0-23061 GCF_031844845.1 Endozoicomonas sp.
ATCTGGCAGGCCATCAGCCCCTAATGCCCCGGTCAGATTATTTCGGTTGTCCCACTCCCGGTCATCCCCTGCGTCAGCAACACCGTCACCATTGGCATCGTGGTTTGGGCTGCCATCGCCGTCCAGATCGGTAAATCCTCCATACTTGGCAGCAAGAAAAAGGGGTTTAGGTAGAACACCGGCGGCAGAACCGGAAGCGCTAAAATCTGTGGTCTGGAACGCAGTGGTTCCCTTATAAGCGTAATCGGTTTGCAAGCCGTCACTGCCAGAGCTGCCGGTTACGGTGTATGAGAACCGCAGGTTCAGCCCAGCAAACACACCATCCACCTGAACAGCCACTCTCACCTCATCATCGGTGAAACCGGTGGTATTCAGAGTGCTGTCTGCCGTTTGATTACATTGATCACCCACACAGAACTTAATTCTTGAAGAGGCATCATAGTCATAGTCGTTGCCCCACAGGGAGTCTTCCCAGGTAAACAACAAAGAGCCCTGAATCAACTGTCCGGATGCATCCAGTATCTGCTCTTCAATCACAACATCTGTTAAAGAGCAGTCACTGATATTGTTACCATTGAAATCAGAGCTGCTCTGACAAAATGGCTGAAAAGTAAATGACTTGCCATTCACATTCAGGGTGAAGCTGGGCATGGATTCAGCCAGTTCAATGGCATAGGTTTTAACTTTTTGAGTGCCTACATAATCAGTACGCAGGTCAGTTGTATTTCCATAAAAAGCCAACCCTGCTGCCTGATACCCCCCTTCCAACTGGGGGATTTCAGGACACAGGCCAACGGCCTGAGAAAGCCCCGACAGGTACTTGGAAGTACATTGACGTGTACTTCCGCTTCCGCCAACCAGATAGTTACCAGCAAAACTTCCACCATACTCATGGTTGCCAACGTCGTCCGTCTTGCTATTGACTGAGCTGGTTCCTGACATTCCGGGAAGGTCTGAACTGCTGGACAGTTGATCGGTATCGAAAGAGTTCAAGCCTGTGGATAAAACAATGATGGAGCAGTTGGCACAAGCACTGTCCGATGACATGGGATTAGCCCAGCCCTCTCTGGATAAATCGCTGACAAAAGCACTGTCATTAGTGGTATCAAAACTACTGGTAGCTGATGACTTTCCGGCAAAATAACGAAGCGCTTCTAAATAAAGTTCGGCGAGCGGGTTACCCCACATACTGCAATGGTTGGAGGAGTGGGTGCCTCTGCCGGATTTAAGGTTCGAAACAGAAATTCCGTATGGATTGCAGTCGGTATATTCGTTGTTAGAAAAGCTATATTTAGCCAGCCGGAACTGATTGATATTATGAATTATGCCCTCAACATTATTAAAGCGTCCGGTGGCAAGGTCTATTTCATCATCTGAGCTTTGTGTATTCCCGGCAATTTTACCGATATTCCTTCGCAGCAGGCCCCCGGAGATATTTTTGTCATAAGTGCCACTGATTAAGCCAAAGCGAATATCGCCGGACTCACCATATTGTTGAAGCAAGCCCATGGGTTTACTGTTGCCATTGCTATACAACTTACAACGGTCAGTATTCGCTGCATCCTTATCCGTCACACAGGCTTCTACATAAACTTCATTCGTCGTTAGTCTGTCACTGGTGGAAGGGCTGTTTACGATTCCCCACTGGCACTGTTTCACTTCTGTAGAGGCCCAGCGAGGCCAGGCATCTTTGGCAACCCTCACTTCAGGCGTGCCATTTTCAGAGCCAGCCACACTACAAAGACTGATTTCACTGTTGTTGTAAGGCGTAAAATTTTCCGTTGGAAGACCGGTACTGCTGCTTTTATAAACTTTCACAAAAGCATGTACATCTCTGGGAATGTAGGCCCTTTCCAGAATCGTCTGGCTGGTGCTGTCCGTTGAACGCTTCCCACCAAAAAGCACGGTACGAAGAATATCCATGCGCGTCATGGTGGCCCAGTTCATAAAGTTGCCACTCCACGGTGCCTGGGAAGTACTGCAGAAGTGATTATTTACTCCCGTTGCTGCAGAGACCGGCGTATACCTGCCGGAGGAATACTGATAACACCAGTTACTGTCGAAATAACCCAGATAATCAAAACTGTCCACATAGCTGGTATCCAGCCTGCCATCCGCATCAAGGTCGGTGTAATCGCTGTACGCTTTTTTGAATAGCTCATGGTCAACGGACATAACCAGCATAACCAGAGGCTCGGAGGTATTACTCACCAGCGGCGGTGTCGCGGTATAATCGCTGGAAACCGCTTCAGCACTGGCCCGAAATGAAATCAGCAATAAGATTCCTATCAGTATTTGTGCGATATATCGATCCATGATTATCACCACGCTATTGTTAATAGCTACTCTGAGTTCATATCAGAGATACCATACCATTAACCCATTAACTGTTTTTCTTATACGACGATTGCAACATAACTCTTGAGTCCGATGAGCCACCGGTAGCCAGTGCCGTGATCCGATAATACTCCGCCCAGTCGCCACGATTGGCCTGGTCCGGAAGTGGTCCCTCAGACTCTTTGGCAAGATAACAACGAAACTCGATAATATATTTCGCCTGGGCGGAAATACCACTAATCAACACTGTGGTCACTCTATGCTGACCGCTATTGCTCCAGGTAGTGCCAATCTGCCATGGCTCTGAAACACCGGGCTCACAACTGCCAACATCATCAATATCACTGCCACTGAAACAATAACCACCATCACAATTCCCATTAAAACCCGATAAAGGCAATGAATTACCGGCAATAAAATTCTCCGCTTCCTTCAGTGCCGCTTCAGCTGCATAAAATGCCATTTGCTGATCCTGATAGTTGCCGCTCATTTTTACTTCAAGGGTTGCCATTTTAACGCCGGTCAATCCCGCAACAGTGATCACCAGAAGCATCACCAGACTCACCAGTAAAATACTGCCTGTAACCTTGTTTCTATCAGTGGGCTTTTCCATCACAACCCCCGATTCCTTAACTTGATTGTTTTCATAAAGCTTCTGCGCACAAACAGGTCATCCGGCACTACCCTTTGACCAGCAAAAAAATAAGCCTGCGCCTGGGGAGCCACTTCATTAAAACTTCGAACCAGCAATTCAAGCTTAATACTGATGACGTTCAACCAGTCATCGCTGTATAAATCAATCTCACTGGCCAGCAAATACTGGTTAGCAACGCCGTCATTGTCGGAATCAAGCCCATAGCGGATATTCAAACTTTCAATACCTTCAACCAGGGCTTCTGCATTAATACTGTTACCACTGGCATATGCCCCCGCCAGTTTTCGATACAGCGTAGGTACGCCGTTACTGGTTCTCAGATAAAAAGCATAAGAACGGAGCGGTGCCAGCGTCGATCCCTGATGATTAAAGTTACTGGAACCAACGGCACTGGTATGGCAGTTAAAATGCCCCTGAAGCTGACTTGAACAATTGTATAAGCTGCCACTGCCCGATGATGGATGGGTAATTGTCTTGCTACCAGAACCCGCTCCGGCGATGAATACTGATATCTGACGACAGTCTGCAGATATCAAGGCCAACAGATCACCTTCATCATAACCATGACTGTTGGCCAGTGTCAGCGTGGCGGTTCCGGTATTGTGTCCAGTGACTAAATCCGCCTGATCACTGTCGATACGATGAACAACAATGGCCTCCGAGATGGCATTACTATCCAGTTGCCCTTTCACACTGCTACCAGAAGGAATACCGAGAATCCCCTTGTCAAAATGCATCATCCACTGACGATTATCCGTTACGGTATACAAGACATTGGCCTGACTCGCCTGGGCAGGGCAGCCGGTATAGCCCACAGTGCTGATGTTCAGACTGAGAATATCCTGCGCCAACCGTGCGTTTTCCTGAATTCTTGATAACTCATTCTGCAGCGCCCAGGATCGGCCGGATGCCAGCACCAAATGAGCAACACCGGTAAACAATACCAGCCCAAGTGCCAGGGCAACCATCATCTCAACCAGAGAAAACCCCTTCTCTATCCCTTTCATAGCGCTTTTCATAGAACGCCCCTCAGCACAATATCACTGACGGGAACACGGTCACCCAACTCGGGAAAACTGAGACGAATGATAAACGTTCTGGCGTCACCACTATCCTGAAAGCTAACCGCCCCCTGACTACCGGGAATCTGGCAGGCCAGCTGAAACTTCCACTGCAAAATATCGTAACCAGCCAGTTCCGAAGGTGTGCAGTTGCCTGTTTCACAGGCATTGGGATAATCACTTTGCACACACTGGCTAAACTCTGAATCATCCAGCCCCACCTGATAGTTACTGCCCGTTTTCGCCAGTGCGCTGTTCGCCTGTATTCGATCCAGCATATCCGTCGCCAGAAAAGCGGCCTGAGACTGGACGTAAGAAGACTGGTTATACTGCAGACTGCGGCTATGAACACCGGCCATACCCAGAATACCAATAGCAATAATCAGCAGGCTCACCAGAACTTCAATCAACCCAACCCCACGGCAATTATATGGACTGCCCTGCGAGGCTTCCTGCTGAACTAACTGCATGTGGACTGATCCTCTGTCCTGGTTCGCCCGGTCATACTGATCACAATGGCTTTCACTTTATTATTACTGTCCGACTGGTCACACACGCGGAAAGTCCCTGCCTGCGTAGTTTGGCCACGACTGTTAAAGCGAAGGCTAAAACCTCGATTCCATGAAATTGAAATAAGATCCGATTGCGCTGCCACCCGACGAAGCAACTGATCATTCCCATTCAGTACCCCATCGTCGCTTTCATCGGTAAAAATAAGCCAGCCATGATGCCAGCCGGAATCATCCTCATCACACGTCAGGTCATCAATAGTGCTGCACAATGAAACCGTTCTCTGCCGCTTGATAGCCTCAGAACGAGCCAGCACAAGACTGGTAAAAACCTCATCAGCCACATTGGCAACCCGGTTATTAATAATCAGTGTTTTCATGGACGGGGCTGATACCGCAATCAAAATAGCGGCAATCGATAAGGAAACCAGTAACTCGAGAAGGGAAACGCCTCTTGAGGTAGTTGGATTTGTCCAGCGGGAATGTTTCGATAAAAAACGGAAGTCTCTGGCAATGCCGGGTATCAGGCCATTGAACAATCGGTTTAATAAAAACCACTGGCTAATTCGGTACTTCATAAACCAATCCCTGGTAAATAGCTCTGCCAGACAGCAATACTAAAGCTCTATAAAGCTAATATTACCTGCCCTGATGAAAGTGGTGATGTTTAACCTCTTAAAGGTGTTTTCATTTGACCAGTGGTCACAACATACAAATACGTCTATATCATTCCCTCGATCTGAGATTGCCGCCCCCCTTGACTCCCATGCTTTTCGTGGGAATACGTACACTCCAGACTGCAACCATCTCATCGCTAACAACTGCCGTTTATCGCCGCTTCATCGACAGATATAGGTTTATATGACCTAATCCACCCAAAATATATAAGACCACTGTCAACAAGCCGTATAAGATCGATAATGACAAAGCAAACACCCAACGGATTTACTCTTCTTGAACTGATCATCACCGTTGCCATTCTCGGCATACTGGCCGCCATCGCCTACCCCAGTTTTGAAAGCAGCATTCAGAACAATCGACTGATCTCCCAGAGCAACCGGATTCTGGCAGCCCTTCAATTTGCCCGGAGTGAAGCGGCTGCCAACAGCACAGTCATGACCGTTTGCAGCTCAAGTGATGGCTCAACCTGTGATGATGACAGCGGAAGCTGGAGTAGTGGCTTTATTGTCCTTGCTGCCCTTGATGCCCCTCCTGTTCAGGTCTTTGACGGACTTGCAGGTAATACTTTACAGGGTGAATCAACCATAACATTCAGTACCCGGGGAACCCTGAATACAGGAATTCAACTTAGTCTTTGTGATGATCGTGGAGACAGTTCAGCAAGAGGCATCTGGCTAAACGGTGCGGGTCAGGCAAGAACCGGAGGAACAGCGACATGCGAATAAAAACCTTCGGATTCACTCTTGTAGAAGTTCTGGTAGCCATGCTGATTCTCAGCATCAGCTTACTGGGTATGGCTGGGCTTCAGGTTCTAAGCCTGCAATCTTCCAGCGGCTCACTGTCCCGAAGTCAGGCAACCATGCTTTCTTATGACCTGGTCGAACGAATCCGACGAAATGCCGATGAAGTCGATGATTACATCGCGCTTGTTGGAAATTTTCCGGCATTACCCACCTCCCCTGACTGCCTTACCAGTGGCTGCTCATCAGAAGAACTGGTTCAGGAAGATATTATTCAGTGGAATACAGAATTGAGTTCAATGATTCCCGGCGCACAAACAACGCTTATTGAAGATTCTGGTACAGATGACAAATACACGCTCGCCATTAGCTGGCAAGAAAGTCAGTATGGCAATGTCAATAATGAACCACTGTCTTACACAATGACCTTTGAATTATGATTTTAAATTATGAAGCCATGGGATAGAACGCCAAACGCCAACCAGCAAACAGGCATCAGTTTAATTGAGCTGATGATCGCCCTGACGCTCAGTTCTCTGCTAATGCTGGGCGTGATGCGTATGTTTATGGACAGCACCCGTTCCAGTGCGACTGACAGCGCCCTTGTGCAAGTACAGGACAGCGCACGTATAGCTATGGAGATGATTAAGCGGGATGTAAGAATGGCCGGTTATCGAGGCAGTTGTGTCTCTGCTGATGCAGAACCAACGCCTGGTTCAATAGTTGATTTTGATCGTCAATCTGTCACCGGGATTGAAGATGATAAAATCGGAGTAGATATAGTAAGCGACACACTATCAATTCTCAGAGCCGAAGAGTGGAGTATTGATAATCCTGTCAGAATCACTAGTTTCTACGATACGGCGAATGCCGACAACAACACCATTGATCTCACTCGTGCCATTACCACCACCGCAGACGAGGTATTGCTTATCTCTGACTGCCGGCAAATAGCTGCCTTAAATCCTGTATGAGCGGATTTTTCTTCATGCTCGCAACTCACTGCCAATGAAACCATTTCATTTAAAGATTATGTCTTACCTGAGAATTGTACCCCTGGAAATTCGGAGGATTGCCCGCTCTTATACAGCCTGGGGACTGATAATGGTATGACCTACAGTATTTCAGAAGTTGGTCTGATCGAAGACGTAGATTTTGACGATCGAAGAAAAGGCTCCGATGGAAGCCCGATCTTTGCGTTGTACAGAAATGGGGAAGAAATGGTAGAGGGGGTTGAGAACCTACAGGTTATTTACGGTGTGGAAAATAATAACCAAACCCAATATTGTGACGCCAGCACACTCGCCGATGCCAGTGCATGCCCTGGCATCACCACCCATATCCGCATCAGCCTGATTGTCGCTTCCAGTAATAACGTCAACACGGTTAATCAATCACAAACCTTCGACATCCTTAATCTGAATACTCACAACACACTAACCACCAATGACCGGCGATTAAGAAGAGCATTCACCACCACCATCCAGCTTAGAAATCAGGGGTAGCGTTGTGAAACATCGGGGGAATCTGACACCTTCCGGGCAACAGGGAGCCATTCTATTCATTTCATTAATCATGCTGCTCCTTATCACCATGGTTGCTATAGCGAGCACCCGCCTCTCAACCATGGGGCAACGGGTCTCTATGACTTATCAATTACAAAACTCCACATTTCAGGCCGCTGACATCGCATTGAGAAATACACAGCGGATACTGGAAGAGGATACTTTTGCACTTGATCAGGCGACAGAAACTCTTCACTTTCTCCCAGGTTAACCATCAAGGTGGCGTCCGGGGGGTATTGATAGCGACAGTATTTACCGGGTCAAAGATCACCTGGTGGCGCTGGTCAACCAGATGAAACCCGATGGCTGGACGCCCCTGACCCCCACCTATTACGATGCCACCCTGCACTTTAAAAAAGACAACAGCAGCGACCAGAGTCCGATTAATAACGTCTGCCAGAGCAACTACCTGGTAATGCTCAGCGATGGAGAGGCAAAAGACGCCGAAGACGCTCCTACCGCCATTAGCAACATCAACAGCCTTCCCAATATCTCAAACTGTGGACAGGACTCCGACATCAAAGAAGAAAAGTGCGCCCGAACCCTGGCAACCTGGTTGAACACCTCAGACCTTAACCCGTATATCAGTGACCAGCAGAATGTGATCACCCACACCATCGCCTTTTCCCTTAAAGGCAATGACACCGCAACGAATTTCCTGACAGATATCGCTGAAAACGGCGGGGGCCAGCTATACACCGCCGACAATGCTGCCGATCTGACCAGTGCCTTTAACAATATTATTACCGGGATTATTGAGGACGAATCCAGCTTTGTCAGCCCGGGCGTGACGGCCAACCAGTTTAATAATTCAAGGCACTTGTCGCAGGTTTATTACTCGGTATTCAAACCTTCAAAAACCGATCGCTGGCAGGGCAATCTGAAGCGTTATCAGCTGATCGGTGATCCACTGGACATTTACGATAACAGTTCGCCCCCAGCACTGGCCGCTGATCCCGATACCGGTTTTTTCAAAGAGAGCGCCTTCAGTTTCTGGAGTGGTAGTGTCGATGGCCGTAAGGTCAATGTCGGTGGCGCTGGTGATAACATTCCAGAGGCTGAAAATCGTAAACTGTTTACCTTTCTGGGCAATAATCCTGCGGGCCAGGCTGAGAACCTAGATAGTTCGGCTCACCTTCTACAGACAACTAACGACAATATTAAGCCAGAAACCCTTGGCCTCCCGCCATCAGACGATACCCGTCGCTCTGAACTGCTAACCTGGATTCGAGATCCGGCCACCTGGTATGGTGATCCCCTGCACTCGGTCCCGGCCCTGGCTACCTACGGCTGTAATATCGACGCCAAAAACTGCCCGGAGAAAGATCAGCGACTGGGTATTTTCTTCGGCACCAATGATGGCTTTATTCATGGTCTTGATGCCAGCACCGGCCAAGAGAAATTTGCTTTTATGCCCGCCGAGCTGCTGCCCAATCTCGACAAGCTCAAGACCAACGCAGCCACCGACCGGGTCAACAATGGGCGCCCTTATGGCATGGATGGTTTGGTAACACTCTGGGTGAATGACCTGAACAACAATGGGGTGATCTACGGCGGTTATGACACTCTGGATTTTGATAAAACCAGTGAGTACTTACCATCAGACAAAATCAACAAAGTCACTGTAGTGGAAGCAGGTCAGGCAGTCACGAAAGAGGAATTTATCTACGCCTATATTGGCATGCGCAGAGGTGGCAGAAGCTACTACGCCCTGGATGTCACCGCGCCAGCGTCACCGCAGCTGCGCTGGTTTATCTCCGGTGGCGATAGCGGCTTTGAAAAGCTGGGACAGACCTGGGCCAAACCGGTAAAAACCCGGATCAAAATCGGTTCGACCATCAGAGATGTGCTGATTTTCAGCGGCGGTTATGATCCCGCTCAGGACAATGCAGAAAGCTACCAGAGCGATAGCATGGGCAATGCTGTCTATATAGTCGATGCTCATGATGGGACCCTGATCTGGTCTGCCAGTAATGACAGATCAGCCACCCTGCAACTGACCAGTATGAATTACAGCATACCCGGCGGTGTCCGTGTCATTGATCTGGAAGGCGATGGTCTCGCCGACCAGATGTTCTTTGCCGATACCGGCGGGCAGGTATGGCGGCTTTATATCAACAACGGCATGACCAGTGTCAATGACCTGGTCTGGCCCTCTGACAGCAATGGCGATGGCAAATGGACCGATGATGAAGGCGTATTTGCTGAGCTTGGCCCCACAAAGCTCCAGAACGAGGCCAGTGATGGAGGTCTTGCCCAAAGGACACATTCACGGAAGTTCTTTGTGGAACCCGATGTCTCACTATTCCGCCTTAATGGCAGTACCCATCTGGCGGTAGCCATTGGCTCAGGGAACCGCCCTGACCCTTTAGGTCGGATTAATGCTGTCATCCTTGACCGCGCCTATTCCATGGCAAGCCCTTTTTATGCCAACCCGGCGGTGACCGCCAGTAATGCAAGCAGCAGGACTGTGCCTGTGCACAACAGGTTACAGCACAATTCAGGCAACACTCAGCTGGTGGACATTACCCAACTCGACAGCAGCAATAACAAGGATATTGAACCGGAAGACTTTTTCGGCACCAGTACATCGGATCCGAAAAAAGGCTGGTTTATTACCCTTGAACCGGGTGAGAAAGTGATGACCGAGTCCGTCACCTTTGAAGATGTGATTTATTTCAACACCTACCTGCCGTCAAATGAAGCATCCCTAACTTGCAACCCCATAGCCGGCAAAGCCCGGGCTTATGCTGTGGAACTGCTCACGGCCATGCCGGTGAAAGATGAGGATGGCGAACCGGAAAGTGCTGATCGCTACACCAACCTCGCCAACAGCGGTTTGCCCCCCGCCACCAGCATCCTGTTCCCGGAGGGTAGTAAGGATGCCCTGATCTGCGTAGGCGCTGAATGTAACCCTCTGGAGATTGGTGACGATAAACAGACCACCTATTGGCGGCAGGTACGATAATCGTTCAGTATCTCGTTCCCACGCTTTTAGGCCCTATGGGTCCTGCGTGGAAACGAAATACTGAACCAGGCATTACACTCCCACGCAGGAGCATGGGAGCGGGCGTAAATTGAGACCATAAATGAGCAAAACCAAAGGATTTACCCTGGTAGAAATGATGATCGTCGTGGCTATAGTGGGCATTCTGGCCATGATAGCGATCCCAAGCTACAACCAGTATATAACGGATGCAGCTATAGCTGATGCAAAAGCTTCACTGCTAGGACTGGGCAATGCCATGGAGCGTTATAGAGCACAAAGTGGAAGCTATGAAGGTGCCATTTCTGATGCATCAACTGACAAGACGTGCGCAATTTTTACTGATGTTGATGACAAAAGAGTATTCACGATTATCGAAAGAGGAAGTCCTGATATTTACTTCACTCAAAGCCCTGAATCAGGGACTGTCTTTTTCGAGCTTGACATTTGTATCCCGGAAATAACCGAGGATCAACCAAATCCACCGGGTTACATTCTGATCGCCACTGCAACAGCAAATGCCCCGAACATTGCAGTAAATTCTACAATCACCCTGGCATCCAATGGCGAAAGGGGAGGAACACGCCTTGACGCATGGCAATAAAGATCTTTAATTCGAATTCACCATTTAAAAATACAGGGTCGCTGTTGGCCCTCCCTGAATGGGAAACCGACAGCGGCTGCAAACCTCTATCACCCTGTCATCCAGGGCGATAGAATCGGATGTACGCTCATGTGAAAATAACAATACTTCGCTATATCAAGTTCAGGAATATGATTCCCTGAAGTTATAATAGGGAGCAAAAATCAGCTTTTTACGGTACCTAATGTCGTTTAAAATGGTTAAATAGAAACGGATGTACGTCTGATTCTACCGCCCTGCCCTGTCATCCAATGGCACCAAAGGAGGCGAGCTGCCAGAAGCCTGGTAACCTACCGATGAAAGCAGCGCAGGAAAATTGGCCATGGGTATCCTAAAATAGTCAGCAGTGAACCGCTGGGCAGTAAATTAAGGGACTGAAACAATGGAAAGCAGCAAAAACAATCTTTACGAAACTGATCGCTATCAGTGGATCGAACAGCAAAAACAAAAATTCCGTAACGGCCAGTACGATCAACTGGACATTGAAAACCTGTTCGGGGAAATCGAAAGCATGGGTAATGAACTGGGTACCCTGGAACACCGACTCACTACCCTGATCCTGCACCTGCTGAAATACGACTATCAAACCAAGGTGCTCAATCCGGTACAGGCAGAACCCTATGACTGCCGGGACTGGCTGGGAACCATTGATCGAACCCGTCTGGCCATCCAAAAACTGGTGAAAAAAAACCCCCATATCAAGCCACAGATTGAGGAACAATTGTCAGAGGCATACCCGGACGCCAAGACTCTGGCCATTGAAGCGATGAATCGTTATGTTCAAACTCATCAACGGTTGAACAGCAGCAGTTTTCCCAAAACCTGCCCATGGTCCTATGAGCAAATCATGGAGGGCAACTGGCTCCCTTAATGCGCCGCCATGCTGCTGGCCAGTATCCTGGCACTGGTGCCGCACTCTCATCAAGATATGGCGTTATCGGACCTCGGATACCCCTGAACGGGGAACCGACGGCTGAAAATATCTACAGAGCCTCAAAGATCAAGGGTTGATAAACCTAAATCCCTGATCTGTCACTGCCATTCATCCATAAAAATCAACAGCTCATTCATCCACAACCTTTCCAGCACAGCACTGGCAACAAGATTCATTACAAATCACTTAATCAAAAAAACCAAATAGAATTAAGTCAAATAATCGCCATCCCATTAAAACACCCATAAAACAAGGCATTCATTTAAAACAACACTAGAAAATAAAAAAAAGAAAAACATAAATTAAACTAAATCAAATACAAGCCTGTTTCCAAAAAATCAGGAATCATTTAATCAGGAAGATTTAATCATGCTGGAGTCTGTAGACCCTTTACTGGTCGCTTATTTACCCAAAGATATTCGCTCAACCTTCTTTCCCTATGCCAGTGTTGGCCTTGCCGCATTAATATTAAACCTGATGATCGGGTATGTTCTGTCCAGCCTGATTGGTATCCATTTCCGAAAATACTCAACGGCTTTTGGTAACAGAAAAGACTTTTCAAGGCTTTTCCCGCTGCTGATGTTATCCGTCGTTCTGATTATCACCGTGGTTAAGTCCTCTCTGGCCCTGGCCCTTGGACTGGTCGGCGCCCTGTCGATTGTCCGATTCAGGACCCCCATCAAAGAGCCTGAAGAGTTGATGTACCTGTTTCTCAATATTGGCATTGCCATCGCCCTGGGTGCTGGTCAGACATTTGCGGCAATGATCGCCTGTGCGGTTATCCTGATATTAATTGCCATATCAAAGAAACGAATGGCAAGATCTTTTCAGGAACACGGATTGTTTCTTTCAATCAGTTACACCGTGGAAGAAAACACCTCCCGGGAATCCATTCTGACAGACCTTAAATCAATCCTGACCGATCATGTACTGAGAATGGATTTAAGTCGGCTTGATTTCTCCAATTCAAAAGTCGACGCCCTGTTCTTTATCAACATCCATACCGCCGAAGAATTAGATTCAATTATTTTTGAAGTCAACAACAAATTCCATCAGGCACAGATTTCCATTCTGGAACAAAATGATATTTCCGGGTTATAAGTATGAAACTCCGTCTTGATCGTCAGGCCCATATTGTCTCTATCAGAGAAAAACGGTTTATCTGGCTGGGTATTTTCTGCCTGGCTCTGGTTCTGATTCCATCCCCGGAAACCGTAAAAACGCTGCTGATTCAAGGGGGCTACCGTTCCCTCCATACCAACTCGGCGGAGCGGGTAACCCAGATCATTAGTGATATGAAAGATGTCCCCGGTAAATTGCTCACGGCTGAACGAACCATTCCCGTGCTCCGGCTGGATATCAAATATAAAGAGTGGCAAAAACTGGTTAAGGATCGCCAGAAGGCGCTGGCTGAAGGGTTAATACCCGAAGATCGCCAATACGCCAAAGGCTCATTACACTATCAGCGGGAAAAATATGAAGCTGATATTCGCCTGCAGGGTGACCTCCTTGACCATGTCCGGGGAGAGGAACGCTGGTCACTGCGCATTGAACTGAAAAAAAACAAAGCGATTCTTTCCACCTCACGTTTCGCCCTGGTCAGCTCTAACGTTCGCTCTCACCAAGGGCCGGAACTGTTTCGTCAAACCCTGAAAACCGCTGGCTTTGATATTATTTCCCCACGACACTTTCCGGTCAGCGTGGTGATTAATGGTGATGACTGGGGTGTCATGCTGCTTGAGCAATCATTTGGCCAGAAGCTGCTGGCGGTTAACAATCGTACCGAAGGACTGGTTATACGACTGGATCTTGTTGATGAAACGAAAGACGCCGATGGACAGATACATCGAGCATTCAAACCCCGGGTTATCCAGAAAAAGAAAATACTGCAAAAAGCCGAACTCTCAAGACAGCGACAGATTGCCCTGACATTGATTAACGACTTCCTGAATGGCAAACGCCCGGCCAGCGATGTTTTTGATACCGAAAAGCTGGGTCAATACCTGGCCACCGCTGATATCTGGGCTTCCTGGCATACCCTCACCTGGAATAACTGGCGCTGGTACTACAACCCGCACACGGCAAAGCTGGAACCCATTCAAAGTGATGTGGCCGTCTCCCCGGCAAAACACTTCTGGTTAATGAAGCAACCCAGTCATCGCTCCATTATCAGCAAACGCATGCTGGCCGATGCAAAAGTGGCCAACAGCTATAAAAAAGCACTAAACCACTTAACAAGCCTGATAGATTCCGGTGAGCTATTTAACACACTTGAAGACGTTCAGGAAAAATTCAACAGAAAACTCCATGCCAGCACCCCACTGCTTGGTAAATACGACTTCGGCCTGATGAAGCAACAGGCGAAATGTCTGGGCAGTGATTACCAGCAGCCTCCCTGTAATAACTTCCGGGAACTCGACTCGCAACTGCATATTCCCATGCAGGCCATGTCTTCACGGTTACCCTGGGAATTAATGGCAAGACTGACTTCATCAGCTTCCGGGCAGATACTGTCAATCACCAACCCTGAACAACAGTCGCTAAAACTGCTGGAGATACTTTCAGTGGATAACAACAATAATAAAACGTCGGTTAACCTTCCTGAAATCGAACTACCGATACGCATTCATCCAGAAGAAGACCGGAGTCTGTTATTACCAGGCTCAGCAGATAAGATCGAATTAGTGACGTCGTTTAAAGGCAGTAAAAAAACAAAACATACCCTGTTAAATAACGCCACGCCGCTATCATTCATTCCCCGCCCTGCCACCAGCGATATGGTGAGTAAATATCCATTTATTACCAAAGGTAAAGGCCACTGGGAAATACGCTCTGGCAACTGGAAAATTAATGACTACCTGATAACACCCGACAATTGGCAGGTAATTGTGCAGCCCGGAACCACATTAACCTTTGCCAGCAATGCCGGACTGATGGTGTTTGGTGGTCTGACAGTTAATGGTACGAAACATCAGCCGGTCACTCTCACCAGACAATCTCGCAGCACAAGCTGGTCAGGGCTTACCGTCTTCGGTACTGAGTCGGTAAAAAACAGCAACATCAACCATCTTGAAGTTTCCTATGCCAGAAGCCCCAAACTGGCCTTCTGGCAACCTCGGGGCGCGGCCTATTTTATCAATAGCAACCTGACCGCAAACAATATGACGGTACGTGATAATCTTTCAGAAGATGCGTTAAACGTCATTAACAGTCAGATAACCATTAACCAGTTAACCATCCTTAATACCTTATCCGACGGGTTTGATTGTGATTTCTGCCGGGGTGATATCAGCAACAGTCAGTTCACCAATATCGGTTCTGTATCCGGAGGGGATGGCATTGATACCAGTGGCTCCACCATTAAGGTGACCGGCAGCCGGTTTGATCAGGTACGGGATAAAGCCATTTCAGCCGGTGAAAACAGTCAGCTGACCATTGACAACAGCACCGTTAAAAATAGCAATATAGCCATCGTCGCCAAGGATCGCTCGGAAGTCACCGCCAGCAATATCCGTCTTGAAAATATCAAAGAGTACTCATTAATGAGCTACACCAAGAAACCCATTTTCGGACCAGCGACGCTGTATGCCAATGATATTGTCTGCGTTCAGCTCAATTGTGCCAGCAAGACACTGGTGGAAAAGGGCAGCACATTACTGATTGACGGAAAAACCGTGACCGGTGAACAGGTAAATGTGAAAGCCCTTTACCAGGGCATTATGAAATCGGATAAGCCAAAGTAATGGACGCATTAAGATTTGAAGTCAAAATACCCATCCCTGCCATACGAATGCAGCAGGTTTTATTGTGGCTGAGAATGCACCCGCTGTTATTTTCCCAACACTATGACCCGAGACTGGTTAACAGTCTTTATCTGGACAGCTGCAACCTTGCCCGGTACGAAGAAAACCTGAACGGCATCAGCGAACGAAAGAAGGTTCGCCTGAGATGGTATGGTGATACTGCTGACGCCAGCACCGCCAAACTGGAATTCAAACTCAGAAAATCCGGCAAGGGCAAAAAGATCATCTTTAACGCCCCCCTTGACCTGTCCACAGAAAACTTCAGCTGGCGCAACGCACTAAACGACAGTTATCACAAACTGCCGGATAAAGGCCGAATATACCTGGGCAATGGCATTATGCCCATTCTTATCTGTCGTTATCAGAGGCAATATTTTGTCTCTGACTGCCAGAAAATCAGAGCCACCATAGACAGTGAGATCGAAGTGTTTGACCAGCGTTACAGTGACCGCCTGAATATCGCCAAGCCTCAATCCCTTGGCCACTACTATCTGTTGGAACTGAAAGCTGACGAAGCCTTTGAAAAAGAGTTATCAGAACTCATCGGCACCTGCCCTTTACGCCCTTCCCGACATTCCAAATACGTAAACGGTATTAGAAAACTGATCTGGAAGTAATTACACTCATACGGCCAATAACAAGAATAAGGAAATGGTCCGGTGAGACTCTCAGCTTTCACACTCAGCATGCTTATGGTTTTTTCACTGCAAAATCCCAGTGCAAAAGCTGCCGCAGAACAAGACAATCAACCATTATCCAATGGCCAGCCAGCCAGTTTATCACTGGAGTCAACAAACAATGAGTCATTCAGAGACGTCATTGTCGTTGGCAACAACTGGGATGGCACTATTGATATCTACGACCCTTACACCTATCAGCGAATAAAAAAGCTCAACGCCGTTCCTGATAAAGAGGAGCGCCTGCAGGAACTTGGCAGCACTGTAAAACGCTGGATTATGTCGACACTGATAAAAACCGTGATTGGTGAAGGAAACTACCAGCTGGTTGACGATATGTTTCCATCTAACGATGGCCACTATTTATTTATTTCACGCCCCAGCTTTGCTGATGTAATCGCCCTTGATGTGAATACCGGAGAAATCAAATGGCGAACACCTGTCGAAGGCTTTCGTTCAGACCACTCAGCCATCTCACCAGACGGCAAAACTTTTCTGGTTTCCGCTTCAACCGCCAACAAAGTTCATGCAATTGATACCGCAACCGGTGAGATCAAAGGTGGCTTTCCATCAGGGGATCAACCCCATGAAAATACTTACTCCCGGGACGGTAAGCTGATCTACCACGCCAGCATTGGCAAAGTTTATGTCCCTTTCACCAGCTCCTGGCTGGACTGGCTTAAAGGCGACCGCTGGTTTCAGGTGGTTGATGCAGAGACCTACGAGGTTATCCAACGTGTCGATATGGGTGAAAAGCTGGAAGCATTTGGCTTCCCCTGGGTTGATAGTGCCGTTCGTCCAATGACGGTGACACCCGATGGCAGGTTTGTTTATCTGCAAGTATCGTTCTACCACGGTTTCTTTGAATACGACGTTGAACAACAAAAAATTACCCGACGAATTGAACTACCGGTACCGGAAGAAATTCAGGAGTTGAGTACGCTCAAATACCAGTTAAATTCAGCCCATCATGGTCTGGCAATGAACCCGCAGGGCACACAACTTTGCGTGGCTGGCACCATGTCTGGCTATGCTGCGATTGTGGATCGGGAAACCTTTGAATACAAAACCATTCAACTCTCTGAAGAGCCTCTTGGTGCCAAACCCTATTGGGCAACAGAAAGTCACGATGGTAAATATTGCTATGTTTCTGTCAGCCAGCAGGACAGGGTCTCAGTCATCTCATTCGCTGAAGCCAGAGAAGTGGCCAGCTTTCCAGTGGGTGATCACCCACAGAGGATTCGTACGGGTCAGTTAAGAATCATTAACTGAAAAAAAAGGTGGTAATGCTTTAGCATTACCACCTTTTTTAAAATAACTTGTGGATGACTCTAATCCCCAATGGATTTCAGCCTTAGCTCTTTAGGCATGGTAAAGACAATATTCTCTTCTTTTCCTGCAAGCTCTTCAGGCAGTTCAGCTCCCAGTTCTTCAAGCCGTTTAATAACGCCCTTAACCAGAATATCCGGAGCCGATGCGCCGGCAGTGATACCAATCGCCTTTTTATCCACCAGCCAGCCGGGCTTGATATCATCGGCATTATCCACCAGCCAGGCCTCAGCACCGGTACGTTCAGCCAGCTCCCGCAAACGGTTGGAGTTTGAACTGTTGACCGAACCCACCACCAGCACCAGGTCACACTGACCGGCCAGAATCTTCACCGCATCCTGACGGTTCTGGGTGGCGTAGCAGATATCATCTTTTCGTGGCCCCTGTATTTCGGGGAACTTAACGCGCAGTGCTTCAATTACCCTGGCAGTATCGTCCATGGAGAGCGTTGTCTGGGTAACGTAAGCGAGGCGTGAAGGGTCAGAAACTTCCAGCGAGCGTACATCTTCTTCATTCTCTACCAGATACATGGCACCGCCCTTGCGCGTGTCGTACTGCCCCATGGTTCCTTCTACTTCCGGATGGCCATGGTGGCCAATCAACACGCATTCCATCGCATCACGGGAATAGCGCACCACTTCCATATGGACTTTCTTAACCAGCGGGCAGGATGCATCAAACACCTCCAGGCCACGGCGTTTCGCTTCCTCTTCAACGGCTTTGGAGACACCATGGGCACTGAAGATCACAATAACGTCATCAGGTACCTGATCCAGTTCCTCCACAAAGATGGCACCACGGGCTTTCAGGTTTTCTACCACGTACTTGTTATGCACCACTTCATGACGTACATAAATGGGTGGGCCAAAAACATCAAGCGCCCGGTTGACGATCTCAATGGCGCGGTCCACACCTGCACAGAAGCCACGGGGATTTGCCAGTTTGATTTTCATAGGGGATCACCAATATTTTTAACCACTGCTTTTTCCCAGCTCAGGGCAAGCAACGAACCATAGCTGTTTTAAGGTGTCTGTACATCAATAATCCGCACCTCAAAAACCAGATGCCTGCCTGCCAGGGGATGATTGAAGTCGACCTCAACAACGTTATCATCAAATTCTCGGATAACCCCCGGAAGTTCACTTTTTGCGGCATCGGCAAAGGATATAACCAATCCTTCCTCCAGTTCAACATCACTGGCGAAGCTGCCCCTTGGTACACGCTGAACATTATTTGGATTAGGCATACCAAAGGCTTTTTCCGGAGGAACGCGGGTTACTCTTTCTTCACCCGCTGCCAGGCCAAACAGAACCTCTTCAAACCCTTCCGGTAGATTACCATCACCAGCAACCAGAGAAGCCGGTTTTCCCGGTGGGGTAGTATCCACCAGACTACCATCATCCAGTTTCAGGGAAAAATGCAAAGTAATCCTGCTGCCTTTCTCAATAACTGCTGCCACAGTGATTCGCTCCTGCTTTCAATCTATTATTTAGAGTTGTGACTTACTTTCTGACGCAGGACTGCTTCTAAACATATCCAGAATCAACATGGCCGCACCAATGGTAATGGCCGTATCCGCCAGATTAAACGCAGGAAAATACCAGTTTTTATAGTAAAACAACAGGAAGTCCGTGACATGTCCGTTCACCAGACGATCAAGTAGGTTCCCAAGAGCACCGCCAAGGATCAATGATAAAGAACAGGCCTGCCAGCTTTCGCCAGGCCGAAGCTGCCGCAGCCAGCCCACCAGCATAACACTGACCACGATAGCCACACCGCTGAGAAACCAGCGCTGCCAGCCAGAAGCATCACCCAGAAAACTGAATGCAGCACCGGGATTATAAGCCAGGGTGAAGGAAAAAAATGGCAGCACCTGCATCTGCTGATACAGGGAAAACTCCTGCACAAACCACCACTTGACCACCTGATCGATGGCAAAAATAATGACACTCAGCCCGAGCCAGTGAAGTTTTCCGAATGTTTTACTCTGCATGGCCAGTTCCTGTTTTAAAAAATCCATATTATTCAGTGAGGCTTTTTGCTTTAAAAATACTGCCACTTCAAGTTGGTATGCACCGGTCAGTCCGGAGAAAACAGTATTTTAGCTCACGACGGCTTAATACTAAGTGCCATTAACGGCCAGAGGATAGTGCGAATTACCGAAGTTCATCAGAAATGAACCTGTTCTCAATGAAAACACCTAATAAAGTAGACTACCGTCCAAAAAAATACCCGGTGCCTGCCGGGTATTTTTCATGCCAAATGGAAATATCAGGCAAAGCGACGCTGTTCGCCACTGCCTTCAACATTATCGACACACCGATTACAAAGATCCGGGTGATTCTCAACCGTTCCCACATCTTCACGACGGTGCCAGCAACGATCACACTTTTTGTGCTCTGACTTTTCAATCCGGACTTTCAGCCCTTCCAGATCGGTAGCTGCGGCATCGCCAGCATCCCCCAGGGGCTTAACGGTGGCTGCAGAGGTAATCAGTACAAAACGCAGCTCATTCCCCAGCTGGCCCAGCTTCTGCGTTAGCGCATCATCGGCAAACAGGGTCACTTCGGCTTCCAGAGAACCACCAATGGCACCGGCAGCACGAGCATCTTCCAATGCCTTGTTAACTGCAGTTTTCACTTCCAGAATGGCATCCCAGTATTCCCGACCCAGTTCGTCACCTTCCAGACTGTTCAACCCTTCATACCAGGTCTCCAGAAATACAGACGCACCGCGCTTACCTGGAATCGCTCCCCAGATCTCCTCTGAGGTGAAACTGATAATTGGCGCCATCCAGCGGGCAAAGGCTTCAATAATATGGTACATCGCTGTCTGACAGCTGCGACGGGCCAGACAATCCTCCCGGGTGGTGTACTGACGATCTTTGATGATATCCAGATAGAAGCCACCCAGATCCAGTGAACAGAAGTGATGCACTTTCTGATACACCGACAGGAAGTTGTAACTGTTATAAGCCTCAATCACTTCATTTTGCAGCCTGAGGGTACGGTCTACTGCCCACTTATCCAGTGACAACATATCGTCCCAGGCGACAACATCCGTTTCCGGATTAAAGCCGGTCAGGTTGGATAGCAGGAATCGAGCCGTATTACGTAGACGACGATAGCTGTCTGCAGCGCGCTTGAGAATATCATCAGAAACGGTCATTTCCGACGTGTAGTCCGTGGTAGAAACCCATAGCCGTAGAATATCCGCACCCAGCGACTTAAAGACTTTTTGAGGTGCAATCACATTACCCAGAGACTTGGACATCTTCCGGCCATTGGCATCCACCGTAAAACCATGGGTCAAAAGACCTTTATAGGGCGGTACACCATTCATGGCAATACTGGTCTTCAGCGAAGACTGGAACCAGCCACGGTGCTGATCGGAACCTTCCAGATAGAGATCTGCCGGGAATTGCAGTTGCCCACGACGCTGAAGAACCGAAGCGTGGGTTACACCTGAATCAAACCAGACATCCAGGGTGTCCGTTACTTTTACATAAAGCTCTGCGTCTTCAGCAGAGAGCAGATCAGCCGGTTCCAGATCAAACCAGGCATCCATCCCTTCCTGCTCAACTTTGAGTGCCACTTTTTCAATCAATGACTGGGTATCCGGATGGAGTTCTTCAGTGTCCTTATGGATAAAGAGAGCAATGGGCACACCCCAGGTACGCTGACGGGAGATACACCAGTCAGGACTCTGCCCCAGCATGGCTTCCAGTCGGTTTCTGCCCCAGTCCGGCGTAAAGTGAACCCCCTCAAGAGAGGCCATGGCGCTCTCCAGCAGATGTTCCTTGCTCATACTGACAAACCATTGCGGGGTTGCCCGGAAAATCAGCGGGGTTTTGGTTCGCCAGCAATGGGGGTAACTGTGGGTCAGTTTTTCCTGAGCCATCAGACGACCATTCTCTACCAATACCTCAACCACTTTCGGGTCAACCTTGTAGACATGCTCGCCAGCAAATCGTTCGACATTAGCCCGATAGTAACCATTGTCGTCCAGATAGTTCAGTGTGCCGATACCGTACTTCCGGCCAATATTAAAGTCATCCACACCATGATCCGGAGCCGTATGAACATTACCGGTACCTGCATCAATGGTCACATGATCACCAAGAATCAGCGGCAATACCCGGTCATAAAATGGATGAGCGACCTGTTTGTTTTCCAGGGCGGCACCTTTGGCCCGGGCAATGATGGTGTAATCTGCAATGCCGTAGCGCTGCATGGCACTTTCGACCAGAGCCTCGGCCAGAACCAGCCGTGCCGGCACATCGTTCACCTGACACTGAACCAGCGCATAGTCCAGCTCCCCGCCCAGGCTTACGGCCTGAGAAGATGGCAATGTCCAGGGGGTCGTGGTCCAGATAACTACCGCTACTTCTCCTTCTCCTTCTGAACCTTCAAAAGTGAAAGCACCCAGCAGATCGGCGTCATCAATCGCAGCGTAGCGAACATCAACCTGAGTCGAGGTTTTATCCTGATACTCAACTTCCGCCTCAGCCAGTGCAGAACCACCCACAACGCTCCAGTAAACCGGCTTGTAACCTTTAATCAGGTGACCATTGTCAGCAATCTTGCCCAGGGCACGGATAATATCCGCTTCCGTCTGAAAATCCATGGTCAGGTAGGATTATTCCAATCACCAAAAATCCCCATTCGCTTAAAGTCTTCACGCTGGCCATCCACTTGTTTGGCGGCGTACTCACGACACTTTTTCCGGAAGGTTTTAACATCAACCTTGTCACCGGCCTTGCCCAGCATGCCTTCTACTTTGTGTTCAATAGGCAAACCATGACAGTCCCAACCGGGAATATAAGGCGCATCATAGCCACTGAGCGTTTTGGCTTTGACAATGATGTCCTTCAGTATTTTATTGACCGCATGACCGATATGAATATCGCCATTGGCATAGGGAGGGCCATCATGAAGAATAACCTTATCCCGCCCCTGGCTGATCTTGCGAATTTCTTCGTAGAGATCCATGTCATACCAGCGCTTGAGCATTTGTGGCTCACGCTGTGCCAGATTACCGCGCATGGGAAAGTCAGTCTGCGGCAAATTCAAGGTATGTTTATAGTCGGGCTTTTCAGAAGACGTATCAGAAGACATAGTTGTTTACCGGAATCTCTACTC
>NZ_JAVRMB020000224.1:0-7633 GCF_031844845.1 Endozoicomonas sp.
TGAGATTGTTCCGGTTTGAGGCATGAAACTATTGGCGGGGTCTTCCGCATACAGGCGGACTTCGATGGCGTGCCCGTGAGTGGTAATTTGATCTTGCGTAAGGGGTAATTTCTCACCGGCAGCGATTCTTAACTGCCATTCCACAAGATCCAGATTGGAGACCAGCTCTGTTACGGGGTGTTCCACCTGCAGCCGTGTATTCATTTCCAGAAAGTAAAACTCATTCTCCCCGGTCAGCAGAAACTCTACGGTGCCAGCACCCACATAATCACAGGCCTTTGCCGCAGAGATGGCTGCCTGTCCCATGGATTCCCTTAGCCCGGCAGTCATTGCCGGGGATGGCGCTTCTTCAATAACCTTCTGGTGGCGTCGCTGCATGCTGCAATCACGTTCACCTAAATGAATGGTGTTGCCATGGGTGTCAGCAAAGATCTGTATTTCGATATGGCGCACTGAAGTCAGGGCTTTTTCAAGGATCAACTCATCACTGCCAAAGGCGTTGGCAGCTTCAGAGCGGGCGGACTTGATAGCACTGCCCAGCTCTGACGCATCATTCACGATACGCATTCCCCGACCACCACCACCCGCGGAGGCTTTAACCATAATGGGATAGCCAATGCCCTTTGCCGCTTCGATAAGCACCGTATCACTTTGATCCTTTCCCTCATAACCAGGAACACAGGACACGTTTGCTGCGAGCATGGCCTCTTTCGCTGTACGCTTACTGCCCATTAGCTTAATGGCTGTTGAGTCAGGGCCAATAAAGACCAGGCCATGCTCACTGCAGGCATGGGCAAAATCACTGTTTTCGGATAAGAAACCGTATCCCGGGTGAATGGCATCACTTTCTGTTATCCGGGCCGCATGAAGGATTTTGTCGGTATTTAAATAACTATCGCTGGCCTGGCCTGCGCCAAGGCACACTGCTTCATCAGCCAGCTGGACATGGGGAGCATCACAGTCAGGCTCAGAATAAACAGCAACTGTCCGATATCCCAGGGACTTCGCAGAGGCAATAATACGCTGGGCAATTTCACCACGGTTGGCCACTAACACTTTATGAAACATGTTTACCCCTGGTTTTTGGTCATATGCTTGCCAATGATTCCGAGCATAATTTCATCGGCGCCACCGCCAATGGAACCCAGACGATTATCCCGATAGAAGCGGCTCACCACGTTATCCCACATAAAACCCATGCCTCCCCAGTACTGCAGACAGGAATCACTGACTTCCCTGGAAAGACGACCCGACTTTAATTTGGCCATGGAGGCAAGCTGTGTGACATCGTCACCCTGGCTATATTGCTCACAGGCCTGATAGATAAGCGCACGCAGGGCTTCAACTTCCGTTTGCAACTCTGCCAGACGGAACAGGATGGACTGATTGGCAATCAGGGGTTTACCAAAGGCATTGCGCTCTCTGGTGTAGGTGAGAGTGTCGTTTATGCAGATTTCCATTCCTTTAATCGACATGGCAGCTACGTATAAACGCTCTTCCTGGAATTGCTGCATTTGCATAACAAACCCGGCACCTTCACGACCGATCAAATTCTTCTGGGGAACGCGGACGTTATCAAAGAAAATCTGGGCAGTGTCAGAGCTGCGCATGCCTAACTTATTGAGCTTTTCAGAAAAGGAGATTCCAGGAGTATCTGTGGGGACGACAATTAATGATTTGTTTTTGTGGGGAGGCTCGTCTGAGGTATTGGCTAACAGGCAAATAAAGTCAGCCTGTGTCGCATTGGTGATCCACATCTTGCTGCCATTGATAATGTAGTCATCACCCTCTTTGACGGCCGTCGTTTTTATGGCAGCAACATCGCTGCCCGCACCGGGTTCACTGACCCCGATACAGGCCACCATATCACCAGCAATGGCCGGAGCCAGGTATGTATCACGGACATAATCACTGCCAAATCGTGCCAGGGCAGGGGTGGCCATGTTGCTCTGTACACCGATAGCCATTGGGATACCACCGCAGCGAATGGCACCAAATTCTTCTGCGGCCAGCATTTCATAGGTGTAATCGAGTCCCATGCCACCGTTTTTTACCGGTTTGCTGATGCCTAACAGGCCTAAATCACCCATCTTTTTAAAGAGGGATTTGGCGGGAAAGATGCCGGATTCTTCCCAGCTTTCCACATGGGGATTGATCTCTTTTTCGACAAAGTTGGCGATGGTGCGTTTTAGCTCCAGATGTTCCTGAGTAAGTATCATGACGGTTCCTGATTTATTCTTATAACGACAGGCCACAGATTAAAAACGTGCGACACCGAATGTGTTGTTGTGCAGTTGCCTATGCTTTGCCTGCCAGCATATATCGAGCAAGTTAGATAGCAGCTCACGGGTATCCCGGGGATCAATCAGGCCATCGTCCCACAGGCGGGCGGTGCCAAAGGTGGCCGTTGATCCTGCATTCAGTTTGGCTGCAGTCACGGCTTCCATTTGTTCAAGCTGTGACAGGTCGGGTTCCTGTCCCATTTTCCGCATCTTTTCTTCACTGACGATGCGTAATACTTTTCCTGCCTGCTCACCACCCATGACTGCCGTTCTGGCATTGGGCCATGAGAAAATAAATCGCGGGTCCAGACCTCGGCCACACATGGCATAGTTGCCAGCACCGTAGGAACCGCCGATCAAAATAGATAGCTTTGGCACGCTGGCATTGGCCACCGCCTGAATCAGTTTTGAACCATGTTTGATAATGCCGCTTTGCTCTGCATCCGTACCCACCATAAATCCGGTGGTGTTATGCAGGAATAACAGGGTTCGATGACTCTGTTCACAGAGTTGAATAAACTGCGCGGCCTTGTTGGCACCTTTGGCAGTTATTGGTCCATTGTTGCCTATAATGCCAACGCTATGTCCATCAATATAGGCAAAACCGCAGACGGTCTGCAGGTCAAAATCACTCTTGAAGTCGCTGAATGCAGAATCATCAACCAGTCGGGCAATCACTTCCCGTACGTCATAGGGTTTCTTGCTATCACAGGGGATAATGCCGAGTAGTTCGTCGGCGTTATAGCGAGGTGGTTTTACCGGTTGTTTTTCCGGCAAAATCAACTGTTCATTCCAGCCAAGGCTCTGGGTGATATCGCGGGCAATAGCGATCCCTTGGTAATCATTTTGAGCCAGATAATCGGCAGTCCCGGCTTGATACACATGAACATCACTGCCACCGAGCTCTTCATCGGTAGCAATTTCTCCTGTTGCAGCCTTCAGCAAAGGCGGTCCTGCTAAAAACATGTTGGTTTGATTTTTTACGGCGACAACATAATCCGATAAACCGGGCTGGTACGCGCCTCCTGCCGTGGCATTACCGTGAACCACAGTAATTTGTGGAATGCCGGCTTTGGATAAACGGGCCTGGTTAGCAAAAGCCCGTGCACCGGGTACAAAAATGTCAGTGGCATAGGTTAAATTGGCACCACCACTTTCAGCGAGGGTGATTAAGGGTAATTTGTTTTCACGGGCGATTTCCTGCAGGCGCAGGGTTTTATCCAGCCCCGTGGGGGATATGGTTCCCCCTTTTATGGCGCTGTTATTAACCTGCAACATACAGCGCACACCACTGACAAAACCAATGCCGGCAATGAGGCCTCCACCTGCGGTTGAACCATCTTTGTCATCGTGCATCTTGTAGCCCGCCAATGAACTCAGCTCAATAAAGCCGGAGCCGGGATCGAGCAATAATGCCAGACGTTCACGGGGCAGGAGCTTGCCTTTGCTGTGGAATTTATCCTTGGCGCTATTGGCCTTTTCAAATGTTGCCTGTTCAAGTCCACGAAACTGCTCAATGGCAGATAACATGGCGTTTCGATTATCGTTGAACTCCTGTCCATGCAGGTCAATTTGAGACTCAATGATCCTCACTCTGATTCCCCCGCAACCTGTTCATACAGACTTTTATTGATAGGAATGGATATCGACAGTAGTTGTTGGGCAAGGGCTTTTCCCTGAGGGTCGATACGCAAACTGGCCATGCCTCCGCCGCCAAGGCAGTGAGTGATGACGATATTAATACTTTTCATTTTCGGTAGCTGATAGCGGGTAACTTCACTTCTGTCGCTTAGTAGATGAGCAAAATAATTTGCGACGTGATCGGGCGTTAATGCTTTTTCAATATACGGCAGATAACGTTTGTCCCGTGCAATAATGCCAATGTTGCAATGATTGCCTTTGTCACCGCTGCGTCCCAGGGCCAGCTTCACTAATGGCACAGTAAATTCAGGAAGTTCACCTAATGGGGTGGGTAAGGGGTTTTCATTCCATACACTTTCAGGGGTACTTATTATCTGGCCTGAATCTACGTAAGCGATTTGTGGGCTTTTCTCTTCGGTATTGATGAGGCTGTAGACAGGCAAAACATCGGCTTTGTCCATTAAAAATGAGAAGAGGCAAATGCGTGGGCTTGCTTTAGGGCGTCCTCCCACTAAACCCGTAATACCTGGTGCCATTGCGGTAGCCGCCTGGGCAATTTCTGATCCAAATAGTCGAAGCGCGTTTTTATCCTGGTGTGATACTGCGATTTTCACGACGACTTCACGGGGCTGGTTTTCCATTGCCTGAGCGCCATAAGTGACCTCGGTTCCTAATACTTCAATATTGACATCATTGAAGTCATCCAGGCCTTTAAGGTTTAGTAGTCCACGGACTCGTTTAATAATCGCATCTGCAACCACCTGACCCTTTTCACCAGCATCAATCCCCCCAATCATAAAAGTGGCGTTTGAACGATATCCGTCCATATACGTCGCGCTGACTTTATATTGAGTTGAACATGGTCGGCCTCTGGCGCCAGTCACTCGTACCTGATCAATACCCGTTTGTTCAAGAGATACCTGACTGAAGTCGCAGGTTACATCGGGCAGTAAATAGTCTTCCGGGTTGCCAATTTCATAAAGAATCTGTTCAGCGATGGTATCGCAACTTACCAAACCGCCAGTGCCGGAACATTTACTCACAACGAATAAACCATCTTCGCTGCATTCGACGATGGGAAAGCCCATATTGGCATAGCCATCTTTAACCAGATGCCAGTCGGTAAAGTTGCCTCCGGTGGCCTGAGTGCCACACTCAATCACATGGCCTGCCAATGAGCCTTGAGCCAGTTTGTCATAATCCTGCCAGCCCCAGTCAAACTCATGCACCAATGGTCCAAGCACCACAGCACTGTCTACGACCCGGCCTGTGATAACAATATCCGCGCCAGCGGCCAGGGCTGCTGTGATGGATGGTGCTCCTAAATAGGCATTCACGCTGGTGAAGTGATCGGGTAATGGCTCGCCACTGAACATATCCACTACGTTCTGGGTTTCTGGATCATGGTTTTGTGGTTGATCAGTCCGGAAGGTTTTGGTCAGGTTGTCTCCCTCAACCACGGCGATGATCAGATCAAGGCCTGAGTTGGCCACCACTTCTGCCAGTGCTTCAGCACAACCCCTGGCATTGATACCGCCGGCATTACTGCAGACCTTGATACCCTGAGACTTTATCTCACCAAGCAGGGGTTTCAATGTGGTGATGAAATCCGGAGCAAAGCCAGCTGATGGATTCTTCAGTTGTGCACCGGCCATGATGGAGAGGGTCAGTTCCGCAAGGTAATCAAAAACCAGGTAATCCAGTTGACCACCGTAAACTAGCTGATGGGCCGCGCTGCTGGTGTCACCCCAGAATGCAGAGGCGCAACCTAATCGGACTTTCTTTTTTGATGTCATGGGTGAATTCATAGGTGGTTGTTGTTATTGTTTGCGTGAAGGTTACCAAGCAAGTGATTGGTTGGGAAGTGGCGTTATAGAAAATACCCGTCCTACTCGCGAAGGAGATTGTCGCAAAATCCGGGAATCTCGTTCCCACGCTTTTAGGTCCTGTGGGACCTCGTGGTAATGCATACGGAGCTGGCCGCACGCCTCAGGGCGGGTGCAATTAAAAGTGTCTCATAGCACTATCATACAGCAGCCTGCCAATAAGAATCCCAGCCACCGTTCGCCCTTAATGTTCTCAGGCTCAACATACTAAAAGCATTCTCGGGTTTCCACCAGGCTCCGGGGAGCTTCAATCGAGTTTGTACTACAGAACGATTAGAACTTTCGATCTCTCCCGACCCTATGGGCAAATTAGAGGATTCTGCTCCAGAATAATCAAATTGTCCAGGACGATTCCTGATGTAACGATGGCATTCTTCCGATTTGTTCGCTTCCTTTCCTGGCTTCCCGTTACGGTACGGCTCAAGCTCTGATAATACACTAGCACCGTTGTTTGTTTTCATCCTTGTTTTTTGCTGTTCAACCCATTTTTTGCACGTCTTTTCATCATTACCAACACACTCGCTGGCGGCTTCTGCCAAATATTCGCAAAGATGATAAAAATCCACCAGAAAAGTGCCCTGATCTGCAAATATACGATCCGTCTGATTGGCGATCCATTTGGCTCCATCACTGACACAATGTATGGATGATTTAAGCCCTTGCTCAATAGCACAGCTCAGCCACTGATCTCCTGCTTCATCAGGCCCCCCCATAACCACACGATGTCGCTTATTTGTCATGCCCTGTTCATAAACCAGACAGAGCTTCGCTTCCTGCCATTCGAGCTTTCGTGTCTTGCGTTTATCACCTTTCGCTTGTTCATCCACCAGGACACCGGAATCATGCTGCCATCGATTTCACCAATCAGCTGCTTGCCTTCTCCCACACACTCTTGTCGGCTTTGCAACGATTCGGCGGCTTCTTTTTTCATGTTGCGGGCATGGTGCAGAGCGATTGCCTGAGCAGACGATTCAGGGATGTTAGTATCGTAGTGTTCTTTCATTTTTTGGGTAACAGTTGCAAAAGAAGCATCAGCCGCAAAATCAACGATCCTGCGCTGCAACGGAAGGGAATAATCTCGACAGTGAATATGGGCAGCTTCGCTAAAAGGACGCACACGGTGCCCGCTGACACCAAGGCAACGCTCTGATAGTTCTATTTTTTCGTAGGTGCTCAACCAATAGGTGTTTTTTTTTCGAGCCATGGCTTCCGGGTGATGCTTACGGGCGTCCTGGAAATTTTGATTTTCTTTGTGGGCTCCCCATTCAGTGAGCAGTTCATTTCCCATTCCTCTGAGATGTTTAATAACGGCGTCTTCAGCCTGGTCAGCTCGATCAAGATGTCCTGATTCAGCTTCGACAACATCCATGAGTTCAGAGATTCTTTTTTCTGGTTGCGGGTGTTGAGCAAGTCTTTCGGATAAGGATCTTGAGCATGACATGGCAGTTGAACCTGTGACAATAAGACTCTGATGATTATGTACGATATTTGGGAAATTGCTGCCCGGGGTACACTTTTAATTGCACCCCCAAACGAGGCCGAAACGAACTGGCCAAAGGTGGCCACCAGAGCATCACCACCATCGAGTTGCCGCTGACCGATACCAATACCAACCCCGGGTTAATTGAGCCAGTGATGCTGGTGGAGGTGCAGGACACTACCGGTAGTTGGTATGGCCTCAGCCTATCAATTCGTATTAGTTCAGGCGACTCATTCGGTGGTGTAATTCAAATTGTTGAATTCGAAAGGCATTTTTTATAACTATTTCATGTCTGCCATTGAACTAAATGGAGTACGTTAAGTAGGTGAAAGTTTGCTTTCGTA
>NZ_JAVRMB020000225.1:0-4106 GCF_031844845.1 Endozoicomonas sp.
TGAGCGAAAATGAGAACAAACCAATCCGCCTTTGCCCGCTATCGAGCGGAGCTTCGTGAACTGCTTTATCTGGCCGGGCCAATTATGGGCGCCCAGTTGGCCACCACAGGGATGACCTTTGTGGATACCAGTATGGCGGGACAATATTCAGCCATGGATCTGGCTGCCATCGCCCTGGGTTCCAGTATCTGGATGCCAGTTTATCTGTTGATTCGTGGCATATTGATGGCGCTTACGCCTACCGTCGCTTATTTGTACGGTGGCCAGAAGACCGAAGAGATTGGTGGGCATGTGCGTCAGGGGCTCTGGATAGCCCTGTTGATGAGCATTCTGGCACTGTTCTTTATTTATAACTCTGAAGTGGTACTTCAGTGGTTACAGGTTGAACCTGAGATGGCTGCCAAGACGCTTGAGTATCTAAAGGCGCTTGCCTGGGGTATACCCGCGATTTGTCTGTTCCAGGCATTAACCTGTTACTGCGAGGGCATGGGTAAAACCAAGCCGGGTATGGTGTTCAGTTTTGTCGCACTGGCCCTGAATATTCCCCTTAACTATGTGCTGATTTATGGCAAGTTTGGTTTTCCTGAACTGGGCGGTGTGGGTTGTGGTTATGCCACAGCGATCTGTTTCTGGGTCATGTTTATGTTAATGGCTGTTTATACCATGGTGAGCCGTCAGCATCGTAAAATTGGCCTGTTCTCCCAGTGGGATTTTCCGAGCCCTGGCATGATTTCCGGTCATTTAAAACTGGGTGTACCCATTGGTCTGGCTATTTTCTTTGAGGCCAGCATCTTCTCTGTTGTGGCTCTGTTGATTGGTAAGCTGGGAGCGATTGTGGTGGCAGGACACCAGATTGCCCTTAACTTCACCTCACTGACATTTATGATTCCCATGAGCCTGTCTATGGGACTGACCATTCGTGTTGGGCAGGCCCTTGGTGCCGGTAAAACAGAGGAAGCCGCCTATTCCAGTTATGCGGGGATCGCCACCACGTTAATGACGGCAACGGTCAGTGCTTCGGTCATGTTGTTCCTGCCGAACATGGTTACGTCTATTTATACCCAGAATGTTGAGGTGGGTACGCTGGCCGCACAGCTGTTGATTTATGCGGCACTGTTCCAATACGCCGACGGTATTCAGATTGCTGCCAACGGCGCTCTGCGGGGCTACAAAGATACCCGTGTTCCCATGGCGATGGTTCTGTTTGCCTGCTGGGGTGTGGCGTTACCGTTGGGTTATACCCTTGGTTTGACTGACTGGATTGTGCCAGCAATGGGGCCGCATGGCTTGTGGATTGGCCTGGTAACGGCGCTGACCATGGGTGCTGTTTTGCTGACCCTGCGACTTCGTGCCATTATCCGTCAGCATCGTACCGCTGTCCCACAGGGTATGCCTCTGGCTGCCTGATGGGAGAACAGGTGTCTATTGTGAGAGAGGGCGGCGCTCTTCTATAATGCTGCCCATTCTTGAAATCGAAAGTTGAAATCGAATTTAAGTGATTTCCCTTTCTGGCCTGTTGTTCAGGCCAGGTTACATCGTCGCTTTGCGAGTAAACTCATGAGTAAAACGAAAGTACTAACAGGTATTACGACAACAGGAACACCGCACCTGGGTAACTACGTGGGGGCTATCAAGCCTGCGATTGAGGAAAGCTGGCGCGACGATATTGCTTCCTATTATTTCCTGGCGGACTACCACGCCCTGATCAAAGGTCGTGACCCGAAGCGTATTCATGAGTCTACGCTTGAGCTTGCCGCTACCTGGCTGGCTCTTGGGCTGGATACCGATCGCGTTACTTTTTACCGTCAGTCTGACGTGCCTGAAATTATGGAGCTTAACTGGATGATTGGCTGCATGACGGCAAAAGGGCTGATGAACCGTGCCCATGCCTACAAGGCTGCCGTACAGGCCAATGAAGAATCCGGTGAGAAGGATCCGGACAAGGGCGTTGCCATGGGGCTGTTTTGCTATCCGGTGTTAATGGCGGCAGACATCCTGATGTTCAATGCTCATAAAGTGCCGGTGGGGCGGGATCAGGTTCAGCATATTGAGATGGCCCGGGATATTGCCGGTCGTATGAACCATCACTACAAGACAAAATTTGTCCTGCCTGAAGCAGTGGTTGGTGAAAATACAGCGGTTCTCAATGGGCTGGATGGTCGTAAGATGAGTAAAAGCTACGACAACACCATCCCACTGTTTGTGCCGGAAAAGAAACTGCTCAAGCTGGTCCGCAAGATCAAAACCAACTCGCTCGAGCCTGGTGAACCCAAAGATCCGGATACCTGTACCCTGTTCCAGATTTATTCCGCCTTTGCCGACAGTACCCGGATCACGGTTAAACGACAGCAATATGCTGAAGGCGTGGGTTGGGGTGATCTGAAAAATCAACTGTTCGAATTCCTGAATGTTCATTTGCAGGAGCCCCGTGAGCGCTATAATGCACTGATTGAAGATCCGGCATTTATCGAGAAAGAACTGCTTAAAGGTGCTGAAAAGGCTCGAGCTGAAGCAGCTCCTTTCCTTACCTCTATCCGTCATGCAGTTGGTCTCAGGCCTCTCGCATAATACTTCGTCAAGTGCAGGTTCTGTTTGGCTTTCCTTTTGGGAAGCCATTCCTGACAATAAAAGCAATAATGATCGTCATCACTGCCTGACTGGAAATTCCATGAACGTATCAAAGTTATGTGCCACTGCGCTGGGCGTTTTCTTACTATCGGGCTGTAGCTATCTGGACGGTCTTCTTAAGGATCGGGTTCAGGAAAAGGTTGCGTTTGATCTGAGTCGGCTGGATGCCGATGGCCTCTATGGACCTGCTGATGGTAAACGCTCGCTGAGTTATGAGTTCTGTATTCCGGCTCACGTCAATACTGCACGACAGGTGATGTCCATTGATTCAACGGCTATTGTCTATAAAGAGTCGCCTGGACGGTTGCAGTGTGGCAAAGAACAGTATCTGGTTATCGGTGATACTTATCAGGCCGGATATCTGGTGACACTGAAGAACCTGGCGGCGCTGGAGTATGTCACCCGAATTGAACAGGCGTACTTTGAGTAAAGCCAACCATGTATAAGAATGAATTCAAGAGATAAAGCATCACAACCGTCTGGAGTTATGATTCGTAACCCGATGGTTCGATGGCTTTTTAAAGCCTGTGCACTGCTTTTTGGTTCTTCACCATACTGATGACTCTCAACCTCTGGAGGATCAACCCCAAACTGTGGCTGACCGGTTACCTGGAGGCTTGCATTGCCAATGGCAGAAAGCCACCGGATGATTTAAGCCAATGGATTCCCTGGCAGATGAGCGAAAGCAGGCTCAATGAATTGCGCACCCACGATCCTCCCGCTCAGTGAGCCGGAGCCAGGCTTGGGCAGGCTTGGGAGAGGGCATGATAAACATACCAATAGCTTTCTTTACGGTCTTCACTGTCATTCCATAGAGGCTAAAGCAGGGTTGCAGGTAGTACCCAAAAGCATAAAAGTAATGCAGGGGTGATTACCGGGATTGTGTGGAAACCAAAAGTCAGGAACAGCCACGGTCATAGCTTTCACATCCATGTGAAATGGGTTCTATACGATTCCTGTCCAGGATGATGGTGGAGCTTTATCCAGCAAATTTTAAATGGTTACCTCACTACTGAGGGTGGCCTTGAGCTGTGTGGAAAATCTGCGATTCTGTTGTCTGGTTAATGGGATCAGCAAATAGTTACGATTTCGGGAAATATAAATAACCGTACGAATAGTATTTCGTCGAAAGCAGCATAACTGCCCACAACAAAGGAATAGGAAAAGGAATAAAGGAATAGGACATCCATAAACTTACTAATCATATAAATTGAACCAACGTTTTGCTTAAGATTTCACCCTTGATTTGTGGATGTCCGGCTATGTTGCCGTTAATGGTTGTCAGTGATTTCAATATAAAAAATATATATTTTATATCCATACAATTTAAAAACAGTGTCGAGAACATACTTAGTGAATAATAACTAAACCTGCTATTGCTATTTTCTGATCATATAATAGGTCTTAATACTAACATCACCACACTGGGACATTGAGAATAATAGATTGCGAATATTCCAACCACTAACGACAACATA
>NZ_JAVRMB020000226.1:0-10772 GCF_031844845.1 Endozoicomonas sp.
GTTGCCATGGCCAGTCAGCGATTTGCCGAGCGGCGGTTTGATAGCTGTGCCGTTATGCGATGTTTTGGTGCCAGCCGACAGCAGGTGCTGAAATTACTATTGGGTGAGCTGGCTTTTGTGGCGGTGCTGGTGGCTTTGCCCGGGGTTGCCATTGGCTGGCTGCTTCAGGAAGGTGTGGTACAGGTGCTCAGAGGTGTTCTTCCAGCCTGGTTGCCCGGGGCAGGCATCATGCCAATGATTGTTGGGGGAGCAACCGGTGTGATCACGCTGGCCGGTTTTGGCCTCGCGCCTTTGTTACGCCTTCAGGAGGTTTCTCCATTACGAGTATTGAGGCGTGACCTGTCGCCTGCTCCGGCGGCCTCATGGCTGGTGTATGGCTTGTCACTCATGGCTGTCTTCCTGTTGCTCTGGTACCACACCGGTGAAGTGATGATGGCCCTGATTCTGGCCATGGTTTCAGGAGCCGTACTGCTGATGATCTCTATGGGTGTTCAGTTTTTGCTCGGTCATCTTGGTAATCATCAGCGTCTTGCCCAATTGCCGGTGTTCTGGCGGCCAGGTGTCAGCCGGATTATTCAGGGTAAAGGAAAAACATCCGCTCAACTGCTGGCATTTACCCTGACGTTTATGGCGATGGCCGTGGTGCTGTTACTCCGTACTGACCTGTTAGAGCGCTGGCAGAATGAACTGCCTGAAGAGACCCCCAACTATTTTGCCATGAACATCCAGCCTTCTGAGGTGGCGGATTATTCTGAGTTTCTGGCAGCCAACGATGTGGATACCAGTCAGCTCTATCCTATTATCCGTGGTCGTTTGATTCGAATTGATGATGTTCCGGTCCGGGAAGCGGTATCCAAGGAAGAGAAGAATAACCATGCCCTGAACCGTGAACTGAACATGACCTGGTCAGAGGCATTGCCGGAAAAAAATCACCTTGAGCAGGGGCGGTGGTGGACTGCCGGCAGTGATGACGGTCTTTCTATTGAGTCGGAGCTTGCCCAAAAGCTTGGTATTGAGTTGGGTGACCGACTGACGTTTATCGTATCAGGCACTGAATTTACGGAAGTGGTCAGCAGTATTCGCACGGTTCAGTGGGAATCCTTTCGCCCTAATTTCTACATGATTTTCCCCAGGGCTGTTTTACAGGAGTTGCCAGCCACCTGGTTAAACAGTTTCTATCTGGAGTCGGAAGAAAAGCTACTGCTTAATGAGTTGATTACTCAATTTCCCACCATGACATTGCTGGATCTTGATGCGGTGATCGGTCAGGTACAGAAAATGCTGGCTCAATCCACCATTGCGGTTGAAGCGATGCTGGCTGCGCTATTGATAGCCGGACTGCTGGTAATGATGTCGGTTATTGAATCCAGTATTGATGAACGTTTGCATGAAGGCGCATTGATTCGTTCCCTTGGCGGAACCCGTCGACAATTGCTGATCATGCAAGTGGGGGAGTTTGTGCTATTCGGTATTCTGGCGGGCTTTCTGGCAGCCTGTGGAACGGAGCTGGCCAGCTACTTTCTGAATACTCAGGTTTTTGAGCTGAGTTGGGAACCGGCCTGGTTTATCTGGTTTGCTCTGCCCCTGTTTGGGGCTACTGTTCTTGGGATTGCCGGCTGGTTGGGAATCCGTCGTGTTCTCAGCCAGTCACCGGCAAATATTTTGAAGGAAGTGTGAGTCAAAATGCATCTGTATAAAAAATAAACAGTTCTTTCTTTGCCTAGTAATGACAGGGGATAAAGGGAGTTATCCACAGTTCATTCAGAGGGTTGATCAGTGAAACTGTGGAAATCTATTAGCCAATTGCATTAACCTGAAGAAAACATTACCTCAGGGAAGGAGGTTATTATGTCGCGGGTTAGTGATACTGATGTGAAAGGGCAAAGTGTTAAAGAGTCAGGTTCTTCAGCTTTAAATTTACTCCCCATTGCAGATGAGTCTTATCTCTGTCTTTTATGCCTTCGGGACAGTACGGAGCGGATCGTCATGCTCTACTTCAATTACATCAAGCTGCGTCAGGCGATTTCAGGAGATACGCCTGCAGCACTGATCGGTATGCTGATGGTGCTTCAGGAAAAGCACAATGGTCTTAAGGAAAAGCTTTTACAGTACTATCCGGAAAATATGGCGAGCGGGAAATGGCATGATCGTGATGAGCAAAATGAATTTCTGGGTTATCTCAGTGAAGAAAACCGGGAATTCCTTCAGCAAATCTGTATAACTGAAATGAAGATGATGCTGTTGATATCTCAAATGATGGAGCAATAAGTCTGGACAATTTTTACAATATATACAGGTTGTTGTGGATAACCTGTGCGTGACCTGTATAACTCCTGTGCCAAGCTTTGAATAAGTGAATTATTAGCAGGCAACAGATGTTATACAGGTTAATGTTGAACTCAGCTTTCAGAACTCTCTAATGATTTTTTACTTTTCGAATTGGGGCGCAACAGCTTTTTAAACTGTTCAGCAAGATCCGTCTGCCCTTTCTCATTGGCTTTATTGACCACTTGCTCATCAAAGGCCTTTATCAGGGTAATGGTTTGCGGCGTAATACCAATCAGAATGTCTTTACCCCCGACCCGAACCAGAGATAATCGTGACTGCTTAGACAGTGGCGTACTGGAGAGTAGCTCTATATCTCTTCCCATGGCCGGTAACTTTGGGTTAATGCGCTTAACCAGCCAGGCCAGTACGAAAATCAGGCCGACCACCATTAACATGGGCATCACCACCTGAAAAAGATCCAGCTCACCGATCGGGCTGACAGGCTCTTCTGTTTCTGCCAGTAGGGTGGTTGGCAGAATAAACAGGCATGATAGATATTTTAATAATTGTTTCATGCTTATGACTATAAAGGCCTTGCCGCCTTAAGGGCAAGTCTCTGATGGGGGATGAGTTCTGGCTATGGGGGCTATGGGGCATATATTGAAATTTCCAGACTATATTCAGTGTGTTATACAGGATTACAAATACTTCAGGTGGCAGGTAGCAGGTTCCTGACGCATATGGGTATAGTCTTTAGTCTAATAAGCTATACTTTTCAAAAAGTTAGCAATTATCAGATGAAGGTTATTAGTATTTAGCATATATATAATTTTTTTAGGAACTATGGTTTATAAATTGAGTCTAATACTACTAATTAAAAGGGCTAATAATAAATATTAGGTAAAAATATGATAAATCCTAATTTAATCAATTAGATCAATATTATTTTCGACTCTGATAAAGAGGGTTATTTGATCCCTTCGTTCATCTAGGTGGGTGACCGAAACTTAATACGATTTCGAAATGACTAATACTGATTTTTAAAGTTAAGGAGTAAATGGAAATGCCAAGAATGGACTCAAATACTTTTAATCCTGATGCCGTAAAGTCTTGGATGGACAAATCGTCGCCAAATCCAAAGGAGGCCATCGTCCAAAAAAAGAATGGTAGCCTTGATACGGAAGAAGCCGTGTGGGTTGGTGCGGACGACAGGAAGGAAGTGTTTTGTCGGCATGTACGTCCTTATGTTCACAACCTTAAAAACATGCTGGAATCCAATTTTTTTACTTACAATAGCATGAAAGATGATATCAAAAAACTTGATAGTTTTTCGATTCAGATTGAAACGGGAGAGGTATTAGTTAGTGAGTTGAAAGATTCTTTAGATACGTTAACGAACTCTCCAGCTCGACAGCTATGTGAAATAAAGAATGATTTATTTCAGTTGGTGCGGGCATGTAAAACAGGAGATGAAGTTAATACACTATTGGAAAAGTTATATGATTGCCTTTTAGATTGTTATACCAATAAAGTTATTTTTATGCAGAGTACGATTGATATATTATCAAGATTGGCGGGTGATATGAGGGCGTTATGCTGTGAGGAATTTAAAGATTTAATGCCTTTTGATGTAGAATACCCTATAGCGCAAATTGAGGAGTTTGCTGCCGGTAAAATACAGATTGAGCAGGCATTAATAAAATTAGCAGATACGTACAGTCGCAAAGACCCTATTAATCCGAATTTAAAGTATAAGTTTGCTGGACTGCTGAGGGATACCCCTGAAGAGGTTCAAAAAATCATTACAGGCGATAAGCAAGCTTCTAAAGAGTTTCGTGTTCGTGTTCTGTCTTTGCTAGAGAGTGAGCAAGCCCATCTACCAGATACTGGCAGAGCGGCTGCTCAAGGTGGAGCCTTAGCGAAAACGGCAAGTTCTGGTACCAGATCTTCTGGCATTAAGTCCGGGGCTTCCAGGTCTCCCGCAAATTCTCAAGGGCTGACAAGGGCTCGACTGAAAAAAAACTATACGGAAGACTCTGTATCCTTTCCATCTCGCATAATGGGCAGAACACCTGGAGCAGAAGGTCGAGATCAACAGCGAGTCCTAGAGGACATGTTTATAGTCAAACAGCTTGCTCTCGCTGTAACATTAAATAGGCAGAGTCAAAGTCCTGAACCAGAATTCAACTGGGAGAATCTTCATAAAGAACTCATTTCTAAATACCACAGAGCTGAACCCTTTACTCTTGATTTTATTAAGCAGGCGACAAAGGTAAATATGGAACAGAAGACATTGAATTCTGCATGTGCAGGAGATGAGAAGGCTTTGGGTAGGGTCAACTTAGCATGTTTAATGTCTGTGTATTCTGACGATGAACAGAAGCAGGCCAGTGCTTCATCATCGCGCAATAATAGAGCTACAGGTCAGCAAATTGATCAGATTATCCACCATCTAGAGGGGGACGTCGGCGATGCAACTCTGGCTGATATGAAGGTTGTTTTTAAACAAATCCCAGTACATATTGATGTTATCAAAGGAGCTGCATGTGGCGGTAATGATGAGCTGACCGAAATTCTGACAGCTTATACACAGTTTCAATCAAGCCCACCTCAATCTCCCCCCCCTGCGCTTGGCAAATTGCAGCAAGGAGCTCAACGGCCCAGATTTTTCAATAACACCATACTGAACCCATCGGGTAATGTTGAAGCTAATAGAATCAATGATTTTGAAACTACGTACGAACCAAGAAACCAAAGAACTCCAGCTACTAAAAGAACTCCAGCTACTAATAAAAGGAATGAGCAGTCTGAGGAGCGGATAGCCAATTATATGCGGGAACTGGGCACTGGTAGAGTTTCTGGTTCCATGAAAATGGATTTGACAAGGATTTCTAACCAACAGCCTGAACTTTTAGCACAGGTTACACCAAACCCTCAGGGTTCTGTGTCTGGAATCACAGATCAGCAAATTCATAAAATAATAGATCAAATTGACAAAGCATTTCCCTTACTGAATGGTAAAGTCAGAGAAGGTGTTAACAAATATATCAGAGTGGTAGAACTGAATAAGGAGGGCATTGATAAGGCTGAAAAGGGAGTCAAAGATCAGCTGAGAAAAATCATTACAGCCTGTAAGAATCACGCAAAGAAAATACTTCCTCAATCACCTCCCTCGGAAAAATCTCATAGGTTGGTTTTTACCGAAGGGTTGCAGAGTGAAAATTCGGTAAGCAAAACACAGGCGAAATCGCCTGTGTTTGTTCCAAGCCGTGGAGCCAAGTCAGTAGCCAATGGGGCACAGCATCCAAGAAATGAATATCCTGCCTGGAATGTAAATCCATTTATGATGGCTCAAGAAGTTGAAACTGATGGGGCCATGGCTTTGGCGTCAATGATCAGGCCTGAATATCCAGGAGTTCCGGCAGCAAATTCACAGACTCAACACCATGAACAAGCTTTCCGAAAGGCGCTAACAAAACTTCTTGACGCATCGGCGAATGATGAAACTCTCTTTGATGCAGATACACCCTCTTTGGCGGAAGCATTCATGGCTATTCGAGCACAGGATCAGGCTGGCAAACAGGAAATTGCAAAGATGGCTATTGCAGGGTCTTACCCTGTGAGAGGCTACTCTCACGGTGCCGTGTCTGTAAAGCAGGGGGCTGGAATTCAGGCAGTTAAAAATAACTGTGCAATAGCTTCTGTATTAATGTGTATGTCACACCAGGGAAGTCTTAGGCTACTCATCAGTCAAATTCGAGAGACGGTAGATAAGGCTCAGAATCGCAGAGAAAATCTAAGGACTGATACAGATAATCCGAAGACTAACAGGGATAACGTTAAAGTTCTGGAAGCGCTTGACCGGCTGCCAAAATTACAGAGCGTTTTAGTTCAGTATGATTCAGAGAAACTTGAATCAATCAGGGTGAATAATAACCTTGATGAGATTCGCAGAATTTTTAAACTCCGTAAAGGTGTAAATCTTGAGCCTGATGAGTTTTTTGGTCAAATGGTCGCGGACTTAAGATCAGTGCAAACTTTCACAGGGTGTTCAAAACGAATTGAGATATTTGCTATCCCGGGTGATAACCGTGAGCAACTTAAGGGTATGACTACGGCTGAGGCATTCAATCGCTTTTATCTGGATGAGTTATCCCGTAACCCAGACCCAGACTTTGTATACCCTGAAGTTCTCGTGCTTGCACCTCCCACATTTGGTAAATACGAGAGAGCTGATATGATTCTCTCAGAGAAAATTGAGCAGTATGGAGTAGATGGAAAACTGGTTGAATACCAGCTTGCGGGTTCTGTTAATATATCCGAGGCACATTATGTGACCTTCCTTAGAGATGATGAAAAAGGATTGTTCTATCTTGCTAACTCTATGGGAATGCGTCTGGGGGCTGGTGATAATCAGCAATTTATGGTGCCGACAATAACATCAATGCCAATAAATGATACTGAGAAGGCTCTGGATGATGCGATACTGAATACAATAAATGAGTCAGATGGGGCTTTCATGCACCAGACAAAGGAGCATTGGAGGAATTTAAACAGGAATTGTCGTTTGGCTATTTATACAAAAGTAAATATATGAATCGAGAAAGCTTGTCATTTGAAAACCCTGACCCTTAATTTTTAATTATTTAAGGGTCGAGGTGCTTTTGAATTTTAGCTTATTTTAACTTAACTCTGAATTAGCCCAACTCTCTATTTCCGGCTCAAGGTAGGCATGTTCCAGTGCCTCAATAGCCCAATCCTGTTTTTCTGATAGTTTCCTTAATTGCCGAAGGGAAACCACCTGAGCAACCGGTAACTGGCTCCAGATACTTTTGGTTAGACAACGCCAGTGGTTGGGGTCCAGACGTTTTGGATTCTCCAGCTGAGTCTTACAGGTTTCGCAGAGCATCAGGCAGTGATCGTAGTCTGGCTCACTGGGTACCGGAGCCACTTCATAAATGGCCAGTGGTACACCAGACGCTTCACAAATCTCACATTTTGACTTGGCCCTGCGTGCCAGGTCTTTGCCCAGCAGGCTTAACGCGGCCTGTCGCTCCTGATGTTTTAGCAGCCCCTTGGCCATGATCGGTTCTCCGGAAAATTTACACTGAAAATGAAGGGTGAAAATTACCGTAAAAGTGCGGAGTGTGCGAGCTATCTTGTAGGGTGGGGGAAAACAGGGAATTATTAAGTGAAATAATTTTTAACAGGTTCTGCTTCTATGGCTCTGAATGTGAACAGTTTGAAAACCGTTAATCGGGATGAGCGGGTTATCCCGGTAGAGTATCTGGTACTTCACTATACCGCTGTGGATTTACAGGAGACGCTGGCTATTTTCACTAACCCGAAGTCCTGTGTTTCATCCCATCTGGTTATTGATACGGATGGGGAAGTTTATGAACTGGTGGACTGTCTTGAAGGTCGTGCTTTTCGGGGCTGGCATGCGGGGGTGAGTCAGTGGGAAGGCGTTCAGGGGCTGAATGACTGCTCTATAGGAATAGAGCTGGTGAACTACAACGGGAATGTGTTTCCTTTTACGGATGCTCAATATCTGTCGCTTCATCGAGTAGTGAGCCGTTTAAAAGAGCATTACCCAAACCTGCAGAATCCCCGGCAAATTGTTGGCCATGAACAGATTGCCGGTTTTCGTGGCAAGGCCGATCCGGGGCTTTGTTTTGACTGGGTTCGGTTTTATAGCGAAAACTATCCCGGAGTGACACCGCCACAGCGACAGGCCGTTTGTCCCGCTGAGCTACAGGCAAGATTGCTGCAGCTCAGGGAGAGTGAGCCAGAGTCACCGGAAGAACGAAGTAAGTTCTGGTGTTCAGTCAGTGCCCTGACAGAAACGACGGTTCGTCTTATTCAGGAAGCTTCAGAGCCCAAGTAATTGTTTGCCCAGTGCTGTCAGCTGAGCAGGTTCACCCGGCTCCGGATCCTGTTGAAAGGGGAGGTTACGCCAGCGCTCAGGGGCCCTTTTCTCACGCCATAACTGAATGCGCCCGGCCTGATCTTCTTCGTTATGGTCTTGCTTGCCAGCCGGGTGCATGGTGATGTATTGGGTCAGCCTGGGTTGATCATGATGGTTCAGGCTGCTGGCATGGGGAAGTCGGGAATCCCAGAGGATAAAGGTGCCCGCTTTACCGCCAAGGTTGACGATATCATGACCGTTCAGTTCTTCATCGCTGAAAAATAGTGAGTCCCGGTCCAGTGTTGTTTTTTTACCCTGGTACAGACTTGGGACACAACAGAAAGCGCCCTGGTTATCCGCCGTATCCATGAGATAAAGAATCCCCTGATACCTTGGCAGGAACACCTTTTCCGGGTCACTGTCCAGGTGAATGGGGCTGTTGTCTTTTTCATCAGGATATTCTGGCCGCCAGGGTGGCTTAAAGGAGGCGCGGTCCAGCCTTGCCCAGAGATCCTCCGTCTTGAGAAGGTCCGCGTACAGACGGTAGAGCGGCGGGTATTGGCGAATGTCCCAAATCGCCTGATGGTGATGGATGGGCACAATGCCATTACTGCCCAGGTTTTTCCGGTACCAGGTAGAGGGCTGATCAAGATCCACATCAAGAAACTGCGTAATCGCTTCAACCGCGGGTTGGAGTAACTGCTGAGGCACCAGGTCAGGAACGATAATATAACCGCTCTCCTGCAACGTACTCTGGTCAATCATTGCTCAGTTACCTCATTCAGTGATGGTTAGTGGAGTGTTGTTTCCATTGCCTCCAATTCATAAGACTCTGGAGGAATACTGTTTTCAAGACTATCCAGTAAGGCCAATACGGTTTTACGGATAATGTCCGTGTTTTTGTTCAGTTCATGGTATTTGACAACACTGATCAGAATTTGTGCCAAGGGATAGGTGCGCAGGTTGTTTTTTATATCGACTGGCGACTGTTTACCTGTTGCCTGGTCGACAAAGTCATTGGCTCCCAGGGTGAATCCCTTATTGGCAGATTCCAGCAGATCCATCACTGAATGGTCGTCAGCATTATCCATTAATGTCTGGAGCAGGGTGTTCAGGCTTTCTTCATTATTATGGGACATCTCTACGGCTCCTGAGTGCTGTTTTGGCTCATGGCTGTTTTTGGCTCATGGCTGTGTAGAGACTAAAGTCCTGTAAGAAGTAAAAGTATCCGTATATGCCCTGAAGTCATATTGATTAATATTTATTAAGAGTTCTGGATATTAAAAATAACACGACAAAAATAACGTGATTCTACTTGGAAGTTGTCGCTTTCTTTGCATAGACTGCGTGTGCCAGTCGTCTGGTCACTGAGTGATAAAAATAAATAAAAAATCGGTATTAATGGATCAATAATGAGTGACCAGAGACCATTAATGACGTATTTCACTAACAAGGTATTGGGACAGTTACCATGATTGAGGCTCGGACCAAAAGCTTCTGGCGCGCAACCCTTGCGCTTTGTCTTGGTTCGTTCATGGTCTTTGCCAACCTTCATATCAGTCAGCCGCTGCTGCCAATGCTGGCTGAGCGTTTCAGCCTTTCTACACTGGAAGCCAGTTTCAGTTTTACCATTACCGCTTTCATGCTGGGGCTTTCACTGCTGTTCTATGGGCCGCTGTCGGACGCCATTGGGCGTAAGCGACTTATGTGGTACAGCATGACCGGCGCTGTGTTCTGTGCTTTTCTGATTTCACAAGTCAGTGACTATCAGCACATCGTTATGCTTCGGGGTGTACAGGGGTTTTTCCTCGGGGGGGTGCCGGCGATCGCCATTGCCTATATGGGCGATGAGTTTGCCAAACCTGCATTGACCCTGGCGGTGGGTTTTTATATCAGTGGCAACTCCCTCGGTGGCATTGGTGGCCGGCTGATCGGCGGATTTATGGGGGACTGGTTTGGCTGGTCTGATGCCTTTTTGTTTGTCGCTATGCTCAGTGCGGTATGCCTGATTGCGTTTGTCTACCTGCTGCCGGATTCAAGACAGTTCCAGCCGGGCCCGCTGCGATTGAAAAAGGTGGCTGGGGATCTGCTCGGGCATTTAAAGAATCCATTACTACTCACTGCTTTTCTGATCAGTGGCTTTAATTTCTTTATTTTTGTTAACCAGTACACCTATGCGATATTTCTATTGTCTGAGGCGCCTTATAACCTGTCTCCCAGTTGGCTGGGCATGCTGTTTTTAACCTATCTCAGTGGCACATTGGGTGCCGCGTTCTCTGGTCGATTAGCCGGTTGGCTAACGCAGCCTGCTATTATGGCACTGGGTGTTTGTTTGCTGATACTGGGCTCAGGTTTGATGCTGAGGGCATCTATTGGCTGGATTATTACCGGCTTTCTGGTGAATGCCTTTGGTTTCTTTGTTGCCCACGCCAATGCCAGCAGCTGGGTCAGCCATCATGCGCAAACGGCAAAAGCCAGTGCCTCTTCACTGTATCTGGTTTTTTATTACTTTGGCGCCAGTACCGGTGGTTTTTATCTGGATATATTCTGGCGCTGGATGGGATGGCAGGGGGTTATTTTCGGGTCCTGGCTTATT
>NZ_JAVRMB020000227.1:0-52085 GCF_031844845.1 Endozoicomonas sp.
AAAAGCTGGATTTACCCTCAAGAGTATTGTCTGCATCACTTGGATTCAGGGATGGTTAATACTGATGATGATTGATTTGTCAGTTTTTATAGCCAATCAGGGTTTATTGGATTTTAATATTATGGCTGTCCTATTTCTTTAATTTCTTTATCAGAGTTTATTGGATTTTAATATTATGGCTGTCCTATTTCTTGATTTTAATATTATGGCTGTCCTATTTCTTAGATTTTAATATTATGGCTGTCCTATTTCTTGCTATTTCTTGGATTGCTATTTCTTGATTTTAATATTATGGCTGTCCTATTTCTTTAATTTCTTGATTTTAATATTATGGCTGTCCTATTTCTTACTATTTCTTATTATTGCGTCTGGAAGATCAGCGCGAGAAAGATCAAAGCGCACTCCGCCTCATCGCAGGCATCGTCGGTTAACCGGCACCCAGCCTCTACCACTCGGTAGGGGCTTTTTTTCGTGTGGATGGCTACAGGCAAGTAGTGGTCTCTGTGGTTTACAGGGTTAAAGCCTGTTTTAACGGATGACTAATGGCTGATTATCGCTGACTTTTCACCACCCCAAAATCCGCCAGAATCGCGTAGGCGGCCGGGATTACAAACAACACCATCAGCGTCGAAGCAAATATTCCAAATACGATAGAGATCACCAGCGGCTGAACTACCTGAGCCTGCAGGCTGCGTTCCAGCAACAGTGGCAACAGGCCAACGGCCGTGGTCACTGATGTCAGGAATACCGCTCTGAAACGATCCCGGCTGGCCATAACCACCGACTGATGAATGCTTTCTCCTGCATCAATATGGTGTCGTATATATTGCACCAGCAGGATGGAGTCGTTGACCACAATCCCGGCCAGGGAAACAAAGCCCATGATACTGGGCATGCTCAGAGAATATCCCAGCAGGAAGTGCCCCCAGATCACACCAATCAACGCCAGCGGTATGGCCAGCATCACCACAAACGGTTCAAAGTAGTTGCGGAACTGGAAGCTCAGGATGGCAAAGATGCCAAATAATCCGAGCATAAATCCTTTGGTCATGGAGTTGCTGGTTTTGGCGTTCTCCTTGACCTCGCCCTCAAAACCAAAGCGAATGCCCGGGTACGATGCCTTCAGGGTTGGCAGCAATTCCCGACGCAGTTTGTCGTTTATCTGGCGGGCACTGGCTTTATTCTGATCAACGTCCCCGGTAATGGTCAGGGTGCGCAGGCCATTGATTCGCTGGATACGAACAAAGTTGCGCTGATATTCCAGAATAGCAATGGTGGCCAGTGGCGCCTGGCTGCCATCGGAGAGAATCACCGGTAAATTCGTCAGGTTATCCAGACTGCTGATATCCCGGCTGTCCATTTGCACCTGTATTTTCAGATTTTCCGGGCCCACCTGGATTTCATCGGCGGTCTGGCCAAAATAAGTGCCCCGTAACTGGCTGGCGATCAGCTGGCCATCAACACCGAAACTCTCTGCTCCCGGACGCAGGCTGATCACTACTTCCTCCTTACCCCGGCGCATATCATCCATCAGGTTACTGACGCCATCGAAGGTGCCAAGGAACGACTGAATATCCAGAGAGGCGGCTTTCAGGGTTTCCAGGTTCTGATGCTGAACCCGGACTTCAATGGCTCGTCCGGAAGGGCCAAAGGAACCCTCGGTAAACACCAGGGCGATAAGCTCGGGCAACTCACCCACCTCTTTGCGCCAGGCATTGAGAAAATCGTCCAGTAACGTGTTACGTAATTCGGCGGAGCGAAGATCCACTTTGACGGTGGCGATATGGGGGCCGCTTTCGCTGGCGTCCGGGTTAAAGTTGTATCGCTCGGCTATGTTTTCTATCAGTGGTTGACCATCTTCGTTGTTTGCAGAAAACTGCTGATTCAGCTTTTCTGCGCTGGCCACCACTTTATTGACGACGAATGTTGTTTGATTCAGTGTCGAACCCGGGGGGAGGATAATTCTTACTTCCGCCTGGTCGCCATCCACTTCCGGAAAACCGATAAAATAAACAGCGCCGCTGACAATCAGGGCAATAGAGGCTAATAGCAGTGACAGTACACTGCCAATAAACAGGTAGCGCCATTCAATGACCTTGCTAACGGCGTTAACCAGAGTGCCATTTCTGAACCGCTCGAATCGGTCAAGGAATTGCTGTTTAAAGGCCAGTGGCTGCCGGTCACTGGCCTTTTTTTTATGAAGCGAGTGAGCAAGATGGTGAGGCAGGATCAGAAAGGCTTCCATCAGGCTCAGGGTTAATACCAGAATCAGTACCTGGGGAATAACTTTCAGCACGGCTCCCATCTGGCCTTCCAGAAACAACAGGCTGCCAAAAATGCAGACGGTGGTCAGGTAAGAGGATACGACGCCGGGTAACACTTTTTTCACACCGGCCAGCACGGCATCATCGATTTCCATGCCTCGGTCAATATGGGCGGCGATGGATTCTGAAATAACAATGGCATCATCCATCATAATCCCGATGGCCATCAGCAATGCCACCAGAGAGATAATATTGATGGATATTCCCAGCTGGGACATCAGCATTATGCTACCCAGAAACGCCACCGGCAGACCTGCCGCTACCCAGAAGGAATAGCGGAGGGAGAAAAACAGCCACATAACACCAAATACCAGCAGGATACCCTGTCCGCCATTACGTGCCATCATGGTCAGTCGATCCCAGAGTACCGATGACAAATCACTGGTCATGGTCAGGGTAATGCCATCAGGGGCGCGGGCCTGTTCCTCTTTAACAAAGGTTTCTACCAGGCTTTTAATCCGTAATGCGTCATCTGCCTTGTTTTTACTGATGGTCAGAATTGCTGCCGGTTGTTGATTAAACCGGATTCGGTTCTCATCCAGCTCGAAGCGATCGGTTATGGTGGCAATATCCGCCAGCCGGATCATCCCTCCGGTTGACGACGATGCAATAATAGTTTTGCCCAGGGTTGCCGGCGTCACTTTCCGCTCATCAAAGCGAATCAGCAGGTTTTTATCTTGAGTTTCAATATTACCACTGGGCAGTTTGATGTTCTGGCGAGCCAGTTTGCTGGCGATGTCTGAAACGGTCAGTCCCAGCTGGCGCAGGCTGGATTCCCTGAGTTCGACCCGAAGCTGATGGTCTGAGAAGTTGTTGAGGGAAACCAGGGGTAGCCCGGCATCCACCTTCATCCGTTTCTTCACATCTTCGGCATAGGCTTTCAGGTGGGGCAGACTGGTATTAGCGGTAATGGCGACATCCACTACCCGTTCAGCCCAGTCCAGTTCCTGCACGATCGGCGATTCAATTTCACCGGGGAAGTCATTGATGGCGTTGATCCGGGTCTGGACATCCACCAGCATTTTGCCCATGTCAGCCTGTTTGTCGAGCTTGATGCTCATGGACCCTGAGCCTTCCTGGGCCTGACATTTTGCTTCCTCAATCTGGCCTAAACCATCGATGGCATCTTCCATGCGCAGGCAGAGACTTTCTTCGACTTCTTCGGGGGTAGCGCCGGGGTAAACGACGGTGGCCGATATATAGCGGGGGCTGAACTCAGGGAAGGTTTCCCGTTTGATGTCCGGTAGCGATAGAATGCCGGCAATCAGCAGTGCGGCCATCAACAGGTTGGCTGCCGTGGGGTGTTTCAGAAAGTAGCGGATCACGGGGTAGCCCCCGTTTCTTTTGTGAATGGTTCTGTGACCAGTTTCAGTTGCATACCTTCAATGGCCGGTACCACATCGGTGGTGATCACCATTCTTCCCGGCTGAATGTCGGCATCAATGGCACTCTCAATAACACTCCCAATAACACTCTCAATAACACTCTCAATAACAGCAATGCCATCCCGTCGGAACAGGACGTTAACAGAGGTCGTTTGCAGTTTGTTCTGGTCATCCAGCAAATAAAGGGTATTACCGTGCAGAGCTGCTTCAGGAACCAATAGTTGCGGGTGTGGTAATCCTTCGATGATGGCTTCCACAAACAGACCATTAGCCAGTGGAACCTGATGGCGGTTCAGCATGTTTTTCACATCCTGTTCTATCTCCAGAATCACTCCGACGGTGCCCTGGTTTGGATCGATGGTTTCACTGATTCTGACGACGCGGGCTGCCCGTTCTGCCCGGTAGTTACCACTGCTGAAAATGATATGGGCGTTCAGGTTGAATTGTTCCGGGCTTAGTTGTGAGTAGTCGTTTTGACGGGCGGCAGAAAAAGTGATGCTGTTCAGCAGTGTTTTTATTTCGTGCAGGGGAACCTGGGCTTCAACCTCCATGGTGCTGATGCCATGAAGCATCGCCAGCTGTTGTTGTTGGTTGACGGCTTCACCCACCTCAAAGTCGACACTGGCCACTCGGGCGGTGAAAGGCAAAGTGATGGTGGTTTTACTGAGTAGTCTTTGCGCTTCTGCAACGGTTGACTGATTAACCTTAACCTGAGCTTCACTGGCACTGCGGTTATCCGGAACCAGGTTCAGCTGGTTTTTCAGGTTTAACACCTGGCTTTGCTGGGCAAGAAAACTAAGGCGTTGCTGGTCAATATCGGATTGGGACAGGACGTTTTTATTCAGCAGTTGCTCTTTGCGGGTCAGTTCCTTCTCAACCAGTGTTAATCGTTGCTCTTCTATTTTAAGCGACGCTTGCAGGTTCTTCTCTTCCAGATTGAGTTTTGCCAGTTGCGCTTTGCTGGCATTCAGCTCGGCCCGGGCTCGGGCCAGTTGCAGTTGATAGTCCTGGGGGTCAATGTTGAGCAGGGTTTCTCCGGCCTTGAGAATTCGGCCTTTTTCAAGATCGGGATGGCGATAAATAACCTTGCCACTGGTCTCTGCCACGGCTTTCCATTCTATCTTGGGCTGAACCCGGCCAAAGCCTGAAATCAGTGGGGCAATGGCTTTCCTTTCTAAAGCGGTTGCCCTGACAGGTACCGCTCGATCGGTGGCCGGATTAAGGGGGGGCGATTGCCGGTTAAGTACCGCCAGAACGAAAATCAGTACCCCAGCCCCAAGGGCAAAGAAAAAAAGCCTTTTCTGTGGTGCCTGCACCCTATATTTCCTTTGTGAGTTTGATCGCCGTCCAGGGCTTTTTTATCACAGAATGGCCAGGCAGTGCAGCATACTCTATTTCTTAATTTCCTGAACGTGAGATGGGGGGAGGGAATAAGTCATAGACGGCGACGGCTCCATCTTGTTTTTTCAGAAGGTAAGCCTTTCCATCAGCAGAACAGTCCCATAACGCCTCATCCCAGACCGAAAAGTCCTTTAAATTTTCAGTTCCAGAGGGGGGGGGCAGTGAACCGATAGGTGACAGTGGTAGAGGCTTCTCTGGATTCAGCCTGAACCTGTCAGTGCCATTGCTTAATGGGTTATCCGGTGGTTGCCGATCTGAAAGATCCCAGGTATTAACGGTTCCATTGGTGCTGGTGGTAACAATCAGCTCATTGGATAACTGGCGAAGATCATAAAATCCGCTGGTTCGTTCTTTCAATTCAGCCAGGCAGGGGTATGTCGGGTCTTTCAAATCCCAGATCAACACTTCGTTGTGAGAAAGGCTGGCAAATAAACCATTGGCCAGCTCAATGAGCCTGAAGGCATAGGATGTATGACCACGCAGAATACGCGGTGAATCTGACATGGAACTGCCATTCCACAGGTATATTTTATTATCGCTAATGACTGCTATATGGTCAGTTTCCGACATATTCAAAGCCATCTTAAAGGAGGATTGACGAGTTGGAATAGTATCGTGGTATTTTAGTTCTGCATGATCATTGGTTAAGCCATAGATCTCAAGACAAACGAAAATTAAAGGCATTGAATTATGTTTCGTCAGGTCTGATGTAACGTTATTAATATGTAATGTTTTTATTGTGGCAGCGTCTCCATTGCGCAATGTCAGTATTGTTTTGATAGCGAAATTGTTTTTATTGTTGTTGATGATTTCTATGGCTCCGTTATCGGAGCATTTGAACCATTGTTTTACCAGTGTAATAAGTTCCCGGTCCAGTTTGTTGCCTTGTTGTTCCCAGTTTTCTTTATCAAGAAAAGAGGGGAAAACTTTTGTCTTTGTTTCAGTCAACCGTTCACCTTCGGATCCTTCTTCCAGGTTAAGGCATTGAATAACCCCATCAGTGACGAAAGTTATACGGTTCTGTGAAATTTTAGTGAAGCTGGAATGGTTAGAATCTTTGGTATAGAGAGGGGTGTGTATGGTTTTCAGGAGATGGGGTGAGGATGATTGCATATCCCAGACCCTCACTCTCCTTTCTGAAACAGTGACTAAACGGTGGCCTGATAGTTCTTTAATTTGTTGCACGTCCCCCACAGACGCTTCGTTCCGAATGCCATCATCATAATGTTTAAGGGAGATTGGGGGCGGGTTGTCAGCATTGTTGATATTCCAGATAAGGACTTGCCCCCTGCTATAACCAATGGCTACCCGTTGATCAGATAAACACTTGACGGTTGTTACCCTGCCAATAGTTTCTGAAGGTTTCAGGCTTTCCAAAAAAACAGGGGTTGGTAATATTTTTTCAGGGGCAGGTTGTTCCGGTATTTTTTTATGTTCGGGACTGCTGCTGTCTACCCTGGAAGCGTCTGCCTGTGGATGTATAGTCGTTACAGGCATTGCTAATGCTGCCAGTTGGCAAGTCTGATGTACTGTTAAATTATCACTGTCCGGGCTGGTTACCTGCACTGTGATATGATGGATACCCGATTGATCCGTTATATTTTCTATTGAAATTCTGCTACCAGCCTGACAGGTCACATGCACGGTCGAGGTATGGAAATCTGTTTGGCAGATTACCTGTATGTCCTCTGAAGCAGTGGCACCCAAAGCCTGTTTAATAAGATCTGGAATGCGGTTTATTCCCAGTTTTTCAGCCAGTTTTTCAGCCAGTTTTGTCAGGTTGAGCTGGTGAAAAGTGTTTCTTGATACGTGAGGTAGTTTCTCGATTTTCTGGTGTTTTAGTTCAGTTTTTAAATTTTTTTCAATCGATAGAGCTTGATTCACAAGGCAAGTTTCATGATTGGTTTCAACCCGAACACGCTTGCCCATTAATTTAGTATTTCGTACCAGGTCACCTGATAAAGTCGGTAGTACCCCATTGGCTGATGACTGAAATGAACTATCTGTGCTTCCCGTGGGGATAATGCCATTACCCATACTAATAACCTGAGTTGAATAGAGGGATCTTGGGCTGAATGTCTTTTACATTATTGCCTGTACATAAAGACAATGGCAGGTTGATAAAGTTTCGTAAAGTTAAAAATTACATACAGATTTTGGTCCTTTCCGGAGTGAAATGGCACTGCATCAGTACCATTTCGCCCACTTGAAATTGAAAAGAATCAATTTTCTGCTGTTCTTGCCACGGGCCTTGCCACGGGCGTGATTCTCGAAAAAACTATTGGTAAAGTAACCGTTTACACCTGTCCAAGTATGACCGGTTGTTCATCCTGAAACTGCAATTTATGAAGCCTGGCGTAATGCTCACCTTTTGCCAGTAGTTCTGTATGAGTGCCTCTCTCAATAATTCGACCCTGCTCCATTACCAGAATACAGTCGGCGTTTTCGATGGTCGAGAGACGATGGGCGATAACCAGCGTGGTGCGGTCTTTCATGATGTTATTCAGGGCTGCCTGAATATGGCGTTCGGATTCGGTATCCAGCGCAGAGGTGGCTTCGTCAAGAATAAGGATGGGCGCATCTTTCAGAACCGCCCGGGCAATGGCCAGACGCTGGCGCTGACCACCGGAAAGGAGAACGCCGTCTTCACCGACCATGGTGTGGATACCATTTGACATACCCTTGATAAACTCTGAGGCGTGAGCCGCATCGGCAGCCAGACGGATATCTTCTTCATCTTTGCTATCAGCCAGTGCCCCGTAGGCGATATTTCTGGCAACGGTGTCATTAAACAGCGTGATGTTTTGGCTGACCAGTGCAATATGACTGCGAAGGTTTCTGAGTTCAAAGGTGTCCAGAGGAACGCCGTCGATCAGGATGTCACCTTCTGTGAGATTGTAAAACCGGGGGATCAGAGCTGCCAGGGTACTTTTACCGGAGCCGGAACGTCCTACCAGTGCATAAGTCTGACCCGGCTCTATGGTGAAATTGATGTCAGCCAATGCCGGTGATTGAGAACTCGCATAGGTAAAGCCAACCTGTTTAAATTCCACCAGACCGGTTACCCGGCTGACCTGATGCTGACCATTATTGGTTTCCGGTGTTTCGTCCACCATCGCGAAAATACTTTCTGCAGCGGCGATACCTTTCTGGATATTGGAATTAACCTCACTGAGCTGTCGGATCGGTTTTGGCAGCAGGGCAGCGGCAGTGACATAACCCACCAGGGCAGCGGTAGACGCATCACCTTTGATCCACAGCACCATAAATAGCAGCAGTGCCAGGGCAATAGAGACAATGAACTGCAATACCGGCGTATGAACAGAATCCGCTTTTGCCAGTTTCAGGTTTTGCCGGGTGTTTGCCGCACTGGCTGAGTTGAAGCGATGGCATTCATAGCCTTCACCACCAAAGCTCCTGACCTCCTGATAGCCATTAATGCTTTCGGAGGTGACATGGGTCAGGTCCCCCATGGAATCTTGAATATTTCTGCTGATTCTGCGGAATCGATTGCTGGCGTAAGAGACCACCAGGGCAATAAATGGAAACGCCGCAATAAAAATCAGGGTCATTTTCCAGTTGGTGTAAAACAGGAAACCCAGTAGAAAAATAACAGAAAGACCTTCCCGGGCAGCGACTTTTATAGCGCTGGTGGCGGCGGATGTTACGAGGCTGACGTTGTAGGTAATGCGGGCAATCAGATGGCCGGAGTTGTTGTTGTCGAAGAACGTGTTTGGCAAATTGATCATCCGTTCGAACATCAGGGTTCGAAGGTCGTGAATGACAGAGGTTGCGACTTTGGAAATATAGTAGTTGCCCAGATAGGAACCGATACCACGGACAATGGCGATCAGAATCATTAAACCGGGAATTAGCCATTGTGGTGAAATCTCGAGCTGCGCAAACCAGCTCCAGTTTTGCAGGATGTTAACTTCCTCGCCTTCCAGGGCCTGAACAAAGTATTCAAGCAGCTTTGCGAAGGCGGGCTGAGTCAGGGCGAATACTCCCAGACCCAAAAGGCTCAGGGCAAAATACCCTGAATAGGGTTTTACATAACTCAGCAGCCGAAGATAGATCTGCAGACTGCCAGCACTGCCAGAGCGAGCAGTAGGGCGTATGTGTTCTGACATGATATAGGATCTTTGTCCGGTTTATGGCCGAAGCAGCCATGAGCAGAAAGTGCCGTTTCCTGTAACGCTTCCCGTAACAGTATGTAGTCGTGAGGAAGTCAGTCTTGGTCGGCATTTCCATAAAAAAATAAAAATGAACCGGCGAGGATAGCAGTGAAACCGGCCATGTAAAAAGCCTTTTTACGCAGTGATTTCCAGTTCTTGTCAGGACAGCCTTCACAAAAAATAGCAGCTCTGCTTATCAGGCTGCGGAAACTCAGGGAAAAAAAATGTTCAATTAGTACATTCTGGCGTAGGGGTTTTGGTCGGTATAGGTTAAGATTGCGCCCCTTTTTGATAGAACATAGCAATTAGCCATAGCGTCAATCATCTCCCCGAAACATTGAGCTATAGGCTAGTCTGTTGGAAAATTGCTGAAAAACACGCCACATAAATAGATAGATCCCCCTGGATTTCTGGCAAGGTATTTACAAAAACGGTGTTCGTTTTTGTCGCAGGAGGATGAATTGAGAGAATGATACAGTGATCGAAAAACTGCGGAACATCGCCATTATTGCCCACGTTGACCATGGTAAGACCACTCTGGTGGACAAGCTGTTGCAACAGTCTGGAACTTTAGGCCGGAAAGATCAGGGTGCTGAGCGCATCATGGATTCCAACGATCAGGAAAGAGAGCGCGGGATTACCATCCTGGCCAAGAACACGGCCATCGAGTGGCGCGACTTCCACATTAATATAGTGGATACCCCGGGACACGCTGATTTCGGTGGTGAAGTTGAACGTGTGCTTTCCATGGTTGACTCGGTTCTGCTGCTGGTGGATGCCGTTGACGGTCCTATGCCACAAACCCGTTTTGTTACCCAGAAGGCTTTTGAACAGGGTTTGAACCCGATTCTGGTGATCAACAAGGTGGATCGTCCCGGCGCTCGTCCTGACTGGGTTATGGATCAGGTGTTTGATCTGTTCGATCGTCTGGGTGCTACGGATGAACAGCTGGACTTCCCGGTTATTTATGCGTCAGCCCTTAATGGTGTTGCAGGCCTTGATCCTGATGATCTGGCAGACGATATGACGCCGCTGTTTGAAATGATCACCGAGCGTGTTCCTGCACCCGTGGTTGATGTGGACGGTCCTTTCCAGATGCAGATCAGTGCCCTGGATTACAACAGCTATGTGGGTGTTATCGGTGTTGGTCGTATTTCCCGGGGCAGGCTGAAGCCGGGCCAGCAGATCGTGCTGGTGGATATGCACAACAAACAGCGCAAGACCAAAGTTCAGAAGGTCATGGGCCATCTGGGTCTGGAGCGTATTGAGGTTGAAGAAGCCCGTGCTGGCGACATTGTCTGCATCACCGGTATCGATAAACTGAACATTTCCGACACGCTGTGTGATCCTGAACGTCCTGAAATGCTACCTCCCCTGATGGTGGATGAACCAACGGTGAGCATGACCTTCCAGGTGAATGATTCTCCGTTCGCTGGTCAAGACGGTAAGTTCGTTACTTCCCGTAATATCCGCGAGCGTCTTGAGCGTGAGTTGATCCACAACGTTGCACTGCGTGTTGAGCCCGGTGAAGATGGGGATAAGTTCAAGGTTTCCGGTCGGGGTGAATTGCACCTGTCGGTGCTGATTGAATCCATGCGTCGTGAAGGTTTTGAGCTGGCCGTTTCCCGCCCTCAGGTGGTGGTGAAGGAAATTGATGGCGTTAAGCAGGAGCCCTTCGAACACGTCGTGGTGGATGTTGAAGAACAGCACCAGGGGGCGCTGATGGAAGCACTTGGCCTGCGTCGTGCTGAGCTGCAAAATATGGTGCCGGATGGTAAAGGTCGTGTGCGTCTGGACTTTGTTATGCCTGCCCGTGGCCTTATTGGTTTTCGTTCGCAGTTCCTGACCATGACGTCAGGTGGCGGTATTATGACCTCGATCTTTGATCATTATGGCGAAGTGAAAGGTGGTGACGTCGGCCAACGCAATAATGGCGTTATGATCTCCATGGCCAATGGTAAGGTGCTGGGTTACTCCCTGTTTACTTTGCAGGAGCGTGGCCGGTTGTTTGTCAATCCTAACGTCGATGTTTATGAAGGTCAGGTTATTGGGCTGCACAGCCGTGATAACGATCTGACGGTCAACCCGACCAAGGCCAAGCAGCTGACCAACGTGCGGGCAGCGGGTACCGATGAGAACATCATTCTGACGCCGCCGGTTCGCCACTCTCTGGAGCAGGCTCTGGAGTTCATTGATGATGATGAACTGGTGGAAGTGACGCCGCATAATATCCGTATTCGCAAAAAGTTCCTGAAGGAACACGAGCGTAAGCGTGCCAGCCGTTCCAAGTAATTCTTAGTACTTAGTGTTGAAAATTTGCCCCATCCGGTTTTCGGGTGGGGCATTTTTTTTACAGAAAAGGATTTGCCGGGTAAGGGAAGTAGGCAACGAAAAGAGTGACCGCTATACCAGCGACCGTCCACGCAGCAATAGAGTATCCCGGGGATTTAATCCAGGGCTCAATCCAGGACACGGGCCAGTACGGGGGTTCTGACTTCAAAAATGTTGTGTGATTACCTTTCTTCGATTTGCGGGGTACGTTCCTTTTTGGAGTAGATTTATTAATTTTATTGGCCCTGGTGTTCTTAATGGATGGTGGGGAGCCGATCTTTTGTGAGGTATGTCTGGTTTTTTTTACCAGTGGCGCAATAAAGCCTTTTTCTAATGGTGAGGTCAGTAAAATAACCGGCTTTATCTGAGGGTCATTGAAAACGTCCAGTATTTCTGTGAAATGATGTTCACTGTCTTCCATGGTGGTTGGTGATGGTAAAAATTTATCAGGGCTTATTGGCTGTGGACCGAATATTCTTGAAGAGGTTACCCTGTTTGGACTGATATCAATATCAGCAATGTTCACGTTTACGGCTTGAACTATGCATTGGAGAATGGCTCGCCGTTTTTCTTTTATACCATTAATGTGCTCAAGCATGGATATTTCAGAGCAATTCTGAATACTGCTGGTAACCTCTGTGGTTAATAGCTGGAATAAGTCTGAATAAAATCTTTCATCACGGCCAAGAAGTCTTTTCATTTCCATATAACGATTTAACCAATCGCCCAAATCAATTTCATTCTTTTCTATGATGAATGTTTCGAAGACATGATTCTGGGTTGTATTTAAATCAAATTTTGATTTAAGAAGGTGGGTCAGTTCCGAGTCGCTTAACTGCGATCTAATGATGAGCCGGGCAAGGTAGCGATAAAACTGTTCGGGGCGAGACTCATGCAGGGCTTGTAAGGTGAACAGGGTATCAGGCGGTAAGTCATGAAGGGAAGGCTTCTGGTTAACGGCTGAGTAGGTTGTAAAATCAGCCTGATTTATCCATTGCTGAATAGTGGCTTGATCTTCTGAAGAAAAATATTGGTAAGCAAAAGCCTGTACTGCGATTAAACTGGTGAGTACAAACGATACTGCCTTATTTGCTCTTGTTAAAAAATGATTCATATTGTCTTTGTCTTCATGGTCTTTTTGGTGCTGGGTAGCCGGTGTCAGGGAGCCTCACGGCTTAGGAACCGTCCTTAAATAACTTGGCCATTTCAACGAACGCTGCCCGCCGTCCGAAAAATCCAGAGCCACTTGTGCTTTTGCGGGCAGCGGCCTTAACAAATGGAACTTATTTCGGGACAATTCCTTAGCTGGTTAGCTCATATCGTTCAGGCAGGGATTTCGTCCGATAATGCTGAGACCTGCGGTTTGTGCATTGGTTCCAATGGTGGCTCTCTAAAGTACGGATAAGCACTTTGCTGCAGTAACGGTTTAAGGTTAAGGTAAGGGCATTGTTCTGGTGTTTTCCTGAAAGGATTGTCCATGCGCACTCTGTATCCCGCCATCAAACCCTACCGTTCTCAATTCCTGAAAGTCGATGATGTTCATGAGATTTATGTTGAGGAATGCGGCACGCAGGATGGTATACCTGTCCTGTTTGTGCATGGCGGCCCTGGTGCAGGTTGTACAGAGCGGGACCGTTGTTTCTTTGACCCGGAAAAGTATCGAATTATTCTTTTTGACCAGCGAGGTTGTGGTCGATCCAGGCCTCATGCAGAGCTGGAGCAGAATAATACCGGGCTGCTTGTTGAAGACATTGAGCTGATTCGCAAGACGCTGGGTGTGGATCAATGGCTGGTATTTGGCGGCTCATGGGGCTCAACGCTGTCTCTGCTTTATGCTCAGGCTCATCCAAAACAAGTGTCTGGTCTGGTTGTCAGAGGTATTTTTCTTTCCCGGCAACAAGATCTTGACTGGCTTTATAAAGAGGGCGCCTGCAGGGTGTTTCCCGATCACTGGGCGCACTTTTTAGAGCCGATTGCTGAAGATGAGCGAGGCGATTTGCTGGAAGCTTATTATCAGCAATTGTTTGGTGAGAATGAGCTGGCAAGGATGAATGCTGCCAAGCACTGGTCCCTGTGGGAAGGAAATGTTGCTACCCTCAGGCCAAATCATGAGTTGGTGGATCACTTTGCGGACCCTCACCTGGCATTATCCCTGTCCCGTATAGAGTGTCACTATTTCAGGCATGCATCGTTTATTAAGCCCAATCAGATTATTGAGAAAATGAATCTTATTGCCATGATTCCCGGCGTGATTGTGCATGGACGCTATGACATGATCTGCCCACTGGATAATGCACAGGCTCTGGCGGACCATTGGCCGGAAGCGGATCTGCAGATTATTCGTGATGCCGGACATGCCTCCTGTGAGCCCGGGATTGTGGATGCCCTGGTCAGAGCAACTGATGAATTTGCCCGCCGATTGGCACCATAATTTATTCGAGATATATAGATGAAAGGCCTGATTCAGCGTGTAAAGCATGCCAGCGTTGTGGTGGATGGGGAAACCGTTGGTGAAATTGGCCCGGGCATTCTTTTGCTGCTGGGTGTGGAAAAAAAGGATGATTCAGTCCTGGCGGATAAACTTCTGGATAAAGTGCTGAAATATCGAATTTTCAGTGATGAGCAGGGCAAGATGAATCTTGGGCTGAAAGAGGTGGGTGGTGGATTGTTGGTGGTTTCCCAGTTCACCCTGGTGGCCGATACCCGTAAAGGGCTGCGGCCCGGCTTCAGCTCCGGGGCCTCTCCCGCTCAGGGGGAAAGGCTTTATAACTACTTCGTTGAAAGGGCCCGAGGGTTGCATCAGGAGGTAGCTACAGGCCGGTTTGGAGCGGATATGAAAGTCTCTCTGCTTAATGATGGCCCGGTTACTTTTATGTTGGATGTTTGACAATTATTTCTGGTTATTTCAACTGTCTTAAGTAGGAGGAACTTTGCTTTCGGATAAACTGACTGTACGTACAGTTATGTTTATTTGATTAACCGATTATCTCCAGCTATACCAAGGCGTAGCGACAGGATCGCTGCTATTTAAAAAATGGGTGATTGTTTGCGTTTCAACATTTATTGCTGAAAAACTCGGGAATACCTCGACGGTTGATGTATTGGTTATAAAAGAGTTTGAACTTATTTATTAGCCAATGGTCAAAATATTCAATAGAAAAGGGTCACCTACTTAATTCAATAGAAATGGCAGTATTGTTCAATATAAGTACATAGTTATTTGCTGTTCAGGCAACTGCCAAACCCTGTACGGGCCATAATTGAGAAAATATATGATGTCATTTTAACGTAAGTGCTCAAAAACCACTGGTGAAAATGAAAAACAATAGTACATCATCCTTGATATGACAGAGCCTTAGGGATATTGCACTATAGTTTGCCAGTACTTTTTGAGCAGTTACATTTTAACATTTTGACATTTTGACATGTAGTTAATTGAATCTTTATGAATTCCCTTTGTCTCTTTGTCTAAGAGTTAAATAGAAATCAGAAAATAAGAAAAAACAATTATTTGATTAAATTTTGAATTCAGGGAGTGTTGATTATGTATAGTACAGCTCATGCGGGAGGAAATTCTCCCTGGAAGTTATCACAAGATATAACAATAGGCAAAGTTCTGGGTCAGGGATCAGTTGCTCTTGTTTGTTTTGGAGCCCGGCAGGTGGTTAATAGTCCACCTGAGGAAGTTGCCGTTAAGTTTTACAGAGGCGCTGTGAATGAAAGATTACCTTATGAAGTTCACGCCTTAAAAACACTGGAACACAGGAATATTGTTAGATATATCTTCAGGGGAAGGGTTGATGAACAGTGTCAAAGAAATCTCGATAAAATTGGTATTACTGACTACCTGGTAATGGCTTATTGTAATGGGGGTACCCTTGGACAGAAACTGGAAAAACCTGAAAATTATTTTGGCCTTTCTCAAAGAGACTGTCTGAAAGTTTTTGAGGGGGTTTCCAGTGCGATGATTTATATGCATGAGCAAAATTTTTATCATCGTGATATCAAACCGGCAAATATCCTTATAGATATTAACAATCAGGAAGAGATTTATAAATTAGCTGATTTTGATGCGGCCAAAAAGATTAAATTGACCGATGAAACAAAAGATGTGTGTACCAGTATCAAAGGTACAGAAATCTACTTGTCCCCGGTGTGTTTGGGGCGGATTGATGAATTGAGAGGCTCAAATAAGCCTCTGAACGAATCGACGCTTCAGGTGGAACTGTCTCCTGACAAGTTTGATCTTTACAGTCTTGGGTGTGTGATGTATCAATGTGCGACAGGAAAACTTCGCTTTTATTCAGAAAATAAAAATATCGTTGATGCGGCGCGGTTTGCCACAAACGCACCGGAAGGTGCTTTGTCAGGCTTTGAAACCACATCTGGGGATATTATTTATGATTCTCATTTACCGGCTTCCACTCCCCTTTCCACTCCTTACCGTAAAAATCTGGAAGCTATCCTTCGTGGGATTTTGCATAAGGATAAAACGAAAATGTGGGTGACGGATAAATTTAAACTGGAAGCGGAGAAGTTTAATAATGCTCGTTCCTTCACGTTTCTGCACCTGGGAAGCGCTAAATACCGGACAATTTTATTGTCTGGAGAAAATTCGCGTCAGGATGCGCCCGGAGCTGACGGCAGAGTTTCTGTTTATGTGCCTCTGCAAAATGGACCGACGGTCAGCAATACTGAAAATGCACAGGAAATATCCGTAAAATCCCTTTTAGAATGGAGTGGATTCAACCATGGTAAAACGAAGCTTTATTTTAAAGGGAAGCCGTTAGAGGCAGATCAGGATCTTAGTAAATTACAGAATATATCCCGGGATAATCCGATTATTATTGCAGATTACCAGAGGTTGAGTCCGAATACATTGAAACTGAAGGATGTTCAACCCCGCCCAAAATTTGGCTGTGGAGATGTTCAGGCATTCAAAGATCGAGTGCAGCTGCTCCGTGAACAAATCGACCAGGATTGTGGTATTGCCTGTTTTCTTGTAGGAGAGACTCAAAGTTGTGGTCAGCGCGCTGATTTGATTCATGAGCATTACGAGAAGCGAGTGAGAAAATTAACAGAAAATGTTGATGAGGTTCGTAAACATTTAACGGGTTTTATGTCTTCTGGTAATGACTCAATTAGTAGGGATGTGTCTGAATTAGTCGGGAAGCTTGAAGTCGTTGAAAAGGATTTATCGCTGAAACATACATTCAAATCAGATATTGGCAGGGAGCTTAAGAAGGTTTATGCGGAGATAGCGAGCATTAAACAACGATTTCCTCATGGGTTTATTGATAAGAAGAGAAAATCTTTGAATCTGGAATCGGTGAAGCAAAATCTGGCTGAAAAAAATAATCAGGCACGAAGTCTATATAAAAAATATGAGCAGGCATTCAATGCTTATGTTCAGACAATGAACGGTTTTGGTGAACAGCTTGATCAAAAAACAAAGAGTTTGCGGATGGCTAAAAAATTGAAAGATAAGCTTTATCATGAAATTCAGGGGGAGCATAAAAAGATAAAAAGCCTGATTGATCAAGGCAGTGCTTTGATGGATACAATGGATAATGAGGTTAAGACGCTGCAAAGTATGTTCGCAAAAAAACTGCTTGGTAATTGATCCAGCCCTGTCACTCAGGTGAAAGGGCCGGAGAATTTCCAATATCAAACATCTACATCTGCTCGACGGTTTCTATACCCAACAGGCCCAGACCCAGTTTCAGAGTTCTGGCGGTCAGGGCGCAGATTTGAAGGCGGCTGTTGCGGATTTCTTCAGCAACCCCTTCCTTGTTAACCGGGCAGGCCTCGTAGAACTTCATAAAGGCGCCTGAGATTTCATACAGATAAGCACACAATTGATGTGGCAGGCCTTCTCTGGCAACGGAATCAATGGTCTCGCTGAAGCGACATAGCTGCAAAGCCAGTTCCCGCTCGGCATCATTCTCGATGATGATATCGCCAGTAAGATCAGACTCGCTGATGCCTGCCTTACGGAAGATGCTCATAATCCGTGTGTAGGCATAGAGCAGATAAGGTGCAGTATTGCCTTCAAAGGCCAGCATATTATCCCAGTCAAAGACATAGTCGCTGGTACGGTTCTTGGACAGATCGGCGTATTTTACTGAACCAATGGCGACAGAACGGATTACGTTGACCTTCTGTTCTTCAGAGAGATCGCCGGACTTACTGGCAATAACCGCCGCAGCACGCTCTTCCGCTTCATCCAGCAGATCCGCCAGTTTGATGGTAGTGCCAGCACGGGTTTTAAAGGGCTTGCCATCTTTGCCCAGCATCATCCCGAAAGCGTGGTGTTCCAGAGAGACATGATCAGACGCAAAGCCAGCCTTGCGGGCAATGCTAAATACCTGCTCAAAATGCTGTCCCTGACGGGCATCCACGTAATAGAGAACGCGATCTGCGTTCAGGGTGTGGCAGCGGTGACGAATGGCGGCCAGATCGGTGGTGGTATAAAGGAAGCCGCCGCCGGATTTCTCGACAATGACACCCATCGGGTCGCCATTTTTGTTTTTGAACTCATCCAGAAAGACAACTTTGGCACCGTTGTCTTCGCTCAGGAGCCCTTTCTCATCCAGCCGTTTAATGATGACCGGGAGGCTGTCGTTGTATGCGCTCTCACCCATAACATCCGCTTCAGTCAGGGATACATTCAGGCGACCATAAGTGTCATGGTTGTGTGACAGCGTGATATCTACCAGTTTTTTCCACAGTTTCAGGCAGTATTCATCCCCCGCCTGAAGCCGAACCACATAGCTTCTGGCCCGTGTCGCGAAGTCCGGGTTGTCATCAAAATGTTTTTTGGCTTCCCGGTAGAATGTTTCCAGGTCGGAGAGCTCCATGCTCATGGCTTCCTGGCTCTCTTTTTCCAGCTCTTCCAGGTGGGTGATCAGCATGCCGAACTGGGTGCCCCAGTCGCCAAGGTGGTTCTGGCGAATCACTTTATGTCCAAGAAATTCCAGCGTTCTGGCGGTGGCGTCTCCGATAATCGTTGAACGGAGATGCCCGACGTGCATCTCCTTGGCCACATTAGGAGCGGAGTAATCCACGATAACCGTTTGCTTTTCGAGGGTTTCTGCGACACCGGCACGGGGATCTTTTACCACGGACTGCACAGTGCCAGCCAGCCATTGAGGATCAAGGTAAATATTGATAAAGCCCGGTCCGGCGATCTCTGTCTTGCTGGCAATTCCTGCAAGATCCAGCTGGTCGATCACTTTCTGCGCCAGCTCTCGTGGGTTCATGCCCATTTTTTTCGCAGCAGCCATTACGGCGTTGCACTGATAATCACCAAAATTGGCTCGTGCACCGGGGCGAACCATGGCCGGGGTGCCTTCTGGTGCACCCGCAGCAATAAGCGCTTTGATGACTTTGTCTTCAAGCAGCTTGAGAATATTCATTCATGATTCCTTGGTTTGACACTCGCTGTATTACAGCTCAGAACTCTGGTGAAAGGCCAAGAGGCAGTGTGGATTATTTCAGCTGAGTCCGGGCGGGCACGCTCTTGTTATGAACAGTTGTTATGAACAGTTGTTCTGAGCAATAAAATAAATGGTGGGAATGCTATCGAAAAAGACCTGTGTGCTCAATAGAAGGTCTCTGATATTGGCGGTTATCTGATTTATTTTTGATCGGTTGGGTCGAATGGAGTGAGCCCCAACAATTTTACCGATGATTGCAGATAGCTTGTTGGGGCTCGCATTCGCTCGACCCAACCTACGTCATCTGTCAATTTTTAAGGTTCAGGGCTTTAAAAAAATAAACGCAAGGGTAACCAGGGCCAGGATCATCGGATAAAAGCTATACATTGAAACGGACAATGGCGACACCGATAAGCTGGCACTCAGTAGTAATATTTGCACGCCCCAGGGGATTGTCCCCTGGATAACGCAGGAAAAAATATCCAGTAAACTGGCACTTCGTCTGGCCGGAATGTTGTTTGTTGTGGCAATCCCACGGGCGGCCTGTCCTGACAGGATGATGGCGGTGGTATTGTTGGCGGTGGCGATATTACTCATGATGACCAGTGATGAGATGGATAGCTCGGCTTTTAATCTTTTCGCTTTGGAGTGTGAGCCTTTGATGATACGGGTAAATAGAGTATTGAACTTTTGTCTTATGTACAGCACTCCGCCCTGACTCTCCATGACTGCTCCCAGACCGCCGATTAACAGAGTCAGCACGGTGATGTCTCTCATACCCCAGGCACCCTGTTGAATATTATCTGCCAGTGTTGCCAGGTGGTAGTGGTTCAGGGTGATGACACCAATAGTCCCGGCACTGACTAAACCACAGATCAGGACCACAAAAACATTAACCCCGCAAACGGCTAAAACAAAAATGAGTAAATAGGGCAGGACTTTAATGATCTCCATTTCTGGCGCGATGGTTAACGGGTTATAAGGTGTCAGCCAGTAAAATATCAGGGTGGTGATCAGTGCTGCGGGTAAGGCAATGATCAGGTTTTCCCGAAGCTTATCCCTGGGCCTGCAGTCTTGTGTTCTTGTAGCGGCAATCGTGGTATCGGAAATAATCGACAGGTTGTCACCAAACATGGCGCCGGAAATCACCGCCCCGGCTACCAGGAGGGGGTTGATATTTATTGTGTCAAAAATACCTATGATTATGGGCGATATGGTGGCAATGGTTCCTACCGAGGAGCCCATAGCCGTTGCCACAAGCGCGGCGATAATGAACATTCCGGGTAATAAAAAACCATCCGGGATAAGCTGAAGGCCAATATTGACGGCCGCTTCCACGGCGCCGGTGGATTTTGCCACCAATGAAAAAGCACCGGTCAGTAGAAAAATCAGACACATGGACAGCAGGTTTATATGCAGCATGCCGGAAAAGAATATTTTCACAAATTGATAGATATCTGATTTTGATAGCCAGGCGGCAACGAGGATAGCAGGGAGTGTGGCGTAGGCGGGCGGCAATGAATAGAAACCAAAGTTATCTCCGGATAAATAAAAAGAAAGTCCAGTCCCCAGGTAAGAAATCAGAAAACAAAGTAAAGGTAATAGAGAACGGCCGTTTGATGGAGGAGTCGGTTTGTTCATAAAAGCATGATTCCCAGTTTGCAAATACGGTATAAACGGCTTGGTTAAGAATCTATCCTCCATTTTCAGGGCTACAGATAGAGCCACAGAGAGCACAAAGGAAAAACGCTTCTTCGTGTTATTTGTGGCCTTATGGTTATAAAGAAAATTCCTGCGGCACGTACAAAACAACCAATGTCGCTCAACTGCAAGAGGCTGGCAGAGAGTTCAGCCAGCTCGACCCCCCGGTAACATCAGGGTGATTTATGTTTCTGATAATTGGCATTCAAGTGCCTTTCGTGAACGTCGAGATGAATGGTTTTTATCAATTTTTCCACCTCGTTTTCGGTCATGAAAGCATCAGAAAAACCCTTTACCACAGGGTCAATATGCAGCATTGCAGCGGCGGTGAACTGATTGATCAAATCCCTGGGGTTTTCATCACCCATGGCGATTCGAATGGTGGTCAGGTGAATGTCAGCTTTGGCCTGTGCCTGTTGATCCATTTCAGAATGAGAGGTCAGGGCTGGGCAGAGTACCAGGGTATTGCTTTGACCAAGGCTTACCATATGGCCAAAAACTGGTTCCAGGGCATCAAAAAAGCGGACAAAAGCATCCCTTGGCACATTGGCCTCCTGCATATCGATAGTGAACAGAGGGCTTGGTAGCCCAAGGTATAACAGCTTTTGACACAACTCATGGTTGGGATGATCCTTTAACCCATGGCTGTTGACATGAATCAGTGGGTGGTGATTCAGACAATGGGTGAAAATCAATGTGTTGATGCATTTGGTCAGCATCCGGTTTTCCAGAGTTTTAATGCCCTGGATGACTTCTATGGCCTTATCTGCATCCAGAAAAGCCCCTTTAATGTAATAGACATCCCAGAACAGTGTTTGATCCCAGTTTACCTTTTCGTTTTGAGAGTCATGCTTCGAGCCTTTGGGCAGAAACATCCGGAATGACTCGCCGATAATGCCGCCGGCAGTGGTGGAGCCACCACCGGAGAGATCTTTGGTATAGCTGTGAATAACCCAGTCAGGACGGCAGGTTTTGTCCGGATGGTGCAGTGGGCGGCTCAGAAATGGGGTGGCCAGGGTTGAGTCCAGCATGACCAGATGACCCTGTTGATGAGCAGACCTGCAGATTTCAGGTACATCCACCACATAGCCGTGCGGGTTGCAGGGTGATTCCAGGTAGACAAATAGCCGTCGGCCGTCTTGTAATCGTTGCTGGTGATCTTTGTGAACGGCTTTAAGGCGGGCGTCGAACTCTTCTCCGGTATAGCCGTCAAACCACTCCAGCTGAATATCCAGCCGATCCGGACGAGCATAAAAGTCATGCATTAACTGGAAGGAGCCACCATAGACATTCCGTGATGTCAGCAAAATATCACCATGACGCAGCTGATTGCTGAGCAGGGAGTCAATGGCCGCCATACCACTGTTAAAGTTCCAGGCCATATAGTCAGCGGCATACCTGCCCGCTTCCAGGGAAACGATGGTGTTCGACAGTGAAATAGACGTCGGGTTCAGTAACCGGGAGTAGACAGGATGAGTGCTTTCTTTACCTTGAAAGGCATCTTCCACCCATTCGGTACAAGCGTATAAATATGTTGCTGTGCGGACAATGGCCGGGGTGGCGGAAAACAGAGCGCCTACATTGGCAAATAATGGATAGTCGCCTTTGACCGCCCGGCTGCTGACATCCATATCCAGAGCCTGATAGCTGTTCCTTAACGACGGTTGCAGCATATCTATCAGTTTGGCCAGTTGAAAGCACAGGAATTTTTTGGCGTTGAAGTAACTGATCTGGTCGGTTTTTGGCAAACGCTTCAGGCTGTCATTCAGGATGGCTATCTGGTGCAGTTCATTACCGGTCTGATAGAGGTGGGTGGTTACCTGCAGCAGTGCCTGTCCGTAGACCGATTCCGGGTCAATGCCAAAATGTTGCAGTTGTTCTCTGGCGAGTTCGGGAGCTTCATTGAGTGTGGTTGAGTTTCTGACGGGCGACAGCTGCCGCATGATAGAGGCGTGCTTTGTCATAATGGTCTCGTTTTAGTTTGTCATTGCATTGAATAACTGCCGCTCTTCAGGAGAGTGAATTAAGTTCCAGTCGATTGGTTTTCAAGTGAAGTGAAGAACATTCTGTCAGCGCAACAATAGTAGACAGTGTTGTTTTGTGTGCAGAATATTTTCTGAACGATTGAGGGTTATTCCTGTTCAGATTTCATTGTTAAAAAAAGTCGAAGATTGCGTATTCATGGATAAACTTATGGGCGTCCTGAAAATGTCCTGAGAAGGAGTCTAATCATGACTAAGCGTATTCTCGTCGTTGGTGGCGGGATTGGTGGAACCATGACAGCCAACAGTCTGGTCTCCAAGTTTTATCCGGAAATACTCGATGGTGAGGTAGAAATAGCGATGCTCACCAATTCACCCTGGCATGAGTATAAGCCGGCCAATATGTACGTCGCTTTTAACCTGTATCACTCGCACGAGCTAAGGCGTAAGCAGCGTTCACTGTTGCGTCCTGAAATTGATTTTCGCGTCGACGAAGTAGAGGCTTTTGAGTTCAGCCAGAATCGTGTGCTTTGCAAGAGTGGCAAGCGTTACGACTATGAATATCTGGTTATCTCCACGGGTTGTGTCCCTTCTCCCGAACGTGTTGAGGGATTAAAAGAAGCCGGTGATCATTTCTATCAGACTGAACCGGCGATGAAGTTAGCCAGGAAACTGCGCACCATTGAGGAAGGGCGTATTTTTGTGACCGTTAACTTCCCCAAGACACCGAATGTGCCGCACCAGTGTGGTATTGCTCCGGTAGAAACGACGTTGATGCTGGATGATTACTTGCGTAAGCGTGGCGTACGCGATCGTGTGGAAATTATTTACAGTTACCCAACGGTGTCACAAATGCTGCGTAACTGCCTGTTTCTGCAAAAACCGACCTGTGATGTGCTGCCGACAATATTTGAGAGCCGTGATATCAAATATCAGCGCAGCTTCACCCTGGATAAGGTTGATCCGGAAGCCAAGGTAGCCTATTCCGAGGAGGGGGCATCCCAGGAGTTTGATATTTTAATGGGCACCCCGCCGATTCGTGCGGTGGATGCCGTACTTAACTCTGGCATGTCCGAGGCGCCCAATAACGAAGGCTGGCTGCCTACCGATCATGAAACCATGAAAATGTATGGCATGGACAATGTTTACCTGTTGGGCGACACCGTCGACCTGCCGGTGAGCAAGGCTGGTGGCAGCTGTCACAACCAGTCGCCGGTGGTGGTTGAAAATATTGCTTCTGAAATACGTCGTGGCTACACCTCCGCCATCTATGATGGCAAGGTGCAGGCAGTTGCCCAGATGGGGCTCGAAGAGGGGATGCCGCTTTGGTATGACTATCGCAGTGATGTGCAGGTTTCGCCGCCCACCAAGCTGGGGGGGTTAATGCGTAAAACCTTTAATCGGGGTATCTACTGGGCTGTTGCGCGTGGCCTGGTTTGACTGACTGACCTGGGAGGATTACTTATGTCCACCAAAGAGCTATCTGAAGATGTCGCCGGCATCGTCACTGAGCAACCGGCTGCCGATCCAGCGTTGTTCGACCCGGCTGCTTTCTCCGGATTGAAGGCACTGGCTGATAAAGTCACGCCCCTTGTGCAGGGGGGGCGTTTCGATAATATCGTGGATCTGCTGGCGGTGATTTCCGATAACATTGAGTTTCTTGATGAAGCCATGTTAGAAAAACTTGCCGGAGCCGGTGAAGATTTGCTGTCCATGGGCTGGACCACCGGCAATGCCATGCGCATGGCCTCTGCCCAGACTGAGAAACTGGAAAAGTTACCGGGACTGTTTCAGTTATTGCGGTCGATGAATGATCCGGATGTACGGCGCTCGTTGCATTTCTTTATCGGGTTTATGCGTACTATCGGGGGGCAATTGAAGCCAGACTGATGTAAGTGAACGCTGCCCGCGGCCCGCAAAAGCACAAGCGACCCTGGCTTTTTCGGGTAGCGGTCCGCAGTCTTTTACCGTTGATTGTTATAAGCCGCTGGTAGTAAATAGCTCATCACCGTTTGTTTTCCGGAGACGATATTGATATCCACCGTCATGCCCTGCATTAATGGTTTGTCCGGGCCAAAGCCATTGCTGTCAGAGGTAATGGTTACTTTATAATAATTTTCCCGGGTGTGGTCATCGGGGTAGGTGTCTGCGCTGATCTTCCTGATGGTGCCGGTCAGGGTTCCGTGGATGCTGTAATCATAGGCAGATACCCGGATGTTGACTTTCTGTTCAGCCCAGATTCTGGCCCGGTCCCGGGGGTGGATTTGGGCTTCGATGTGCAGGGGCTCATTATCCGGCACGATTTCGGCCATGACTGTACCCGGAGATACCACTTCCCCGGGGGTCGAGGTGGCTAAACGATGTAAGGTGCCATTGACCGGAGAGCGTACTTCGCTGCGGAGTTTCCGTTGCCCGGAGGCTTTTATTTGCGCTTCAAGCAGGGCGATGGCGATGGTTTCCTGATTGTATTCCGCCTGCACCTGTTCTTTGAAGCTGACATCCAGCTGTTTTTTTTCCAGGCTGAGGGCTTGCAGTTCTGTTTCTATTACCTGCAGCTTGCTGTGCGACTGGTTAATCCGGGTCTGGATTTTCAGGGTGTCCATGCGTTTTTCCAGCAGGTTGACTTTGGAGCCTGCCCGTCCGCTGATCAGGGTTTCAAGAATGTCATTTTGCTCCCGGGCGATGGACCGTTCGTTGTTGAGGTCGGCAATGGTTTGCAGAACTTCCCGGGAGCGGGCCTGTGTGCGGGTGATTTTCTGGTCAAACAGGGCCTTTTGTTCGGTCAGGCTTGCCTGGCGGCGTTGATAGAGATGCCATTCATTGCGTAAGTAGTTCTGCGGCCCGGCATCAACAGTAAGGTCCGGGGCTTTCATTTCAGCGCCTTCCATTTCTGCGTAGAGCCGTTTTATCCGAGCCTTTTTTTCCAGCAACTCTTCCTTGAGCAGTTCGGTTATTTCCAGCAGTTTCGGATTTTCCACGGTGAACAGCAGTGAGCCTTCTTTTATTTTCTGGCCTTCGCTGACGTGGAGTTTGCGTAAAATGCCGCCTTCCAGGTGTTCAACAATTTTATGGTCACTGGCGGAGGTGACTTTTCCGGTTCCCTGAACAAAGGTATCAATCCGGGTTGTCCGGGCCCACAGTCCGAAGGCCAGTAGTGAGCACAAGACCAGGGAGGTGATGCCATGGCGGGAGAACAGGCGCTGGCAAAACAGATAGACGGCGTTTGATGGTTTTTTATTCAGTCTTGTATTCATAGCGCTCTAATTCAGGATTTGAATCAGGATGTGATTGTCATCAGCCATTACCTTATCGCTGATACGGATGGTAATCCGGGCTGTGGGTATCCCCTGTTTGACCAGCTCATCGCGAATCAGCATTAAACGGCTGAATGATACGAAGGATGAAGTAGACCGGGATAAACCCTTTTGTCCGAGAAAGGCGCTGACCTGAATGTTGCTGGTTAACAGTAATGCTTTATGTTGTTTGATCCAGTTGCCGATATTTTTCCGGTTTTCTTCGGTTAGTATCGCATCAAGGTTGCTGTAGATGAGGGTGAATTGAAATTCCTCGCCCAGGGTTTTCGGCAGTGATTTCTGGTTGGAGGTTTCTGATGCTGTCGCCGGCTGGTTGGCGATGGTTTCCAGTTTTCCGGTGACTTTCTGATCGATTTTTAAACTGATGCCCGCCATGACAATCAGCTGGATAATCACCAGAAAAACAAACACCAGCAGAGTTGAAGACATAACGTCCACAAAGCCTGGCCATGGGTTTTCCTGATCGTCATTAAACATAATGCAGTGTCATTGATGAAGTTTCTGGCATTAGTTAGCTATCGGCGCTGGCCCCGAGCTTTTGATCTTCCCGGTGTTTTCATTTTTATCCGGGGCAGTCGATAAAGTCAGAATTGATATCGCTCTGTTTAATGGCCAAGTACACCCTCACTATGAAGCTGAAAGGTTGTTTTTTGCTGGTTTTTTTCATCAAAACATCGACGGTTTTTGCGGTGACACTGGGAGAGTCGGTTGATCTGGCAATACAGTCAAATCCCATTGTTAATATTCTTCAGTCCGATGTGAATACCAGTGCTGCCCGGCTGAAACAGGCCCGGAGCAGCTTCTATCCCAGGATGACCCTGACCATTGAAAACGGTGCTTCAGAGGTTTCCGGTGGAAAGTGGCAGAGTCTGACCCGTTCCCGGGTGCAGATACAGCAGTTGCTCTATGATTTTCGCAAAACATCCTTTCAGGTTAACTCTGCCGAGCAGCTGCACAAAAACAAAGAGCTGCAATTGCTGGCGGGTCGTCAGCGGCTGGCTCTGCTGGTCAGCAGGGCTTATCTGGAGTTATTGAAGCTGGACACCATTTTATTGCTGGTGGATCAGAACATTGAAGCCTATGAAGAATTCCTGGCCATTATGCGCAAACGGGAAGTGGCTGGTGTCTCTACCTTTTCTGATGTGCAGCGGGTGAAGGGGTTATTACAGGGCGCCAAAAAAGACCAGATCACTTATTTGTCCGATAAGAAATTTGCCGAGCAAGCCTTTACCCTGATTGTCGGTCAGGCGCCGGTCAATCGGGTGGTTCCCGATCTTGACAAACTGTTGTTGCCCTGGGGTGAAGCCGAGCTGCTGGGACAGGTGAAAAACCATTATTATGGGGTGAAGGCCAAGGTCTACGAGGTTGATTCCGCACGTTCTCTGCTGCGTAGCAGCCGTCGGGCGCTTTATCCGGAGGTGAGTTTACAGGCCAGCATAAGCAATGAGCAGTCCATTGGCACCGACAATGAATGGGAAGCGGAAAACCAGCTGAAAGTCGTGGTCAGTTATGATTTGCTCGATGGTTTTCTGGCCCGCAATAAAGTGAATGAGCGACAGTCTTTATTTATGCGGTCTCAATATCAGCTGGATGATTACCTGAGAACTCTGGAAAAAGAGGTGCGTGAAGCCTTCAGCACCTGGCAGAGAATGGCACAGGAAAAAACAGCCAACAGTGAGTTATTGGCCGTGAATCGTGAAATTGTTGTGTTGTACCGGCAAGAGTTTGAGCTGGGGCAGAAAAGCCTGTTGGATGTTACTACGGTCCAGCGTGACTATTATCAGGCGGCGGTGGATGGCACCTATTATCACTTTGAATATTACATCAGCCTGTTAGGGGTGTTGTTCTATCTAAACAAAGTGACGGACCAGGTTCGGCAGTTATAGCCAGTGCATCAAGTTGATTTTCAGGGGGCAAGGGACATGACCGCAGCGATGCCGTCGAACCGGGTGTACGGACCCGAGCTTATCAAGGTCTATTATTTACGCGTGCTGGTTGTCCTGGCGGCGGCGGCGGCTTCTCTGGTGGTGGCACAGGATGTGTTTTTTTCAGTTATCACCACCAACTGGGCATTAAACGGCATTATTATTTCGGTTTTTCTGGCGGGAATTTTTATTTGTTTCAAATACTTGTATTTCCTGCAATGCGATCTGGCGGCTTTGTCCGACATTGACTATCTGCTGTTTGATGATCAGGACGTGGAAAAATTATTAGGCTACAACCGACGAGCCTATATTATTAAGGATTTAATTCAGAGCCTGAAAAACAGTGCAGAACAAGCAGGCCAGACCAGTCAACTTCGACCATCCATTGTCCGCAGTCTGTTTAATATGGCCAACACGGACCTGGCAGGCCGTCGTTCCAGAATGAGTTATTTCGTTAACTTGCTGATTCATCTGGGTCTGTTGGGAACGTTTATTGGTCTTGCGGCCACGGTGGGTTCCATCTCTGGTCTGATCAGTAATATTGCCGCTGGCCTGTCAGGTGAGCAGGACCTGACGGATATGCTGGTGATCATGATACAACGGCTGGAAGACCCACTTGCCGGTATGGGAATGGCATTTGGCACCTCGCTGATGGGGTTGTCCTGTTCAGTGGTGCTGGGTGCTGTGGCCACCAGTGTGAATAAGGCGGATATGCTGTTTAGCAATGCCTTTTCCCACTGGTTGTTTGAGTTTGCCATGGAGTCAGATGGCTTCAGGTCTGGCAGTTCAGACGATTCAGACGATTCCCGTTCCGATAGTTCAGATGGTTATGGTTCGAAGGCAGCGGGCACTCAAGGGAATTCGGGGTTATTGCAGCAGCATCAGGCCATGCTGAAAACGATGGATGCGCATCTACAAAAGCAATCAGCGTATTTTGACCAGCAGTTGCAGGTTATGCACCGTCTGGATGCGCATTTGCAGGCGCTGACCGCAAGCCAGGGCCGGCAGCAATCCACATTGGCCGCTATGTCTGATCAGCAGCAGGGACAAACTGAGGTATTGCAGGCTATTCAGCAAGGATTGCAGCCGCTGGATATGAGCCGCCATCTCGAAGCATTGAACGGCCGGGGAGCGCAATTGATGGCTGCCGCAGAGGCGATGGCCAGTGAGCTGACCGGGTTGCAAATACTGCAGAAAGAACAGATGGCCCAGCGGGAATCCCATGGGGAACAGGCATTTTTGCAGCGGGATCAGCTGATCAAAGGGCAGGAAAGCAGCCATGACCAGCTTGACCGGATTGACCAGTCTCTTGAGCGGATTAATAAAACGGCAGGCAATATACCGGGAAAAATTACGGGGGTGACCGAAGAACAAATTACCCTGGCGGTCAATCGGCTGGATGCCTCTCTGGTGCAGCAACTGAAAGAGAGTCTGAAAAAACAGTTGGTTTCCCTTCGGCAGTTCATTGGCATTGATCAAAAGCAACAGGTTGAGACGTTGCAGGAATCTATCCTTGCCGCCCAGCGCGAACAGGGTGACCGGGTGGTCAATACCATAGAAGTGGAACAGAAAAAGTTCAGCGCGTTGTTGAGGAAATTCTTTCGGTCAAGCCACCGGTTGTACCGTTTGCTGTTTCGCCATCGGGATTGATGATTTGAGTTGGCCGGGTTATCGCTTTCTATGGGCGCTGCGCCTGGTCAGACACCTGATGGTTTTGTTGTTTTACCCCGTTCATTCTGGCGAGTACTTCCTCTCTCGGGCCATCCGCAACAATGGCTCCTTCCGCAAGGACAATAATCCGGTCCACCAGTGCTAACAGGCTGGCACGATGGGTAATCAACAGCAGCGTTTGTTGTGTGTTGATAAATTCCGGAAAGCGCTGGCAAAACAGCGATTCACTGAGATTATCAAAGGCGCTGGTGGGTTCATCCAGCATCAGGACCTGACCACCGTGCAGCAGGGTGCGGGCCAGACACAGGGCCTGTTGCTGGCCACCGGACAGATTCATGCCCCGGTCATTGACCGGATGGTCATAGCCTTCGCGGCAACTGCGAATAAAACGGTCCAGCCCGACGATATGACATACCCGGTCTAATTCGATCCGGGTGGCGGCTTCATTGCCCATCAGCAAGTTACTGCGCAGGGTGCCGGAAAAAACCATGGGGCGTTGTTGGGCGATGGTCAGGTAGTGTCGGTAATCATTCCGGTTTATGCCGGCAAGGTCCTGGTTATCAACAAAGATATGGCCAGCGGAGGGTGACAGGTTGCCCTGCAGCAGTTCCAGTAATGTGGTTTTGCCGGAGCCGGAGGCACCCATTACGGCCAACCGTTCACCGGGTTTCAGCTGGAAGTTCAGGGTGTTGAGGATAAAGTCACGGTGATTCGGGAAGCGAAAACTGAGGTTTTCAACGGATAGGTTGCCGGTGAAATCAGTGAGTCTGTGTCCATGGGCGACGTTGTTATTGGCGACGCTGTTATTGTTTAATAGCTGTTTGATTTGTTGCAGGGATTTTTGCGACTGACTGAAACGATTAAATACCATGGTCAAATTTGCCAGCGGCGCAATGGCCCGGCTACCGAGAATAATACAGGCGAACAGATGACCCGGAGGCAGGGACGCATCCTGAATCAGCAATACACCCATAATCAGCATTAACAGCACCGCGATCTGGCTGGCACTGGCGACCAGGGCATTCAGCAGGGTTCCGGCCTGTTTGATATTAATGTCATGGCGGCCAGCATTGGTCACCAGCAGCCGCCAGCGGCTGAGAATTCGGGCGCTGGCGCCCATGGCCCTGATCACATCAAGGCCGTGGCTGACTTCATGGAGAAAGCGGTTTTTTTCCTGCAGACTGTGCGACTGGGGCCCGGTTCTGCGGTTGATCAGGCGGTAGCTGAACCACGACATGGGCAGCAGCAGGGCGGCGATGGCCAGGGGCACCATCACCAGGGGGCCGCCAATCAGCCAGATGACCAGGGTAAACAGCAGGAAAAAGGGGATGTCCAGCACCGCCAGCAGGACTGAGCTGGAAATGCTCTCTTTGACCCTGGCAAAGTCCTGTACGGTCTGTGCCGTCAGGGTTGATGACGCCGGTAACTGGTTTTTTTCCAATTGGATTATTTTTTTCAGCAGGGTGAACTCGGTGTGCCGGCTAATAATACGACAGGCATCGTCCACATAATAACTGCGTAACCAGCGCAGGATAAAATCCACCATCAGTATTGCCGCCATGCCCAGGCTGATGGTGATGAGGGTATCGGTGGCGTAGCCGGGCAGCACCTTGTCAAAGACGAAATGGGTGAAGATGGGGACCGCCAGGGTCAACAGATTAATCAGCAGGGTGGCCAGTATGACCTGGTAGTAGCGGGGGGCTACGGTTTTCCAGTGTTTGATAAAGCCGCGTTTTTCAAATAAGTGATCGGTTTTTTCATGGTCGGATTGATTGTCCATGGTAGTCGGGGTTAGCTGGTGGATCACTCCGGAATACAGCGGTTGCAATTGTTCCTGATCCAGCCAGACTTCCTGTCCCTGCGGGTCCAGGAGCAGAATCTGGCTGTCCTGTTTGTCGATGGCCACATAAAAGCGCTTTTTCTGCAACTGGAGCAGGCAGGGCAGGGAATCCTCGCCGATCTGGTCCAGGGTGGTGATCTGACGTTGATGGGTTAAGCGGCAGTAATCGGCAATGGCGGGAAGGTCCCGGAGATCCATGGTGCCTTTTGTAGCGCCTTTCATTGCGCCCTTCTTTAGCTGATCCACATAATCAGCGGCAATATCGGTACCCATCTGCCGGGCCAGCGTCAGGAAGGCGCTTTGCAGGGAGTTTGGGGGTGGTGCGTTATTATTATCAGGTTGCATAAGTCGTCCAGTGACTTGTTTTTTAATGCTTATTAACACCTGTTGCTATTTTGCGCCGGTGCTTCCGTACTGGCGCGATATTTCTGGTTGCTGTAACAGGTTTCTGCCTGGATACGACTTAAATTACAGGGTTTTAAACATAAGATACGGTTATTGAGTTGCCATTATCGTCTGAATATACGTTTTCAATTGGTGTGGTAGCACCGATTACTGTAATGCTGTCACCGGTATCCAGCTTGATCGCAAGGGCGTTGCCCCCGGTCAGTTCGTCAACGTCGTCCAGTGAGACAGTGATGGAATCAGAACTAATTCCGTTATCAGAAAAATCAATGGTTTCCACATTGTCGATCAGATCTTTGAGGGCGGTCAGGCTGATATCGGCGTCAGCGCTGTTGTTGATTTTAAGGGTGTCGTTATCTGCCCCACCATCCAGTTTTTCTGTTTTGTCGGTGTTACTGAGAGCCGCAAAATCAATGGTCAGGCTATCATGGCCACCCGCGCCGTTCAGATGTTTTCCGGAGGCGCCGGTCAGGGTGTCGCTGTATTGTGAGCCGATAATTCCTTCAATATCATAAAGCCGTTCTGTGGCACCTTCGCCATTGTTGCGGATCTGATAAGAAGAGAGTTCGTAAGTAAAATCTACCTCTATGCCAATGCTGTCGTCCGAAACATGGTCGGCAAAACTGACGGTGTCGAAACCTTCGTCATCCTCATTATCGCTGTAGGCTATTGTGCCGCCGACAAACGTGTCAACGCCGCTGCCTCCGATAAGGATGTCGTCCCCATCACCGCCCTGTATGTGGTCATATCCCTGATTGCCGTGCAGCGTATCGTCGCCCTTGCCACCGAAAAGTTCGTCGTTACCGGAGTTAGCGATCAGTATGTCATCACCATCCAGACCGAACAGATCATTGCTGTCGGTATTGGCGGTCAGGATGTCGTTATAATTACTGCCGGACAGGTGTTGAATATTTAATAATTCATCCTCGCCATCGCCACCGCTGGCTGACCCCGTCCGGTCATTTTTAATGATGGCAGTGACGCCGGCTGTGGCGAATTCATAACTGGCGGTGTCATAGCCGCTGCCGCCATCAATGATGTCATTACCCGCCCGGCCATTGAGTACATCGTTGCCGTCACTGCCATACAGCTCATTGATGCCATCATCGCCGGTAAGTTGATCCGGATTAATCGTGCCTGTTAGTACTTCAATATTGCGAATTTCATCCGTGCTGTAGATGCCAGCAATCGTATATGAGGCATTACCATTATGGATGTTGGCGATGACGCCGTTGGTGATGTTGATGCGACTGAAATCGATGGTGTCCTTGCCATCGCCGCCATCCAGAATGTTGTCGCTGGCATTGCCGCTCAGTGTGTCATCGCCGCTGGAGCCGATAATGCCTTCGATGCTGGTCCATGTGTCCAGTGAGCCTGACTCATCGGTAAACGTCATGTCGCTGATCAGGGTGATATCAATAGCGACAGATTGTGCTGAGTAGTCAGCAATGTCGGTACCATCACCACCTTGCAGCTGATCAGCACCAGCACCACCGGCAAGAATATCGTTCCCCTGTCCCCCGATGAGTTCATCATCACCGGCCTCACCGGAGAGAATGTCATTACCGGCATTACCTGTCAGCGTGTTGTTCTGATCATTACCGGTCAGGGTGTCGTTGAATTGAGTACCGACAATATTCTCGATATATCGCAGGGTGTCATCATCAGCAGCATTGCCATTGGTGGCTGTCCCAGTGTCCGTCCCGGAGTTAAGGCTGGCGGTGATAGCCAGCGCCTGAGTGCTGTAATCCACGGTATCAATGCCATCGCCACCATCCAGCGAGTCGATACCTGCGCCAGCGAATAGCCAGTCATTTCCCTGGCCACCATTGAGGGTATCGTCACCGCTTTCCCCATAGAGGGTATCGTTATCAGCATCGCCGTTCAGGGTGTCATTCCCTGTACCACCGTAGAGGGTGTCGTCCTGATTGCCACCATTGAGGGTATCGTTATCCTGCTCACCATAAAGGACGTCTACACCATCGCCACCCTGAAGGCTGTCATCCCCGTTGCGGCCATAGAGGGTGTCGTCGGATGCTTCTCCGGAAAGGGTGTTGGCATTGCCATCGCCCATCAGGGTATCGGCATGGGCTGTCCCTTTCAGGCTTTCGATCCCGCTGAAGGTGTCGCTATGTTCGGTGCCGTCAAAGTTATAGGTAACCTGGTTGTCGGAGACGCTGAGGGTAATGCCGGACTGGATTTCGGTGCGGTTGAAGTCCAGGGTGTCGTTGCCATTGCCGCCATCAAAATGGTTGCTGTTGGCGTCACCGCTGAAAATGTCATCGCCGCTGGAGCCAATAATGTTTTCGATATTGCTCAGGGTGTCGGTTGCGCTGGATTGGTCCACAACAGAGGCCATGCCGCTGGTGAGTTCAACATGGACACCTGTGGTCTGGCCGGAGTAGTCAGCCGTATCAATTCCATCGTTGCCGTTCAGGGTGTCTGAGCCATCACCGCCGATCAACCGGTCGCTGCCAGAGCCTCCAAGCAGCGTATCGTCACCGTCGCCGCCGGATAGCGTATCGTTGCCGTCGCCAGCTGAAAATGTGTTTGCCAGGGCATTACCGGTTAAGGTATCACTCTCTCGGGTGGCGATGATTTGTTCAATATTTTGCAGCGTATCATCATCGGCACTGTTGCCATTGGTGACTGAGCCATTCGTCAGATTAACCGTGATTGCTGAAGTCTCAGCACTGTAGTCTGCTGTATCAAAACCATCGCCACCATCCAGAGTGTCTTGACCGGCATCACTGAGCAGTGTGTCATCACCGTCACCACCATTGACGATATCATTGCCATCACCGGCGGAAATAGTGTTGTTGTTCTGGTCACCGGTCAGCTGGTCGGCAAACTGTGAACCCAGGATGTTTTCAAAGTTTGCCAGGGTATCGGTATCGCCGTAGCCATCCGTGGCCGTGCCCGTGACCAGGCTGACTGTGACGCCGGCGGTTATCGCGGCATTGACGCTGCCGCGGTAGTCGATGGTGTCAATGCCTGTGCCGCCATCAAGGTGGTCGGAACCGGGGCCTCCTTTCACCTGGTCATCACCCCCTCCTGAGTTGACGATGTCATCGGCCACGCCGGCATCAACCACGTCGTTGCCCGCACCAAGCCGGATGTCATCGCTGTTGTGCTGCTGGTTAAAAACCAGTGCTGTTTCACCATTAACCTCAAGATCCAGGTCCCCTTCATTCAGGACGGATTCGGCAAACACCGGGAGGCTGAATACTTCCGTGGTGATGCCGCTCTCTTCTTTGAAATCAACTTCAAATAGCAGGCTGAAACCGGAAGTTTCGCTCTCTCCTACCGGGTGTTTAACAATAAATCTATGGTCTTCAATCACCCATTTTTCTCTTGAATCGTCGGTGGCTTCCACCAGAATACCCCCGTCAATGGACCAGCCAGAGGGCAGGCCATAGACCGCAACCTGTTGTATGACATTGGTATCCGGCCCACTGATGGTTAACAGTTTGCTGGACAGCTCGTCCGTGAAATAGTTGGGGTTGTCGGCCTGAATAGTGATGCCATCTGCCCCATCAATGTTTCCGGAGTCCGGATAATAAATTTGCTCACTGTTCAGCTGCGCGCTGTGTACTGGGTTAGTGGTTGATTCCAGCGAACCACCACCTCCTAAATAGGTGGCTGAACTCTCATAGGCGGCGACATTGGTGAGGCTGATGGCATAGCCTTCGGTCACTGCGGTGCCAGTGCCAGTGCCTTCGGTAATTACCGTGGCGGCCGTGGTGATGGGGGGGAGGTCCGGATTGTCGGTGCTCCCGGAGCCAGTGCTGCTATCTGACGGGGATGACAGCGCAGGGGTGTCAGTACTGGTGGAGGTGTCACTGGAAATCTCTTCCAGTTGTCTGCTTTCTCTGGTCATCGCCTGCTGAAACGTTGACAGGTTTTGCTGGCTGGACTTGCCGGAAGTTTCCTGTTTGAGCTGGCTCACCTCTTCAGCAAAGCTCTTGCTAAAACCGGATTCAGTGTTTACGGTGCTGGACTGATTGGTCGGCGCTGTTGAGTCTGTCTCCGGAGGGGCTTGCTGTTCATCGGAAGGTTGATCGCTGATGGTCGGTTCATTGGCGGGGGCGGATAACGGCCCAAGATTTTGGACATCGACAGCCTGCTGGTAGGCGGCCCGGGCGATAAACTGATCTCCCGTGAGCGTCGAACCATCGGCAAATTTAACCTGCAGTGGCTGGCCGGTGGCGGTCATGATGCCCGCCATCAGGATAACCTGTTCAGAACCATCGGGAAAAAGGAAGACAAAGTCCGGGCCTCGCACTTCCATCTGAATATCAGTGGCGGTGCTATTGATGATATATTCACCCCGGGTTGAGGACGTTTCGATCTGAACAGGGCGCTGGTTTGGTTCGGAGGGGTTGGCGATAGCAGTGCTGAAAGTCGATGAGCCTGTGTCTGTGCCCGCTACTTCAGATAATGAATCCACTGGTGGTTGTACATCTTCCATGATGAAACGTCCTGACAAAAATGAGCTATCATTGCCCGGAAAATTGACGGGCTTCTGAAATCGATCATGTTTTTTGAGTATAGACATGCCCGGGCAATACTTTTGGGGAGGATTTACCGGCAGTTTGTTTTCAATACAGCCGGTAGCGCTTGACCGGATACAGGTATTGCCGGTGATAATTAAACCCTATTCCTTAATTTTGAAATTTGAGACAGATGACAGCCAGATCAAACAGTACAAAGCGTGGAGCCAGCAAGTCGAAAAGCACCGGCAAAAGGTCGTCAGCGGGTATGCCTGGCTGGGTCTGGTTGCTGGCAGGGCTGGCGATAGGGGTGTTTGTGGCTTTTCTGGCCGGGTTAACGCCTTCGGCCAAAGATGTCAGGACCGTGGCTGAGCAGGTTGCTTCAGGTGCTGTGGATGAGCAGAAAAGAGCTGATCTGAAAAAAGATAGCCAGCCGGTTTTTGATTTTTATACCCTGCTTCCCGAGTCGGAAGTGACGGTTTCCATCGCTGATCCTGCCCCTGCGAAAACCCAACCCCAAAAAGCAGATAAGACAACGGCAGTGCCTGCAGCAAGCGCTAAACCAAAGAAGTACCTGCTGCAGGCTGGTTCATTCCGGAGTTTCAAGGATGCCGAACGGCTCAGAGTTCAATTGCTGCTTGAAGGGTTGATGCCAAAAGTTGAGAAAGTGAGTGTAGGGGGAGGGGAAACCTGGCATCGAGTGCAGCTGGGACCATTCACTGACCGCCCATCACTCCAGAATGCCCAGAAAGTGCTGGCAGGTAAGAATATTGATAGTCTTCTCTTGCAACTCAAATAATCCCGCTGTCCGTAGTCCGTAGTCCGAAAAAGCCCGTCTTATCTTTTTCGGGCGGTGGTAAGCGGGAAGCGGATAACGAGCTACGTTCAGAAATGAGTTTCTACCCGAACCCTCTTGATAATTGATTTTGTCCCCCCCATATAATGACCCGTTATCCGTATTATTATTAAGGAGCGAGCCTTGGAACAGTATCGTGGCACAACTATTTTGTCGGTACGTCGTGGCGACCGTGTCGTGATCGGTGGCGATGGTCAGGTTTCGCTGGGTGATGCCGTCATTAAAGGCAATGCCCACAAAGTACGTCGCTTATTCCACGGAAAAGTGATTGCTGGTTTTGCGGGTGGTACCGCTGATGCATTTACGCTGTTTGAGCGCTTTGAAGCTCAGTTGGAAAAGCATCAGGGGCGGCTGGTCAAGTCGGCCGTTGAACTGGCTAAAGAGTGGCGTATGGAGCGAGCCCTGCAAAGGCTGGAGGCAATGTTGATCGTTGCGGATGCCAGCGCCTCCCTGATTATTACCGGAAATGGTGATGTGATGGAAACAGAGGACGGTATTCTCTCCATAGGCTCCGGTGGATTTTATGCTCAGGCAGCCGCCAAGGCGCTGTTTCAGAACACTGAGATAGGCGCCAGGGATATTGTCGAAAAGAGTCTCGGTATTGCGGCAGATATTTGCGTTTACACCAATTCGAATCAAGTCATTGAAGAGCTTCCAATTGCCTGAAGGCACTGCTATTTATAACGAGTTTCAATTATGTCAGATATGACACCCCGCGAAATTGTCCATGAGCTGGACAAACATATTATTGGTCAGGATGATGCCAAGCGCGCTGTAGCAATAGCGCTGCGGAACCGCTGGCGCAGAATGCAGTTGAGTGAAGAGCTGCGTAATGAAATCAGTCCCAAAAATATTCTGATGATTGGCCCTACCGGTGTCGGTAAAACCGAAATTGCCCGGCGTCTTGCCCGGCTGGCCAATGCTCCATTCATCAAGATTGAAGCCACCAAATTTACTGAAGTTGGCTACGTTGGCCGTGATGTTGAGTCCATTGTCCGTGACCTGATGGATGCGGCGATCAAAATGCTTCGGGAAAAGGAAATAGAGCGAGTGCGACATCGTGCGCTGGATGCGGCTGAAGAGCGCATTCTGGATGCTTTGCTGCCACCGGCGCGTACCTTCAGTGAAGAGTCACAGCCACAGGATAACCCTACCCGGCAGGTGTTCCGCAAGAAGCTCCGTGAAGGTGACCTGGACGACAAAGAGATTGAAATTGATGTGCGTGAAGCGGCCATGGGCGTTGAGATCATGGCACCTCCGGGCATGGAAGAGATGACCAGTCAGCTGCAGAGCATGTTCTCCAGCATGAATACCGGCAAGTCCAAAAGCCGCAAGCTGAAAGTCAAAGACGCCATGCGCATGGTTCAGGAAGAAGAAGCCGCCAAGCTGGTCAACGAAGATGAGCTGAAGGCCATGGCCGTGGATGCCGTTGAACAGAATGGCATTGTCTTTCTTGATGAAATTGACAAAGTGGCCAAGCGTTCCGGTTCTTCCAATGCGGATGTGTCCCGGGAAGGGGTTCAGCGTGACCTGTTGCCATTGATTGAAGGTTGCACCGTTTCCACCAAGTACGGCATGGTGAAAACCGATCATATTCTGTTTATCGCCTCTGGTGCTTTCCATCAGGTCAAGCCTTCAGATCTGATTCCGGAATTACAGGGTCGTCTGCCAATCCGCGTTGAGTTGAAGGCGCTCACGTCTGATGACTTTATGCGCATTCTGACTGAGCCGGACGCCTCCCTGACCGAGCAGTATCAGGCGTTGCTGGCAACGGAATCACTCAATATTGAGTTTACTGAGGATGCCATCCGTCGTATCGCTGAGGTCTCCTGGCAGGTTAACGAGCGTACTGAGAATATTGGTGCCCGTCGTCTCCACACCGTGCTGGAGCGTTTGCTGGAAGAAGTCTCTTTCAGTGCGGTAGACCTCGCCTCCTCTCAGGATGGCGCACCCCTGAAAATTGATGCCGCTTATGTGGATCAACATCTGGGCGAACTGGTTCAGGATGAAGATCTGAGCCGTTATATTCTCTAACTCTCTGATTCATAAACGGGCCTCTCTTTGAAGTGAGGCCTCTTTTTTCAGGTGAGGCCTCTTTTTTCAGGTGAGGCCTCTTTTTTCAGGTGAGGCCTCTTTTTTCAGGTGAGGCCTCTTTTTTCAGGTGAGGCCTCTTTTTTCAGGTGAGGCCTCTTTTTTCAGGTGAGGCCTCTCTCATCTTTCTAATCCCGGTATTCTACCTGTGACAACACAGATTCCATCTGCCATTAAACTCCACAAACTCTCCAGGTTGCTGGAAGTGCAGTTCGGAAATGAAAGCTTTCAGTTGGAGGCCGAATTTCTCCGGGTGTTGAGTCCTTCTGCCGAGGTACGAGGGCATGGCAACCCTGTTTTACAAACGGGTAAGATGAATGTGGCCATTACCGGTGTGGAGATGGTTGGCCAGTATGCCATCAAGCTGATATTTGATGATGGTCATGATAGCGGTATTTATGACTGGAATTATCTGTATGAGCTTTGCCATAACAGGCAGCAGCTTTGGGATGAATACTTGCAAGCTATAAGAGATGCAGGGGCCAGTCGTGATCCGGAAGTTTCAATAGTTCGCCTTTTTCAATAAGCATGATAAGCAAGGATGCTCTCAGGTTGTTCTTATTCGTTTTAAGTATTTTTAATCGATTCCTTATCAATTAAGTTTTTAAAACAGATGTTTATTTACGATAACAGCTCTCCTATCTATAAATCAGAGTGTCAACATTCTGGTACAACCTTAAACCTCGCGTTAATTGCCTTGAAAATTCACAGCCATTAGCTGCTTAGGGATTGTCCTTTAATAAATTCCACATTTGGGAAAACAGTCATTATTACCGACCAACTCCCGCTGTCATCCTGTACAATCCCTGTACAGGATGACAGCGGAGAACGCAGCCGGAATTGTTTAAGTACTGCTCCCCAGGTGCCTCAATCTACTGGCAAATGGATAATTTATTTCGGGACAATTCCTTAAGGACTTGCCAGTTTACTGTCCTATACTTTCAGGAAATGATATAGACAGCTAAGGATGGCTTCTCATGGAAGGTGGAAAAATACCAGGAGTTGGAAATCCAACATCTCGCAATATAACTCAGCCTCCGGGCTCTGAAAATGAAAATTCTGCTGAACAGAAGCCAGTGAAGACTGGTAAGGGGCAGAAAGTTTCCAAACTATCAAAACTGAAAAACTTTTTCTCAAAAAGAAATAATAAGTCTGAAGGTAAGGAAAAAGCAGAACAGACGCTGCTTGCCAAAAGAGATACCAGATTATCTGAATCTGCTAACTCAGTCACAAGCGACGCTGTTGAAGATAAAAGTGGAATTGCTGGTTTTGGAGCTTCAGATGAGGATTTAACCACACAAGCGGGGCAAGTTAGCCTGCTTGAGCAAGATTCCACTAATGACGTAAACAGCGCCGTCAAAGGCCGTCGAGATAAGACAAGCAATGATCATGGGTCTTCCATTGCTTTTGGTGAAGGTTATGTGGAGGCTTTTGCGGGTACAGAGGGCATGGTGCTTTATGGCGCTATGAAATTTGCAGAGGACATAAGCGCAGTCAGGGACTCAGGGCTTTCAATAGAAAACGTTTTAGAAAGCTCTGGAATGGAAAACTCTGGAATGGAAAACTCTGCCCTTGAAGAGGGTGAGCGTCTTTTGCAAATTCTGAAGGATTCGGCGGAAGCGGGGATCGTAAGGGATGATATTGAGGCACTTGTGGATGCCTCGCAAACCGGTCTCAATCAAGCGGTTGATTTGAAAGAATCCATTGGTGTTCAAAAAGATAGCGTAACAGAAGCCCTGGGGGAAAAGGAGGGGCTTTTGGCTACTGCTGAAGAGTCGCAGATGCAACTCTCTCAGCAGGTGGCTGATGGAACATCTCAGGTTAACCAATTGCAAGCGGATGTGGATGGCCTTCAGGGCTCAATTGCTGATACAAATCAAGCCATTACTGAACAGCAGGATCTTATTACTGAGTTGCAGGATCAACTTGCTGAGGGGCAGCGTCTATTAGACCTTGCCAATGAAGGGGTTAGGGACACATTTAATGATGCGGCAAATCCGGCTTTTAACGAGTTGACAACACTGGTTGAAGAGCATCAGGCAATACTTGCAAGTCAGCAGGCTGAATTGACCTCTTTAGAAAGTGTGCTGGCGGTTAAAAGTACAGAGCTGGCTTCTGCAGAAAGTGAATTGGCTGAGTTGCAGGAGCCGTTAGCTGAGGCCGGGAATGCAGTGACAACCCTGACTGAAGAGACTACCGCACTGCAAGGTCAGCTTGATGATCTGGAGCAGGATTATGCTCAGGCCAGCGAGCAGGTTTCAGAGGCAGAAGATCAGCTTACTGAGCTGAATAGCATTGACGATCTCGCCAATGACGCTGTTGAAGCTGGTGACCTGGAGGAGGTTCAGGAGCTTTTAGCTGAGGCGGAAGTGGTTGCGGGGGAGGCCGAGGCCGAGGCTGTTGATGTCAGTGAGGTGGTAGTTAGTGAGACAGCGGGTAGTGCAGACATTTCTGATTTATTCGATCCAGTTAGTGTGGGTGTTGATGTGGGTTCGGGAATCCTTGCCCACAGTCTTACGCTTGGTCGCAAGGCTTATAAGCTTTCTAAGCTTAAGAACCGGCAGGAGGCCTTTAGCAAGTGTGGTGATGTTATTGGTCGGTGGGATTCCGATGCTAAAGGAGGGAAGGACTCGGCTTCGGTTCAGGATTTAAAAGACTACGCACTGGTTGCGAAGCTGTCTGATGTTGGCTCTGTTGAGAAAACCAATTCTTTACGAACAGTTCTCAGTGAAAGCAAATGCCATTTCAGTGATGATAACAAAATGGCTAAACTGGCTGACAGTTTGATTGACATTGCAGGGGGAATAACGGGAGCTAAGGACTCTGTATTAGGCAAAGAATTTGGGGGGAAGACCATAGCTGAACAGCTAAAACAGTGGAAAACAGACTTTGAGAAGAAGGGTAAAGATTATAAAGCTGGAAAGGACGCGGACAAAACAAGAAGTGAAGATGGGAAAAAGCGATTAAAACCCGGACACCAGTCAAAAAGGCTGATGCAGCAGTTCAATGCCATTGTGAAGCCTCTTGGTGTTGAAATGAAATATAAGACGCCTGTATTGAAAAAAATTGGTGAGTCAGCATTAGCAACTGATCACCGGTTTGTTATTAATGATAAGAAGTTGCATGCTCATTTAAGTAAAACTGTACAGCTTCCCACCCAGAACGATGTCAAAAGTCAAGTGCTTGATTATAAGGATGATGCTCCGGCATTGAAATCTTTTGCTAACTATGAACAGAGAAAGATTGATCATCAGGTACGTCAGATGAAATGGACAGGAGCAGCACTGGCTACTGCGATGATACCTGTGTTGAAAGTCGATTACGGTGTCCGTGCACTCAGGGAGTTAGAAGACGGCAACTATAGATCAGAGAGTAATTTGATTCTCGACTCGAAACTGAAGAATATTGGTGATTTTGCCCAGAGTAGATTTGATATGCTCAACGGCAACCCATCTTTAAAAAATGCGTTGGAATTAGCTGCTGATGTAATTGATGCAAAAAAAGATCGTACGAGTGTTAAACAAGCCAGCTCGGATGCACAGGCAGCTATTGATGTGGTGGGGGCTTCTGCTGGCACAGTGGCATCTATAGCGGCGCCCGGCCTCGGGAGCCTTGCTACCAACGCTACGGTTGGGGTTGCCAAGCTTGCTGCTGCTGGAGTTTCTATTGCTGCGAGGGTTAGAGCTGATAGGAAGAATAAGCAGTTTGGCCGAATTGAAACAAAAGTCTACTCATCATTGAAAGAAACTTTTAACAACTCTAAATCAGACGATGAGAGAGGAGATGTCCTAAGTCTCACCGCAGATCTGTTCGATATCTCCAATGAGCAGGCAAGGATGCTGTTCAATCAGAGTGGCGAAAAGGATCTTGTCTCTGCGAAAGGTATGATCCGGCTGAGGTTTACTAACACTGTTGTTGGGAAGTCAGCTGATAATTCAGGAAAGGCTGCGAAAGCTGCTCAATCTGACCCAATGGCTGAGCCCATTTATGAGGAAATTGGTGGGCCTTCAGTGAAGGGTGAGGCAGTCGGTCAGGGCAACTCTACCTATGACAGCTCGAATGGGAGTATTTCTACGAGTTGGGTATGGGGAAACGAAGACGGAGAAGACGGAGAGCAAGAAACACGTTTATAAACTTGATTTTGCTATAATCGGGCTGTTCCACTGACAGCCCGGTTTGTTATTTGTTGAAACCGCGTTAAATAACCAGCTTATGCTCTCATCCTCGGATTGCCGTGTTTTTCTCCATTATCATCCCCGGTTTACATCTCTGACTCTCAACCCTAATCTACTGACACCGATCCCCGTTTGCCTTTACAATAGCCAGCCATAAGATTGATCGGATGAATGCCGGGAAGGGTCATGACAGACAGTGGCAAGCATAAAGGTGACGGCACAACCCATTTTGGTTATCGCGATGTGCCGGAAAATGAAAAAGAAGGAATGGTTGCCGGGGTCTTTCATTCCGTAGCCAGTAGCTACGATGTGATGAATGACCTGATGTCCATGGGGGTTCATCGTCTCTGGAAGCGCTTTACCATTGAGCTTTCTGCTGTCCGGCCTGGTCAGGCTGTGCTCGATATCGCTGGTGGTACTGGCGATCTGGCGAAACAGTTTTCCCGTATGGTTGGGGGCAAAGGACGCGTTGTTCTGGCGGATATTAACGAATCCATGCTCCGTGTGGGCAGGGATCGACTGATTGACCAGGGTGTTGTGGGCAATATGGAGTTTGTTCAGGCCAATGCGGAGTGTCTGCCGTTTCCGGATAATACCTTTGACTGCGTCACCATCTCCTTTGGCCTGCGCAATGTTACCGATAAGGAGGCAGCGCTTCGTTCCATGTGCCGGGTTCTGAAGCCCGGTGGCCGGCTACTGATTCTGGAATTCTCCAAAACCAATAACCCACTGTTGACCAGGGCCTATGATGCCTATTCGTTCAGTCTGTTGCCAATGATAGGCAAGCTGGTGGCTGGCGATTCTGAAAGCTATAAATACCTGGCGGAAAGTATTCGCATGCACCCGGATCAGGAAACCCTTGAAGGCATGATGAAGGATGCGGGTTTTGTGAATACCACTTATCACAATATGACCGGCGGCATTGTGGCTCTGCATAAGGGAGTCAAGCCCTGATGGTGGATCCTGTTGTCAAAACCGGTTTGCTGGCAGCTATTGAGCATCAGGTGAATGCGCTGCTGGCACTGGATCCGGTGACCATAAAAAAACTGTCGCAATGGTTTGGTAAGGTCGTTTCTTTTCAATGCACTTCACCTCGGTGGGCATGTTTTGTTCATTTTGAGCAGGACCGGATTCGTTTGGCCAGCGTCTTTGAGGGGGAGGTTGATGCAATTTTTGAAGGTTCCAGCGCTGCATTTGCCGTACTGGTAGCCCGGAGGGATCTGCCATTTTTTGAAATTCCCGGTTTAACCATTTCCGGCGATGAGGCGCTGATTAAGGATTTGCAGCACATTCACCAGCAACTGGAAATTGATTGGGAAAGACCGCTTTGCCAAACCTTTGGCGATATTCCCGGGCATATGATGGCCCGAGGGGTTCGCTTTATTGGTGATCATGCCCACAGAGGGCAGAAGCTGGTTATGGATAATCTTGGGGAATATCTTCAGGAAGAGCTTCGCCTGATTCCTTCAAGAGTAGAAGTGGAAGGCTTTATTGCAGAGGTTGGTCAGCTGGCTGAGTCTATGGACAGACTGGAACTCCAGTGGCAAGACACGCTTAAATCTAAAACCACATCAGATGCAAAATCATAAGCCGGGGGCTTGCCGTTGATTCGCTTATTGAAAATTGTGGCAGCTATCGCCCGTAACCGGCTGGACAACCTGATTGATCTGGATCGATCACCGTTCTGGTTGCGCTGCGTTCTGAGGTTACTGCCATGGCGATATGTTATCCGGAATAATGCGCCCCGCGGGGAGCGGATACGACTGTCGCTGGAAGCACTGGGTCCCATCTTTATCAAGTTTGGCCAGATTCTCTCAACTCGAAGAGATCTTCTGCCCGACGATATCAGTGATGAATTATCCCGCCTTCAGGATGATGTACCGCCATTTCCGGCAGAGGATGCCGTTGCCATCATTGAGTCTGCTTTTGCCTGTGGTGTCGATACTCAGTTTGCCCGTTTTGATCGTGAACCCCTGGCCTCTGCTTCTGTTGCCCAGGTGCATACGGCAAGGTTGCACACGGGGGAGGAAGTGGTGGTAAAAGTGATTCGCCCGGGTATTGAGCGGGTGATTCGCAAAGACATCGGGTTGATGTATCTGTTTGCCCGTCTGCTTATCACGCTCTCAAAAGACGCCCGTCGTCTTCGTCCGGTTGAAGTGGTGGCGGATTATGAACGTACTATTTTTGATGAGCTTGACCTGCTCCGGGAAGCGGCCAACTGTTCTCAGTTGCGGCGTAACTTCCTGGCTTCACCGTTATTATACGTGCCTCAGGTTTATTGGGATCACTGTCGTACAAAAGTGATGGTAATGGAGCGCATTTATGGAGTTCCGGTTTCTGATATCGCCACGTTACAGGCAAAGAACGTGGATATGAAAAAACTGGCGGAGCGAGGCGTTGAAATCTTTTTCACCCAGGTGTTCCGGGATCGTTTTTTTCATGCGGATATGCATCCGGGCAATATTTTTATTGATGCCAGTAATCCTCAGGAGCCCCGTTACATCGGGATAGACTTTGGCATTGTTGGAACCCTGGAACCGGAAGATCAGCATTATCTGGCCAGTAATCTTCTGGCTTTTTTCCGTCGTGATTATCGCAAAGTTGCCCAGTTGCACGTGGATTCAGGCTGGGTGCCGAGGGATACACCGGTGGGTGAGTTGGAAGCGGGCATTCGTACGGTTTGCGAGCCGATCTTTGAAAAGCCATTGAAAGATATCTCCTTTGGGCAGCTGCTGGTTCGGTTATTTCAGGTTGCCCGTCGTTTTAATATGGAAGTGCAGCCTCAGCTGGTGTTGCTGGAAAAGACCTTGCTGAATGTGGAAGGGCTTGGCCGGCAGCTATACCCTGATCTGGACCTCTGGGTAACGGCTCAGCCATATCTGGAAAAGTGGATGAGAGACCAGGTAAGCCCAATGGGTATTGCCTGCAATATTAAGGAGCAGAGTGCTGACTGGCTGTTGAGCGCTCCGGTCATGGCTCAGAAAGTGATATCAACGGTTCGGACTCTGGTTGATCAGCAGCAGTCTTTCCATCAGCAGCAGGTTCTGGCAGAAAAACGCAGGGTAAGGCAGCGGCGTGCCGGGTTTGTGTTGTTGGTTGCCGGAATTGCAGTCTTGGCTTGGTCAGGCTCCTTTGTCATCAATGAGTCGATGTCTGGCCTGATGATTGCGGTGTTGGGTGGCTGGTTGATACTTCGATAATGGATAAAAAAGATGATAACAAATCAGTGGCTGGATGAAGTGCAATGGAATGATGATGGTCTGGTAACGGCCATTGCCCAGGATCATGACACCGGCGAGGTTTTGATGCTGGCCTGGATGAACCGGGAGTCCCTTGAGCTGACCCTGAATGAACAGATTGCCGTTTACTGGTCTCGTTCAAGGAGAAAGCTGTGGCGTAAGGGTGAAAGCTCCGGCTATACGCAAAGGTTGGTAGAGTGCCGCCTTGACTGTGATGGTGATGCGATTCTGCTTAAGGTTGAGCAGGTGGGTGGTATTGCCTGCCATACCGGGCGTAAATCCTGTTTTTATCGTCGCCTTGTGGATGAAGGCGGAAATGCTTTGTGGAATACCGAAGATCCGGTGCTTCAGGATCCTGAAACTATTTATGGAGAGCAGTAAGGGAAATGGCATTGTAGAAAGCACCAGCCCTCCGTCATTCCCGCGCCAACCGTCATCCCCGCACAGGCGGCGATCCACTGCTCGAGACAAACTCCCACTCTCGAGATGGATTCCCGCCTTCGCGGGAAAGACGGAGGGGGTAGAAATCGGCATTTTCAACCTTTTGCGACAGGCTCCTTCGCAGCAAAGACGATAGAGATATAAATGAACATTTACATCCGATCTCGACAACCTCTTAACAACCTCTTAACAACGTCATGGCATAGCACTGTGCTTTGCCATTTCTATAAACAACTCAATCAGTTATTAAAAAACATAGTGAATATCATCAACATCAACCCTGGGAGGCTTATCCGCCGGATTATCCACTTCACCTTTGATAATGACCGGAGATTTCAACGTAAGACCATTATCAGATAACATCGCATCCTCAATAACCACCTTGATTTCGCCGGTCTCTCCACGAAACAAATAAATTTTACCTTTAATTTTTCGGATAAGTTCTCCGGAGATCTTAACAAGCTCTTCATCTTCAGAGGTACTTAAGATCTCTTCCACACTGTATTTATGATACCTTGGTTGTTCAAACATCAGGCTCTCCCTATTAGATGAAGATTGCTCTTGAGAACAGGCTGATGCAATAAATCCCGATAGGATTAAAATTAATAAACGTCCTTTTTTCATAGTACTTATCTCTATTTGGTCCATTACCTGATTATTCGGCGATACCGGATTATGATCTAATTCCTTTTTGACTCTTTGAAAATAAGCACATTAGCGATTCTTAGTACTTTTCAAAAAGCTCACTATATAAAAATAACAGATTCAGGATAGCAAATACTTCCAACTCCTGTTTAAAGAGAATAATCACCTGTCGATATTTTTTATAATTATCATAACGTTAGTTAATTAAAATGCTACTCTCAGAATATCTGCCGACAATGAAATCAAAGAAAAACTCTAACCATTAACATTAAAAAGGCCTTTCCATGTCAGGATTTAAAGCAATATCATTAATTAAATCCTTATTAGTTTTAATGACGGCTTTTTTATTTATCCAAAACAGTTCCGCTTCACAAGAAGCCTGTTCCAACCTTTATGAATATCCTCAATATTCTGGCCAGTTAGTTACACTTTGCCCAGATAATATCGACAGTCAGGAGTTTCATGATATTCAGGGCTTTGCCGGGGGTACCACAGCCTCGTTCCAGCTGGCTCCCGGACATGCGCTGGAAGCCTGCGAAGCCCCGGATGGAAACGGGGTTTGCCGAACCTATTACCACTCCACAGCCAATGTGGGAGAAGAACTGAACGATACATTCTCTTACGCTCGCCTGATTCCGTTCAACTACAACGACTTTCACATGGCATTTATGTCCGATCCGCAATACCCATGGTCCTGTGACAATCAATATCGTAATTGTAATGACAAGGATAAAGCCTGGAAGGAAAATGTAAATCAGATTCAAAGCCTGAATGCATTGATGAATAACCTGGGTAAAGATCAACTCGCCGGTGTGGTTATTAATGGTGACCTGACCGCCTTTGGCCATGACTGGCAGTTCGATGCGTACCAGGAGCTTTACCATAAACAGTTAAAAATGAATGTATATCCGGGCCTGGGAAATCATGATATTGCCAATAACGTTGATGACTGTTTTGCTAATAATTGTGCATCCAGAATGGCACTCTATCTCCGGGATCAGGTTCGAACACTGAATGTTAAACGTTTTGATTATCATGAGTCCGGTGTTCATTACCAGTTTCCCTCACTGAAAAAAGAGTACAGTAAAAGCCTTGCCTACTCTTGGGATATTGGCGACATACACTTTGTTCAGCTCAATAATTACCCAACCTATACCGCTAAATGGAATGGCTGGAACTTCGGTAAGGCAAGGCGTGATTATTTCAATATTCAGTCTGCCAGAGACTGGCTGATTAATGACCTGGAGCAAGCCAGCAAAGAAGGAAAACATATCATCCTTAACTACCATATTTCCAGTTTTACCCATGAAATAAAGGATATTCTTCGCCGATTTAAGGTTTCAGCGATCTTTGCAGGTCACCTGCATCCTTATATTGGCCTGGTCAATTTTCACACGCTCTGGAATTTCTATGGCCCCGGCCAACATCTCCCGGTCTTTCTGGGGAGTGCCGTGGTTTATCAGAAGTATCTGCTGGTTCGCTTTAAGGATGATCAATTTGAGGTCAGTATTGTAAAGAGTGATAAGGGCGCTGATTATCAGCTGGTAAAAGAAGGTGTTTATCCCTTGTATTAACGTTTTATCCTATGGCGGTATTGTTATCCGTGACGCAGGCAATACCCTGTACATCGTTAATGCCTCAGGTTGGATGGTTGAAACGCACCAATAATTAAACGACACCTGCTTTTAAGGTGACGGGTTCATTTTATTTTTTATTTCCAGCGCCAGATTAAGGGTATTGGATGGCATCTGCCAATGCCTGTCATGCTCCAGTTTTCCCTTACCCAGAGCGTTCTCACTACCTGCCAGCACCAGCTTTTTAATAATGGAGGAACAGTTCCGGGTAAGCACATTAAACGACTTATTTTTTACGCTTCCTCGCCACTTTTTCAATATGGCCTGATTATCCATACCTTCCAGCTTAACCATATTTTTTTCCGCCATCATATCCTGAAAGCCATAAATGTCATGCTCTAGCTCCTGACTCCCCCCTCCTCTTTCTTTATAACTTTTCTCAGCACCAAAAGAGAGGTAAACAGACTTCTTCAGAACGTCATCATAAACCAGTATGGCGCTATGACGACCGCCTCTGAATGTCAGTACAATGGCATCACCTGGTTTATTGCAGCGATCCATCAGGTTCTGTACACGCTCAGTTCTTGCTTCTGCACTCTCAAGCCCTGTCATTTCAGCATGTTTATCTTTAGCCCCTTTAGCCCAGTTCACCAGTCCCGCTAAAGGCAGTTTTCGCGGTTGTTTGCTTTTAACATCCAGCTGATCAAGCTGACCTTCAGAAGAGGCACTTTTTGTTAATTTGGCAGGCTTGGGTGGAAGCTGAGGAGGGAAATCGGCCAGGGTTTCGTAAAGATCTTCCCCCAGACTTTCATCCTTAACTTGATCCATCCCTGTATCCAGCGACGTACTTTTCACCAGCTTCGGAGATGAGAATAACTGATTTTCTTCCATACCAGGAAGTGTTTCATAGAGAGGCTCTTCGTCACCGGGGAGCCGCTGATAACCATCCTCTTCAATATCTGGATGTTCATCTGAAGCATTAGCAACCTGTGTATCCCGGCCACTTTCATCAAGACTGGCATAGTCAGGATCATCGAACCATGCCTGGGGAGCTTCCTTATTGAGTTGATGCTTGTTTACTGTCGCGTAAATGGGCTCATTTTGATTGCTATCTGTGACCTCCGGTTCTTCCAGAACCTTCGAGTCATCGGGAATCACCGAATAAGGATCTTCTTCCTCTACCCGCAGAGCCCCATTTTCGTCTCTGATACTATCCGTTAAACCGGCATTTCCTGGTGTATCATCAATACGGGCATAACCACTGTCTCCTTCTTCTGTCCAGGTGATCCGTGGTGGGATGCCCGGGACATCATCAATTGATGCATAACCTGGATCATTATGACCTCCCCCGGTGGACACAGAACTATTGGTGCTTGCCTGCTCCTCATGAAACGGTTGAACACTATCAAATGTATTCAGCTTCTCCGACTGCCGATTTTTATTCACTTTGGCATAAAGGGGCTGTTTATTGACTTTGGCGTAAACAGGATCTGCTTTCTCCTCCTTGCCTGCCATGTAGTTTTTGCCTGATTTATCACTGGCATGAGAAACCGCATAATCGGAGAGTGCTTTTGTTGTCGGCGTTTTCGACGACAATGACTTCTTAATAGAAAGCACTGCTGCTTTCAGCGGCGTGATAAGATACTGCCAGCGACTTCCTTTTTTCTGCGAAACATTATGTTCATTGCCGTGCTGTGTATTCACCGGCTGAACAGAAGGGGAATTTATGTCTTTTCTCATCACAAGGCCTGTTGTCAAAAAACCAGCTATCAGGTTATCGACCCCGAATAAACAGCCTTGAGAGACGTACCTGGCCATGATGAACTTACCGCCACCCTGACGAGAACTTCCGGCATAAGCCTGAAGGCACAAATTGAAAAGTCACTGGCTGAAGCCCTTGGCCCGTGAGAAGCCCTTGGCCTGTGAATAAGTTCAGATCATAATCCCTCACTACACCAACAATAAGAACAGTGAAACCATGTCAAAAACGATCAATCTCACATTCTGGGCCCTGGCCCTCATCTATCTCCTGTTTATGAATCAACTGCCCGTTGCATTGGCGGTTGTGTCAAAAGCAGCCCCTGTTCTTCTGCTACTGATTCCTGTCTGGACACTGCTTGCCGGTAAGTTACGGGCAGGTATGGTGGTCGCGATTCTGTTTTCCGCCGGTGGCGATATCCTGCTGGCTCTGGATGGAACGGTGGGGAACTTCTTTGTGCCCGGTTTAGCCAGCTTTTTGATCGCCCAGGTAACTTATGCAGTTCTGTTCTGGCAGCGCTTTCTATTTAATAGACAACGGCAATGGCTGGCTACCGGTTATATACCCATAGCCCTGATACTGGGGTGGTTTATTTTACCCGCCAGTGGCGAGCTTATGATTCCAGTGATCGCTTATTTACTGGCCATCAGCGCTATGGTGCTTGGTGCGGCTTTTTGCAATCGCCCATGGCAATGGCTATTTGTTGGTGCCTGCACCTTCGCACTCTCTGACAGCCTGATTGCCATCAATAAATTCATACAACCACTGCCTTATGCAGGCGTTGCAATTATGCTGACCTACTATCTGGCGCAGTATATGATCGTAACCGGGATTATTCAGCCCGAAGATAGGAAGCAATGAGAACTATTGGATTACTGGGCGGCATGAGCTGGGAATCAACAGCCTATTACTATCGACT